>JBBRBE010000087.1:0-26429 GCA_038206175.1 Chloroflexia bacterium
TTTCGCAGCAGCTTAATATCAGCCCCGATACTGTTAAAAGCCACGTGCGAGCTATCTTTGAAAAACTGGACGTGCGCGACCGCACCCAGGCGGCGGTGCTGGCGGTGCGCTATCATCTGAGCTGATTCTTTTTTAGCTCGATAGCTGGCTTGACACACATAGGGCCAGGTGTTATACTTCTCACTCGTAAGAGATTGTGCGCCTGTAGCTCAGTTGGATAGAGCGTTTGGTTGCGGACCAAAAGGTCAGCGGTTCGAGTCCGTTCAGGCGTACCATATAATTAGATAATGTAAACCGACGCCGACTAAAATTTTAGTCGGTTGTTTTATTTAGACTGGAAAAAAGATGGAAACACTTAAATCTAACGGACTAAAAGAAGTTGCCGCTACCGAGCCAATCCTGCGTACCACCACGCTAGGCCAGGCAGAAGGGTCCGTGAGTGTCCCGTATAGCAAGCTAGGCGAGGGCCGTACCTTTCCCACCAGGCAACTCGATGCTTTCGATAATCCTGCTCCTGACCTGGATTACACCATCGTCCTGGAAATACCCGAATTTACCTGCTTATGCCCGATTAGCGGCCAACCAGACTTCGCCCGCTTCACTATCGAGTACCGCCCCAACCAGAAATGTGTCGAAACCAAAAGCCTCAAGCTTTACATGTGGAGCTTTCGCAACGAAGGAGCCTTTCACGAAGCCGTCACTAATTCTATTTTGCGCGATCTGGTCAAGGTACTTGAACCGCGCTGGATCAAAATCACCGGCGTCTTTAATGCACGGGGCGGGATCACTCCCACCGTTATTTCGCAGTGGGAAAAAGAGAAGAACCAGGCTTAAATTCTGTCTTCGATGCGCAAATCAAGCCCTTTTAGCCTTGTGCGGGCTGTTGGCGCGGTTCTTGCAAATCCATTCTGCTATAAGACCTGTCGCCAGTTTAGATAAGTAGGCAAGATAGCCAAGAACAGGAGAAAACCAGCAATGGAAAACCAGACAAATTCAAGTCCTGAGCCGATTGCGGTCGGCGCAGTAGTCGAAGCCAGTAACGGCTTTATCGGTACGGTTGTGCGGGTCGTGACCGAACCCCAGGCAGGCCGGGTACTGCATCTTGTAGTCGAAAACGAGGAACACAGCAAGCAGTTTACCCTACCCGCTAGCCTGATTGCCGGGCAGATGGGTAGCCGGATCGTTCATCTTTCTATCACCCGCGATCAGATTCTGGACTATGCCGAAGATGTCCACATGGATACCCAGACCGGCAACATGGGACACCCGATGTCACAAATGCCAAGTGGCATCAGCATGCCGCAAAACCCATCCGGCGGGCGGGAAGGCACAATGTAAATCTTGCCCTGACTCATTTGCATTTCAGGTCACAAGTTTGTTACAATAGCTTTGTCGCATATCTTATGATTCACTTGAAAGGCATTTGGTCAGGCGCGGATGAAATTTAACTACGGCGGGCAGGCAGTAATCGAAGGCGTTATGATGCGCGGGCAACGCCAGATGGCGGTAGCCGTGCGGAATGCGGAGGGCGAGATTGTCCTCAAAACCGAGGCTCTGCAAGCCGGGATTTATAAAAGTCCAATCATGAAATGGCCGCTACTACGCGGCCTTGTTATGTTGTGGGATATGCTGGTGCTGGGCGTGGGTGCGCTCACCTGGTCGGCCAATATCGCCGCCGCCGGAATGCTACTACCGACAATGCTAGCAACCATTGACTCCGCTGAAGAAACCCGTGTCGAGCCAGACCAGGGTGAACCGGGCAAAGAAGGCGGCGAAGAACTGCCACGCTGGGCGATGATCCTGACGATCCTGGTTTCGCTGGCCTTTTCGGTCGGTCTCTTTATCGTCTTGCCCGCCCTGCTCGCCGGAATTGCCAATGAATGGTTCATCCACAACCACCTGCTGAGTAATCTGTTGGTCGAAGGCGGCTTGCGCGTAACTCTGTTGATCGGCTATCTCTGGCTGGTTGGTTTTATGCCGGATATGCGGCGGGTTTTTCAGTACCACGGAGCCGAGCATAAAACCGTCAACGCTTACGAAGCCGGCCAACCCCTCACGCCTGAATCGGTGCAAACTTTCACTACGCTCCATACCCGCTGCGGCACCAACTTTTTGCTGCTGGTAGTCGTCTTCTCGATTATCATCTTCAGCTTTGTCTTTACGGCTCTGGGCAACCCGGCCATGTGGATCAGTCTGCCGTTACGGATTTTGCTTGTACCGTTCGTAGCGACCCTGGCTTACGAATACATCAAATGGAGTGCCGCTCATTTCTCTAACCCTTTCGTCCGCACTCTAATGCAGCCCGGTTTGGCTCTGCAAAAGCTGACCACCCGGCAGCCCGACGCCGCCATGCTGGAAGTAGCAATTGTGGCCCTGGAGCGTGTGCTTCTGGCCGACGACAAGCTTACCCCGGAACAGTGGGATGAGCAGCGACGCCGACTCCCCGTGCGCCCCGCGCAGCCTGAGCTTGTGCGGGGGAAAACAGGAGCGGTGGCGTAGATGAATTGAGGAAAATGCTTCGATTATTGCCGGACAGCCCGGCGCAGAAGTACAACCGAGATGATTACGGCCACGAGGCCGTTTTTTTTATTGTCTTTTAGTTTTGATATAAATAGTTAAAAAGGAGAACAAACTATCATGTTAAGTGCAGAAGCAGACATAATACTCAGAACCGGCATTGCCGGTAAGTCGGCAGAACAAATCATTATTCGCAAAGCCCGCATTAAAGATGTACCCCAAATTTTCAAGCTGGTTAACGGCATGGCCCGCCTCAAGAACAATTTGCTGCCGCGCTCGATGTCCGAACTATACGAACACGTCCGCGATTTCGTGGTAGCGGTGGACGACGACCGGGTAATTGGCACCTGTTCGCTGCATATTTTCTGGGAAGACCTGGCCGAAGTGCGTTCGCTGGCGGTAGACCTGGAATACCAGGGCCAGGGCTGGGGCGAACAGTTAATAAAGGTCATTCTTGAGGACGGGCGCGACCTGGGAATGCTGCGGCTTTTTACCCTGACTACTATTCCGACTTTCTTCGAGCGGTTTGGTTTTCGCGTCGGTACAAAGGAAGAACTGCCGCAGAAGACCTGGAGCGAGTGCTTCAAATGTCCTAAGTTTACCGAGTGCGACGAAACGGCCCTGGTAATAGACCTTGCGCCCGGTTTCCACGGCCCCAAACCGATCCGCAAAGCTTTTGACCTGGTGGAAAAAAAATAGAAGGCGGGATATTTTTGTGCTATAATCATCCAACCGGGTTGACTTAACCTGTTGTTCAAAGTGCATGCAGTGCAAAGAGACGGAGCGAAAAGATGTCTGACATAACTTACAGTTACCTGAACGGCCAGATCGTCCCTTCCAGCGAGGCTAATATCAGCATTATGACTCACGCCTTCAATTACGGCACAGCCTGCTTTGAGGGTATTCGTGGCTACTGGAACGAAGAAGACAAACAGCTTTACATCTTCCGCCTGCGTGAGCATTTCGAGCGCATGGTTGGTAGCGTTCGCATCCTGGGTTTTAAACTACCCGGCGATGTAGATACCCTCTGCACCATCGCCCGCGACCTGGTGCGGAAAAACGAGTACCACCAGGATACTTATATGCGCCCGACCTGCTACATTTCCTCGGAAGTGATCGGGGTGCGGTTGCACGGCCTGGACTCAGGCTTTTGTATGTACGCAGTGCCTTTTGGAGCTTACATTGACATTGACCGGGGCCTCAAAGTTGGCGTCTCAAGCTGGAAGCGCATTGACGATAACATGATCCCGGCGCGGGCCAAAATTGCCGGTGCCTACGTCAATAGTGCTTTTGCCAAGACCGAAGCCTTGCTCAACGGCTACGACGAAGCAATTATGCTGACCAGTGAAGGTCACGTCTCGGAAGGCAGTGCCGAAAATTTGTTTATGATGGTAGGCGGCAAGCTGGTAACGCCGCCGGTTAACGAAAATTTGCTGGTTGGAATTACCCGCCATACCGTGATGACGCTGGCGAAGGAAGAGTTCGGTCTCGAAATCGTAGAGCGGGTGATTGACCGCACCGAACTTTACACCTGCGACGAGCTTTTCCTGTGCGGTACGGGTGCGCAGATTGCCCCGGTCGCCTCGGTGGATCACCGGCCCGTTGGAACGGGCGAAGTAGGTGCTTTTACGGCTAAACTGCAAAAGCTTTACTTTGAAGTTGTGCGCGGCAAAATCGGCAAATACAAGGAATGGTGTACCCCCGTTTACTAGAATGAAAGATTGGCGTGCATTGCCCTCTAAGGGGGGCGTAATTGGAATAATTCTGACCGCGCTGGCTCTGGTTCTTCTGGGCCTGGCAATCTGGCTGACCTGGCAAAGTGCTACGGCTACCGAAGTGCAACAGGCGATTACCTCGGAAGATGCCCCCACCGATCAGCCGGAACTGGTGCTGGTGCAGGTTGGGGCGAACCTGGGAACCTTTGGGCTGGGCCTGCTGAGTGTCGGTTTGTTAGGGTTGGTACTGTGGCTGGCCTATCAGACCCGCCGCTTTTTTGCCTTGCGCTATTCACTCGACCGCAACGCGATCCGGGTGGATATGGGCGACCGTCAGGCTGTTATTCCGCTAGCAAATATTCGCTATGTCGTATCGGCCCAGGATGTGCTGAACCAGATGCGCCAGAAGGTTTACGGCGGGAGCGAAGCGGGTCAAGATAGTGTTAGTACCGGCCCAATGGCGCGGGCTTACCCGCGCCGGGCGGAAGAAGCTTCGACCAAATCCGATCCGGCCCTGGAAGGGGTAGCCGTACAGGACGAGAAAAATCCTTCTTATCAGTTAACTCAGACCGCCGCCGCCGATAGCAGCCTGGAATATCTGGAAAAGATCGAAATCGAACCGGCTCAATTTGTCGAAATTGAAGCTCCCGCAATGGACGACCGACCAGGACAGCAATGGAGCAAAGCCGAAAGCGAAGAAACCGACGAGTTGGCCGTGGCCGAAATCGAGGAAGGTCAGATCGTCGAGATTGAGCCGGCTCGCCTTCGGACGTTAGCGGTTAATTTTGACGAGCGACCGGCCAACCCCCAGGACCAACCAGACGCTCAGGACTTCAAGCGCGACCGCCCAGCCAGGCCGGGCGAAGAAGAACCGGATTTCGTAGCGACCGGTTCGGTCAATTTTGGGGTGAAACGGCCTTTGTTTGGGGGCTGGCCGGGCTTTCATTTGAACCAGGCGCAGGTGGCTTCTCTCGGCCCGGTTCAGTTTTACTCGACCCGTCCTCTGGCCGAAACTTTACTCATTCGCACCCAGACCGAAACTTATGCGCTCTCACCCCGCGATAGCACTCAGTTTATAACCGAATACAAGTTGCGGCGGCGACTTGGTGCAACCACACCGAGCCAGGAAGGAATCGTACCCGGAGCTTTCTTGAACCATCCGCTCTGGCACGACCGACTAGGGCGCGGCTTAATTCTGGCCGGGGTCCTGCTCAACCTGGTTTTGTGGTTCATCTTGCTGTGGCGGTACGACGACCTGCCGATTACGCTACGGATTCATTTTAACAAGCTAGGTCAGGTTGATCGCCTGGGTGATAAGGGCGAATTGATGTTTTTGCCTTTTATCGGCCTCCTGGCGGTGGTAGGCAATTCGCTTTTAGGGGCATTCTTACACCCTAAAGAGCGCATCCCGGCTTATTTACTCTATGGTGGAGCGATTTTGATCCAATTCCTGGCCGCGATTGCGGTTTTTGTGATTCTGGCTGTTTCATAGTTAGAAAAGCTTAAAAATTAGAAAAGCTTAAAAGATGTACGGGAAAGGGTAATAGAAAAGAAAAGCTTTTTCTTTTTATTACCCGATCTGTTTGGCAAAAGACCTTAAATTTTATTCAAACAAATTAATTTAGATGAGGTTTTATGGACACGCAAAAGGAGACCGAGAAGATGGCAACAGCAACTGTAGCAACCTGCCCTGAATGCGGGGCGGATGTGACGTTGGGGGTAAAAGTTGAAAAGGGCGAAATCGTGCAATGTGGAGATTGCGGGGCGGAACTGGAAGTGATCAAACTTGAACCGCTCGAACTGGTCCTGGCTCCCGAAGAAGAAGAAGACTGGGGTGAGTAGGCCGGTGAAACTAGGGGTATTAGTCTCGCGCATCCGGGTCGAGGAAAAGCTTCTTTTTGAAGAATTCGAGCGACGTGGCTTAGATTTCGACCGGCTTTACGATGGCGAACTGGTCTTTCGGCTGGAAGAAAAACCTTTCGAGTACGATGTAATTCTCGAACGGTCTTTGCACCACGGGCGGGCACTCAATATTTTGAAAGTTCTCAACGATTGGGGCATCCGAACGGTTAATACTTACAATGTGGCTCTTACTTGCGGTAGCAAGTTCCTGACTACCCAGGCGATCATCCATCACGGCGTCCCCACTCCACGGGTGAGGTTGGCTTTTACAACCGAAGCGGCCCTGAGCGCGATGGAAGAACTAGGCTACCCGGTGGTAATCAAACCTTCGATTGGTAGCTGGGGCCGTCTGCTGGCAAAGATTAACGACCAGGATGCCGCCGAAGCGGTGCTGGAACACAAAGAAACCCTGGGCAATTACGAACACAGCATTTTTTACATCCAGGAGTATGTCAAAAAACCACAGCGCGATATTCGAGCCTTTGTGGTGGGCAACGAAACTATCTGTGCGATCTACCGGGGTAGCTCCCACTGGATCACCAATACGGCTCGCGGCGGAGCGGCCACCAACTGCCCGGTTACGCCCGAACTAAACGAGATATGCGTGCGGGCGGCCCAGGCTGTCGGCGGCGGAGTGGTGGCGATTGATGTATTTGAGGATGCCGAGCGCGGCCTGTTGGTCAACGAAGTTAACTATACGATGGAATTTCGCAATAGCATTGAGACAACCGGCGTAAACATACCAGGCCGGATTGTAGATTATTGTTTGCAGGTGGCAAAACAATAGGCTGGTTGCTTTTGATCTGGTGAAAAGCATTAAAGCATTGCAGTAAGGAATAGACAAGGTGTCCGAAAAGACGGTCTTTAAGCTCAGGGTGAGTATAGTTGGTGGGAGCGGTTATGGCGGGGGCGAACTCGTGCGGCTATTGCTGGGCCATCCCAACGTGGAAATCGTGCAGGTGACAAGCGAAAGCAACGCCGGTAAGTTTGTACACAGCGTCCATCCGAACCTGCGTAAGCGCACCGACCTGAAATTTACCACTATGAATACGCTTGAGCCGGTTGATCTTTTGTTTCTGGCTCTGCCGCACGGCCTGGCCGCTCCTAAAATCGAGCAGTACGCCGAGCTTGCTCCGCGTATTTTCGACCTATCATCGGACTTTCGGCTGCACGATCCAACGGATTACCCGCGCTGGTACGGCCACGAACACGAGGCGGCAGACTGGCTGACAAAATTTGTCTACGCTATTCCCGAATTGCACCGCGCTCAGATACGAGAGGTGCATTATCTGGCCGGGGCGGGCTGCCTGGCGACTGCTACTATTTTGGGCCTGATGCCGCTTTTCAAGCATGGCCTGGTCGATCCGCAAATGGTGGTAGTAGAGGGTAAGGTCGGTAGTTCGGCTGCGGGCAACAAACCCTCGGCAGCCAGCCACCACCCCGAACGAAGCGGTGCCTTGCGCAGCTACGAGCCTACAATGCACCGGCATACCGGCGAGATGGAGCAGGAGCTAAACTTTGGCCCGCGCCCGACCGTCCATTTCTCGGCCACTTCGACGGATGCGGTGCGCGGTATCCTGGCGACCTGTCACGTTTTTCTAAAGGAAAACCTGGCCGAAAAGGACATCTGGAAGGTTTACCGGCAGGAATACGGCAACGAGCCGTTTATTCGGATGGTCAAAACTAAAGAGGGGATTTATCGCTACCCGGAGCCAAAGATTCTAGCCGGGAGTAATTTCTGCGACATCGGCTTCGAGCGCGATGAACGCAGCAACCGCCTCGTGGTGATGTCGGCGATTGATAACCTGATGAAAGGCACCAGTGGCAACGCGATTCAGGCTATGAACGTTATGTTCGGCTGGGATGAAACGCTCGGACTGGAATTTACCGGCCTGCACCCGGTTTAGGGGTGCAGAACCCCAGGGGTGAAGCGTGTAACTCTGTTTTTAGCTTCTCATCCTCCCCTGGTGACACGACCAGGAAGAAATCAAAAATCGGTTGGCACCCAGGCTATTAAAATCTATCGAGCCAGGTGGCCGGGCAAGTTACGGGTTAGTCTGGCCGGAAGCGTGGCGGCGGAGCCTGTTGCGAGAGAGCCTGAACCTGACCCTGGCCCTGGTCTGGCCTACTAAAAAGGGCGGAGCATTTGGTAGTAGGTTTAGACGCTGGCTAGGGCTGAGCGGGCCGACTAACCTGGCTCTGCTGGTTAAATTTTTCTACTTCAACCAGGTGCAAAAATTTCGGTTACGCCAGGCAATGCTTGATCTGAGCGATTTACGCCCGGACGACCGGGTGCTAGATGTGGGAAGCGGTCGCGGCTTGCTGGCTATCGGGGCGGCCAAACGTTCGCCCGGTATTCGAGTAATCGCGGTGGACACCTGGACAGCAGGCGGTGGCAGCGAGGAAGATTTACGCAGCAATCTTGACCTGGAAGAGGTCGGAGGCCGAGTGCAGGTTTACGAGGCCGACCCGCGTCGCTTGCCCTATGGGAATGGTGAATTTAATCTGGTGGTTTCGAGCCTGGCCCTGCACAAGGTTGGCCGGGGCGAAAAGGTTCAGCTTAAACCGGGTTCGGCAATGAGCAGAAAAGGTTGGGCAGAGCGTTTTAGTCGCCTGAGGGAGCAAGGAGCGTCGGTTTTAGCCGGGGCGGTCTTTCGACGGGAGGCCCGACACGAAGCTTTAGTCGAACTTGTGCGCGTGACTGCTCCTGGCGGTCGGCTGGTCTTACACGACTGGCCGCCATATCCGCAGGAGTACCGGAGAGTTTTAAGCTATCTGGGCCTGCGCCTCGAAGATAAAAACCAGTCTTTCGACGGCAACGGCAACTTGAGGCGGCACTGGCCGGACATCATCGTCGCGGTAAAACCAGCCTCATAGCTATAGCGGGTGTAGTTTTAGCAAAAGTAATGCTTGCGGAGTAAAAGATGTCAGAGTTCAATTTTGCACCCACCAGAATCAAAGTCCTGATCGTGGACGATAAAGCCGACATGATCCAGGCTTATGTAAATCTGCTTTATTTCGAGAAAGATATTCAAGTAGCCGGGACTGCCGCCGACGGCCAGGAAGCCCTTTTGCAAAATGAGCTTCTCAAGCCGGACGTCATTTTGATGGACATCGAGATGCCTGTCATGGATGGAGTGGTCGCAATCCAGCGACTGAAAATTCAGGGTGCCACTAGCCCGGTGATCGCTATGTCGAGCGAATTTTACAACCGCGAACGGGCTTTGGGAGCCGGAGCGGTTAATTTTCTGCTCAAACCTTTTACCGGCGACGAAGTAGCCGGAGCGATCCGGCAAGCGGTTGCCATTCGAGGCTAGGCTTCTGCGTCCTGCCCGGTTTGAGCGGTATAGTCCTCTAGCAGCTTTTGCAGCCGAGCAGTCCTCGGCTGGCCGTCCAGCCAGACTGTCACCTCTTCTTCCGGCCCGATTAACCCTTCTTGCAACAAGACCGTCGCTGCCACCAGGCGGTGTGGTTCGCTGCCAGCCCGCGTAAAAGCCAGTCGCTTCACCATTTCCGGCCCGCCTTCTACCTTCGAGGCCAAAATTTGAGTCAAGAAACCTCCAATCAAGCCTGCTTCATCGCTAATCCAAACGTTGAACGCCACCATTTCCAGCCCTTCACGGGGAAACTGCCTGAACAAAGGGTTCAACAGAGTGCGATACTGCTCGTAGCTTTTAGTCCCGGCGGCCTTATCCAGCAGATTCGAGAGCAAATTAAAAGCCGTCGGATAGAGTGAAGTGGGCAGGGTGTAAAAGAAGCGACCCTCGGCACGCGGCCCAAGTTCGTCGTTGGCGAGGGCAAACCGCAAGCGTTCAAGCAGGATATTGTCGCTGGGAGCCTCTACCTGCGCTACAATCTGGCGGGCCTCGCCGGGCCGACCGAGGTGGCTGGCTGCAACTGCCCCCAACACGGCCAACTCTTGCCGGGTCTCCTCGTCTAGCTCTTCCAGTTCGGCATTGTCAGCCTTAAGCAGAGGTTGCAAAAGGTCGTAAACGCTCTCGTCATCATCGAAGTTACCAAACAAAGAGGCCACTTCAATCAAATCTTCCGGCTGGGAAGGCCGAGGTAAAGCTTTGATTCGCGCCAGGTAGGCCCGGCTTTCTTCCGATTGCCCGGCCAGTTCGGTTGCCCGCGTCAGGTTCATCAAAGCGTCCAGGTTGTCCGAACCGAAGCGTTCCAGCACACCCTGCGCGATTTTAATAGCCTGGGCGTAATTACCCTCAACAATATAGGCCAGGGCCAGGCTATTGAGCGGCAGAGACGAGTCGGGAGCCTCTTTAGCGGCCTCGGTAAAGCGGGCGCGGGCAGTGGCCGGGTCGTTGCGTTGCAAGGCCAGTTGGCCTTGTTCGAGTGGCAGAGCATAACGGAGCAAACTTTCACGGGTCTGCTGGTTCTGCACAGCCATTTCGTCTACGGCGGCTTCGCAAAGCTGGCGAAACTCCTCGGCTTCGGCCTTATCATCAATCTCGCGGCTCAAAGCTTTCCAATCTACCATCTGGCATTGCTGGAAAGCCAGCAGTGGAAAGCCGGTCAAAACGTAAAGATGAGCTAAATTGAAATGAGCCATCGAAAGTTCGCCCTTTTTGGGCGCAACCGTCAGGGCATGCTCGAAAGCATCGCGGGCCGGTTCCAGGGCGTTGACCGAGATATAAGCTACTCCTAGCAGGTCGAACAGTTCGGCGTTTTGGGGATGACGCCGGGCCAGAGGAAGCAACAGATCCAATGCTTCGTCGTAATTCTCGTCTTCTAGCAGCTTTTCAGCTTTGCTTAAACCGCTTTTAAGTTGCCGCTCGGCGGTTAGATCGCGGAACTGGGCCGGAGGGCCGCTGGAAGGGGTTTTTTTGGGAGGTTTACTTTTCGGATTTTTAGGCATGGGTGTTTCCTGTGATTGAGAAATTTGGAGTTACCGCCATCTTTGCTACTTGATTCTAGCCTGATTATAATTCATATGCCAGCGTAAAGCTACTTTGCCTTAGATTACAACCGACAAGAAAAAAAGCCAGAGGCTTATTTCTGGCTACTTTCGCAGGTGACAAGTCTAAACGCTAAATTTGCCAGTCGGCGTTCTGGGAGCGAAGGTGTCCGGCTTTGAGGTCGCGGCTGGCTTCCAGGGCCGTAGCTAGATAGGCGCGGGCGTTCGCCAGGTTCGACCAGACGTAATTGGCTTCACTACCCTGACAGCCACTCAAACTCACCGCCAGGCGATTTACTTCGGTGTGCAATCGAGCGATTTCTTCGCTCAGTTCTTTCTCATCACTGATCGCATCGCTCAAATTTTTGGTTTGCATCGCATTGCACCTCTTCCTACCACTTGATTTACTTGACTTACTTAGTATATTAAGTCAACAAAATCCTTTTGTCAAGCCCTGGTCGGCATTTGCAAAGTGGAACAATTACCGCTTCTTCTTTTTCTTGTCCTTGCGGGTGAAACCAGATTGAGCCGGAGAAGGAGCCTGAGTAGGAGGAGGGCGACGGAAAGGTGGCTCGGCCACAATTCGACCTAGCTTCGAGCCACTATCAGGATTAACCAGCAGGCGCGATATTTCGTGAGGTAAAAGTTCGTCGTTAGCATTAGTTCCTTCGCGGCGTTTCGTCCATTGCGGCACTTCACCGGGCTTTTTGAGGCCTAGCTCGACCTGCACATCGCCCCAATCTCCCGCCATCATCAGGTCAACTCGCCGGGCCGCAAAAGCCGCTTCCATAGCCGGGGCCGCTTCCACTGCCTTGAGAACAAGCAATTCGGCCACAATAATGCTGTTAAGCGAAGGTTTGTCTTCTAAAAGTTCAAGCTGACGAGCCAGAATTGCTACCACACGCTTGCGGGCTTCAGGATGAGTCTGGGCAATGTTGCTTAAACTGATTGCCGCCCCGATACGAGCGTCTTCGTCGGAATGGAGATCGCCCAGCTTTGCTTTAAGTGGATCAATTGCCACCGGGCCGATCATGCCGTAGACTTTGGGTAACTCTTCGCTCGACCAATCGTCATCCAGGCCAAGCATATCCAGCAGTGGCACGACTGCGGCTTCGGCCCGCAACTGGCCCAGAGCGCGCCAGGCGTGCGTAGGTGCCCAAACTTCTAAGGACTCGCTGTCGGCTTCGCGCAATTCTTCATCGAGAGCCAGATGAATCAGGTCGTCTACATGCTCCGGCCCTAGCCCAATCTCACCTATATAATCCGGCCAACCTTTAATTTCCTGCATTAGCTTGAGGCAATCACCGTAAGTCAGGAGGCGGGCTACCGGGTCTGAATAATCAAATTGTGTTTTTACCATAAAATTACCTTAAACTCAGGCGGTCAAGCCAGTTTTGGGAAAAGCGGCTTGAGTCGCTGATATAATTCGTTGTAAAGCGGATAATAGCGGGCGTAAGTGGCAACCGCCGCTGCTTCGGGCCGGGTGCGAGTGGTGACGACCACGGTCGCAGCGCAGGCCGCTTCAACTGAAGGCCAGAAGCCCGACCCGACCCCGGCCAGCAGTGCCGCGCCATAGGCCGGGCCTTCGGAGGTGTGGACGGTCACGACTTCGCGGGCAAAGGTGTCAGCCTGGATTTGCCGCCAGAGCGGGCTTTTGCCCCCGCCGCCGCCAGCCCTGATTTCCTCGACCGGCAGATCCATTTCCAGCAGAATTTCGAGCGAGTCGCGCAGGCTGTAGGCTACTCCTTCCAGAACGGAGCGCGTCAGGTGGCTGCGCTGATGGGCCGCAGTCAGGCCAAACCAGACGCCGCGGGCCTGCGGATCGAGAATTGGGGTGCGTTCGCCCATCAGGTAGGGCAGGAAAAGCAGCCCGTCGCTACCGGCAGGAGCCTGTGAAGCGGTCTCAGTCAGCATCTCGTAGATGTCGCGTCCGGCTTCATGGGCGGCTTCCTGTTCGAGCGGGCCGACCACCTCATCTCGGAACCAGCGCAACGATAGGCCCGCTCCCTGCGTCACGCCCATTACGTGCCAGGCTCCCGGCACAGCGTGACAGAAAGTATGCACCCGACCCGCCAGGTCGCGGACAGGCCGGTGAGCATAGGCAAACACTACCCCACTCGACCCAATCGTGCTGCTGACCAGGCCGGGCCGCACAATGCCGCTCCCGACCGCCCCCGCCGCCTGGTCGCCGCCGCCGCCAACAACTGGCGTACCGGGTTTGAGGCCGAGTTCGCGGGCAAGCTCGGCCCGTAACTGCCCGCTTACCTGGGGCGATTCGTAAACTGCGGGGAGGAGCGCGGGATCAAGTTCGAGCTTTTCCAGCATTGAAGCCGACCACTGCCGCCCGGCTACATCGAACAAGAGCGTCCCACTGGCGTCGGAAACCTCGCTGGCAAACTCGCCGGTCAACCGATAGCGGATAAAATCTTTGGGCAAGAGGAATTTGCGGGCGCGGCTCCATTGTTCGGGCCGGTGGCGGCGCAACCAGAGTAGTTTCGGCGCACTGAAGCCCACAAGGGCCGGGTTTGCGGTCAACTCGATCAGTCGTTCGGCTCCGACGGTGGCGGTTATTTCGTCACATTCGGCTCCCGACCGGCCATCGCACCAGATCAGCGAAGGGCCAACCGGTTCTCCCGCCTCGTCCAGCAGCACTACCCCATGCATCTGGCCGGACAGCCCGATTGCCTCTACCTCGAAACTCGGCCCGATAAGCTCCTGGGCTTTCCGCACCGCCACACCGACAGCTTCGACCGTGCCTCGCCACCAATCCGCCGGGTTTTGCTCGGCCCACATGGGACGCGGCGCATCTAGCGGATATTCGCTGGTCGCACCGGCTACCACCCGCCCGTCCTCCCCGGCAACGATAATCGCCCGCGCCCCGGTCGTGCCGAGGTCAATCCCTAAAAAATAGCTCATAGCTCCTGCCTCTGTGCCAGTTTTATTCTTACCATTTCAGCTAGGTCAGGTTGCCGGAAAATGGGCCTTTTTCTACAACAACCCTAGAGCTAGAGCTACAACAACCCTAGAGCCAGTTTACCCAGATTAGCCGTACTGATGTCATCCATTGGCGGATTACCCAGCCCGGCCCGTACATCGCGGTAATAACGCTGCAACGGCCCTTCCATCGAAAGCGAGGCCCCGCCAACGATCCGCATCGCCATGTCAACCGCCTCAATCGCTTTGTTGGTCGCCAGTTGCTTGGCGGCTCCGACCAGGGCGGTCAGGCGGGCCGGGTTTTGCTCGGCCAGGCCGCCATCGGCCAGGTCTGCGACGGCAAAAAGAGTATTTTCAGCACTTAAAAGGGCCAGTTCCATCCGTCCGGCTTTGTCCTGGATGTGGGGCAGTTCGGCGATAGATTTGTCCAGCGAGTTCGGGTGTCGTTCGCGGGCAAACGTGGCCGCGAACCTGGCCGCCGCTCGGCCTATCCCAAAGTAAACCGCCGCCACCGGCAAAGCCCAGGCCGCGTTGAGGGCCGTCTGAGCCGGAGAAGGTTTTGGCAGGTTTAAGAGGGCTTCCGGCCCTACCTGCACGCCATCCAGCACCAGGTCGTGACTTCCGCTCAGGCGCATCGCCAGCGAGTTCCAGGTTTCCTCCACACTCAGGCCAGACCGATCACGGGTCACGAGGAAAGAAGCGGTTCTTGCTTTCTGGCCGTTCTCGGCTGGCAGGGCCGCCGTTACGACGATGTAATGCAACACCGGTGCGCCGGTCGTGTAAGTCTTGCGCCCGGTGATGGTATAGCCGCCTTCGTGGGCAGTAGCGGTGGTTTGCGGGACACCGCCCCGGCTAGGGCTGCCCGTGGCCGGTTCGCTGGCGGCGTTATTTATCAGGTAGCCGTGCCGCACCATTCCTTCCAGCACACCCTCAAGTTGCGGACGCGGCCATCCGGCCAGCACCGCCCGCGCCGTTTGCGTCACCTGCATCGCCACAACCAGGGCGGTACTCGCGTCGCCCTCGCCCAGGCGGGCTTGCGCTCTGGTAACTTCGCCCAGGCTTAGCCCCCAACCGCCATACTCCTCCGGCACGGTTGCCAGGTGGTAACCGCTCCGTCGCAAGTCGTCATAGTTCTCGTAAGGGAAGGTTCCAGCCTTTTCGTGCGCCTCGGCCCGCGCTCCAAACAGGTCGGCCAGGTGGCCCACCACCGCTATTACATCTTCCCGCGTTCTGCGCCCGCTTACTTGTGTCAAACCCTCTTACTCCTGCTTTTTACTTCTATTTCTGGGCAGGGCGACTCTGCCCGACCAACCTTTAAACTCTTAAACCTTAGTCCCGGCCCTCGCCGATAACCCCCGCTTCATGGAGAGCCTGGATAGCCGCGTCGTCGTAGCCCAGGGCAGTTAAAACCGCGTTGGTGTGTTCGCCAAAGCGCGGAGCGGGCTGGCGAACTACGTCCTGCGGGTCGAGGCCATCCAGAACCAGGGGCAGACCGAGTTGCCGCACCGTCCCAAGCCTGGGATATTCGGCTTCTACCACCAGGCCGCGCTCCAGGAAATGTGGGTCAGCGAAAACCTCGTCCATTTCGTAGGCCGGGCCGACACAGACTTCTTCTTCGCCCAGCAGAGCCAGCCATTCGTCCCGCGTCCTGGCCTTGAAGCGTTCAGCCAGCATAGAGCGGATCAGCGCACCCCGCTCCGGGTTGGCGTTAATTTCGTCCCACTCCGGCATACCCAGGAGCGTGCAAAGACGGCTAAAGAATTTCGGCTCAAGTGCGCCAACCGTCAGGTACTTGCCGTCGGCGGTTTCGTAAACGCTATATTCCGGCAGACCGCCGTTCAGCCGTCCCTCGCCGCGCCTGGTTACTTCGTCCGCCGCGAGATAAAAGCTGGCCTGATAGGGCAAAAGGCCCGCCACACTCTGGGCCATCGAAACATCAATCATCCGACCCTGCCCGGTAGTGTGCCGCCCTTCCAGCGCGGCCAGAATACCGACGAGCGACATGAGGGAGCCACCGGCAAGATCGGCAATTTGCAGGCCAGGAATTACCGGGGCCGCACCCGCCGGGCCAGTCTGGGTTAGCGCACCGGCCAGACCGATATAGTTCAAGTCGTGTCCGGCCCGTAAGCGGTAGGGGCCAGTCTGCCCGTAGCCGCTAATCGCGGCATAGATCAGGCCGGGGTTGATCGCTTTGAGGTCTTCCCAGCCCAGGCCAAGCCGGGTCATCACGCCGGGCCGGAAGCTTTCCAGCAAAATATCGGCCTCGGCGACGATCCGCTTGAAAATCTCGCGCCCTTCGGGAGCTTTCAGGTTCAAGGTCAGGCTGCGCTTGTTGCGATTGAGTTGCAAGAAAGCCGGATTCTCGCCGGGAGGCCAACCCCAGCGCAAATAATCGCCCAGTTGCGGGTCTTCTACTTTCAGCACGTCCGCACCCAGGTCAGCCAGCATCAGGGTCGCGTGCGGGCCGGGCAAGAGACGGCTCAGGTCAACTACTTTTAGCCCGGCCAGAGGAAGGCGGGGGTCGGGTTGTTCGGCGTAAGGAAAAAGTTTGCTCATTTATAGCGATTCCTGTTTGTCTAAAACTTCAATAATCTCACGGGCTTGTTCGGCCAACACGCCGTCCAGGTCGTCGGTCATGGTCATAAAAGCTTGCAGGTCGGCGCGGGCAGGCAAAGCCTCGCCTTTGTCAAGGTAGACTAAGGCCCGGTAGAAAAACGCTTCCGCCGCGCCGCGTGGGTCGGAAGTGAGGGAGGTACTGTAGTCGGCCAGAGCCTGGTCGTAACGTTCGAGGCGGTGGAGAGCCAGACCACGAGCGATGTACGGCCCGGTCGCCACCGCTCCGGCTTCGTCCCCGTGTAATTCGATAGCTCGCGTGGTATCTTCGACCGTCCTTTCAAATTCTTCCAGGGCAAAGTACATTCCACCCCGCCGGAAGAAAGCTTCGGCGTCGTGCGGTTCCAGTTCGATAGCTCTGTTATAGTTATGTAACGCATTTTCCGGGTGGCCCAGACCTTCCCAGGCCAGCCCCAGGTTATAGTAAGCCCCGGCCATATCAGGCCGCAAAATCAGAGCTGTTTCAAGGGCTTTGACCGCCTCACCATAGCGGTCGAGTTCGAGCAAGGCCACCCCGCGCCCGTTATGAGCCTCGGCAATTTCAGGTTGGGCGGTACCGGCCTGGGCCGGGCCTAAAAAAGCTAACGCCCGGTTAAACATATCCAGAGCGGTGGCCCATTCCTGATTGACCAGCGCATGTTCGGCTCCCTCGATCAACTCGGTCGGTGTTTGCTCCTGTTCCAAAAGTTTTTCCTCATAATTATGACCGCTTCCAGTTTCAATAGCAGAGGTTATGATATACTCCACCCGGCCATTATTCAAGCTAGAAAGCCGTTTGACGCAAGTAAGCCGAGAGAGATATTGTCAGGTTATATTAGAAGAGGCAATAATATAAATGAATTCAATCGCAAGCTTTCACACAGACATTATCGCACTTCAAAAACGTGATAGTACCCTTTGTTATTAAGCTGATTTTTCTGATATAATTCTTTTGAGGAATTAGTGAATGCTAGATAAGCTATTTAACCGTAAAAAGCAACTAGAAGAACTGGTTGACGAAACACATGGTCTACTGCTTGAACTTCAAAAAAAGTTAATCAGTTCTCAGCATCCTTTAGAGATAAACAGTTTAAGACGCGATATACAAAAACTTCGAGAGGTAGCAGAAGAATTTTATACAGAATGGATGTCTATCGAAAAACTAGCAAGAAAATACCAACAGCAGCTACAAGAACATATAGAGCCTTCCAAATTTATTTCGGAAAAAGGGAAAGAAAATGCAGAGTGAAAAGAGAGAATTTAAGTTAGATAAGCTTTCAGATAGTGAAATTTCCGCTTTGATTGATCAAGAATTTAGTGTGAATAAAACCGAATTACTAATGCAAAAAGCTTTAGACCTGGAAATGCTGGCAGAAACTAAACTAGATTTAGCCATTACAAAACAGCAACTTGAATTGACACGAAAGCGAACGTGGTTAGTCCAAGAAGATGACACGAGAACAACAGAACAGCTTGATTTATCCGCACTTACTCAAACTCTAAAACTGCTAACGATAAGTGTTGATGACATAAGGGCAACAGAACAGCTTGATTTATATGGAAGGGTAATTAACCCAGCAGAGAATAATACGCCTGAGCCACAAAGCCCCACAGCTCCCGCCCCGCGTCGTTCATCCATCCGCGTCCGCCTGATACCCTGATTTGGACAATAGGCGAGAGTGGCTTGAGTGTTTGCCTTTATTTGCCTGATGAAAAAGCTCTAACTTTTCCAGGCTGGTTCGATACCTAACATTCCCAGGTTCCGCTCAACCGGCTTTTTGTCGGGCGTGTTCTTGTTCGCGGGCCAGGCGTTGTTGCAGAAAAGCCAGCACCGCCGCTTCTTCGGGCCGCAAGCTGGACAGCGATTCGGTGATTGCTTGCTCGGTAGGTTGCTGGAGGGTTTCGAGCATAGTCCCTTCGAGATAGGCATCCAATACTGCGGGATGAATATAACATTTGCGGCAGACTGCCGGGGTGTTACCCAGGCGTTGAGAGACCGTCTCGATAGCTCTTACCAGATTCTTTTTGGCCTGGGTCTGACTATCAAAGCTTTCAAATTCTTGCAAAGCCAGAGCCGCCAGCACTGTCCCGGCCCAGGTGCGGAAGTCTTTAGCAGTAAATTCCTGCCCGGTGACATCCTGCAAATAGGCGTTTACATCCGCCGAGTCAATCGTTTGAGGCTGCCCGTCCGGGTCAATATACTGGAAAAGCTCGTAGCCGGGAATGTCGCGGCAACGTTTGACGATGGCCGCCAGACGCCGATCTTTGAGCGAAATTTCGTGGTTGACCCCACTTTTGCCCCGGAAATGAAAGTGCAGAGTCGTTCCTTCAACCTCTACGTGGCGGTCGCGCATGGTAGTCAGGCCGAAAGATTTATTGTCGCGGGCGTACTCGGCGTTACCGACCCTGATCAGGGTCGTTTCGAGAAGCCGTACAACTGTAGCCAGCACCTTCTCGCGGGGCAAACCGGGCCGGGCTAAATCCTTGTCCAGCCGTTCGCGCAAAAGCGGCAAAGCCTGCCCAAAAGCAATCATGCGGGTGTACTTCGTATCGTCGCGCACCGCCCGCCACTGCGAATGATAGCGATACTGCTTGCGGCCTCGCGCATCTCGCCCGGTCGCTTGCAGGTGGCCGTTGGGCAAAGGGCAAATCCAGACATCTTCGTAAGCGGGCGGGATACCCAGCCCTTTGATCCGGCTGAGGGTAGTTTCGTCGCTGATTTCGTCGCCTTTGGGCGAAAGATAGCGAAAGCCCTCACCGTCTCGTTCGCGCCGAATACCCGGCATCGTATCGCTGACATAACGCAGTCCAGCCAATTTTGCCGACCGCACCGGGTCAAGCTTGATCGGGGAAGGTTCCTCTAAAATCGGTTTTGTGTTTACTCGTGTCATACTGGCTTGTCGAAGCAAATCCGGTGCCAGGACTTGATGATTTGATATTGAGGCTAAATCTATTGAACCGGGCTTTCAGCCTCGACCGGGCGTTCGCTACGCTCGATTTCAACCGTTCCCTCATCTTCTTCGCCCTCGTCCAGGGTCGGGTCGTCGCCTACTGTTTTGAGCCAGATTGTGAAGGTACTGCCCAATCCGGCCTCACTTTCCACGGTGATACGTCCGCCGTGAGCTTCGATGATATACTTGACGATAGAAAGACCGAGGCCACTGCCGCCGCCGCTTCCGCTGGAAGATGGGCCGGTAGCCCGACTGCGGGCCTTGTCTACCCGAAAGAAACGGTCGAAAATAAGCGGTTGGTCTTTGGCCGCGATGCCCGGCCCGTTATCGGCTACGACCACCCGCGCCCACTGCTTGCCGCGCCGCAAAGATACCGTAATTTCGCCCTCTTCCGGGGTATATTTAATCGCATTATCTACCAGATTCAAAATAGCCCGCTTGAGGCGGTCACGGTCGCCTTCAACCAGCACTGGCCCAAAATGGCCGAGCTTGAGACGCTGGCGGCGTTGGTCGGCCAGCACGCGGGTTTCCTTAAAAACTTCTAGCACAAGGTCGTCTAGCTGCAAAGGCACCAGTTCGATAGATTGTCGGGCATCGGCCTGGGCCAACAAGAGTAAATCTTGCACCAGACGTTGCATCCTGGCACTTTCGCGCTCGATAGCCTGTAGCGACTCGGCCTGGTTTTGCGGGTCGGGGTTGCGCTTTAGCAGGTCAACGTTACCGCGAATAACCGTTAAAGGTGTGCGGAGTTCGTGCGAAGAGTCGGCAATAAATTGCTTTTGAGCCTTGAAATTTTTCTCCAGCCGTTCGAGCATGGCGTTGAAAGCCCGCCCCAGGCGGCTAACCTCATCGTTGGAGGTCGGGTCGGTGATGATGCGTTCGGCCAGATCGTTGTTCACCCCGATGCGGTAGGCCGCCTCGGTGATACCCTGGATCGGTTGGAAGGTACGCCGGGTGAACCACCAACCAAACACTCCCAGTAAGAAAACTGCGACAGTCGAGGCCACTACAAACGGCCCAACCAACCCCGCCGTAATCGCGTCAACCTCTTGCAGGCTCCGCACGGCCTGGACATAACCCTGGTTCTCCATCCGATTCAACAGGGGTAAGGTATAAACGCGGGCGCGTTCTCCCTGAGCCAGCCGAATATAGCCAAAAGTGCCTCTGGTTACACCTAACTGATCGCGCATGCTTTCCTGAGTGCTGGGCTTTGCCATCACCTTGACTTCGGGAACCCGCCGAATCACTTCGCCTTTAGGATCAATGATTTGTAAATAAGTCAAAGCCGAGGCCAGATCGTTCGGTTCGCCCAGAAGATTGTTAATCAGACTGCCGCCAGTATACTTGCCATCTCCATTGTAGAGGCGGGCAAAAGCTTCGGCACTCGAACCGCTATTTTTGAAAGCAAGTTGAGTCTGGGATGCGCGTTCGGCCAGGTCTTTGTCTACCTCGTTTTCCAGATTATGTACAATCGAGGAGTAGACAAAGAGCATGAAAAGCACCAGCGTCAAACAAACCACCAGCGAATAGATGATCGTAAGGCGGGCCCCAATCGAAATCTGGCCGAGCCACTTTAACATGCTACTTGGCACCCTCACCGGTGTAGGCCGGTTCCGGTTCGCGCAACACGTAGCCCACGCCACGCACGGTATGAATCAGCTTGGAACGGTTGCCCGCTTCGAGTTTGCTCCGCAGATAGCGCACATAAACTTCGATAATGTTGGACTCGCCGCCAAAATCGTAACCCCACACTTTGTCGTAGATAAATTCGCGGTTGAGTACCTGGCGAGGATGCTGCAAAAAGAGCATCAAAAGCTCGAATTCCTTACTGGTTAATTCCACCAGTTGCCCGTTGCGGCGTACTTCGTGGGTAGCAGTGTTGAGGGTCAGGTCGGAGAATTGCAATTGTTGAGCTTCGCCGGGCATTTTACGCCGCAAATGCGCTCGTACACGAGCCAGCAATTCGTCGAAAGCAAACGGCTTTACAATATAATCATCGGCCCCGGCGTCCAGCCCGGCCACTTTATCACTCACGGCATCCTTAGCCGTCAGCATCAGCACCGGCGTATCCCGGAGTTTCCGCATTTCACGGGCGACTTCTAATCCATCCAGGCCCGGCATCATTATATCGAGCAAAACCAGATCGGGCGCACTCTCACGAAAGCGGATCAAGGCTTTCTCGCCATCCTCGGCGGTTTCTACTTCGTAGCCCTCGAATTTAAGACCCCGACTAAGCATATCTAAGATTTCAGTATCGTCGTCTACGGCTAAAATTCTCATTTTCTTGTACCTTATTTTCTATAGTTCCGGTCTGGCCGGAATGGTTGTGGCAAGTTGACCCCAGGCCAAAGCGTCGCCGATAGCTATACAAGTATATATACGCATAATTACTTATACGAGTTTCATCGGCATTCAGGCCAGGCTAACCTCAATCCGCGCTGCGCTGTGCCAGGGCCAATTTCGGTCCTAGAACCATTGCCGCAAGCCTTACCAACCATAGTTCTAGTTCAGAGAGTTTGCCGCCGGGCCAGGATGCTAAAGCGGCCCGGCAGCTTTTTATTTAGCTTGCCGGGCCGCGTTGGAAGTAAAGCCTTGTGGAGTTGGACGAAAAATAAGCAATCGAAAACGGGTTAACTCAGCCAGCCGAGGCAACGGGCATATTCCACACCTAGAAGACCCAGGCCGGGCGGAACTTTCTTGTCGGCAGAGTTCTGTTCGAGCCGTCCGAACTCAAAATATTGAACTTTAATTTTGGCCGCACCGTTAGCGATTTCAAAAGCGGGCGATTGCGGAACACCCAGTTTGAGGCTCGTTACGGTCGCCGCGAAATCCGGGTCGGTTTTAAGGGTCGGCGTCGCTATCGGCGTCGCCGAGGCTCCTTGGCGAGGAATTCCGCTACAAGTGCTGCCCAGAATAGCCTTGCCAATCTGTCCAACCGTCACCGGCTTGCCCGGCCCCTCAACTGCCAGCCAGCCACGCTCGAAAAACTGCACCCGCCCACTGGTTCCCCAATCGAATTCCTCCGAAAGCGGAAAACCAAAGCGGCCAAGCCCGCCGTTAGCATTATAGTATTTCAGGTAATCGTTCCGAATACTATGTTTGGTCATAGCAATTAGTCGCCCGCCGGGAACGTCGCTATCGGTTGTTCCACCACGCAGAGGGTAGAAAGCCAGGCTTTCCGGGCTGATTTTCATCGTCACCTCGAAGCCACGGGCCGCATCGTAAGAAAGATCGGGGTAGGTGAAGGGGCGTTGAGCGGGATTTTCCGGCCCCAGGTTCTCGGCGTATTTGCGCTCGGCGGTATCTTTGGGGCGTACCACCACTACGTATTTCTGACGTGGGTCGAGCCGGTTAAGCGTAGCCGTCGGCAGGTAGAAAAAATTACCCTCCTGGCTGAACTCGCGGTAAGGCGAATTCGGGTCGCCTACGGTTGCCAGGAACAGCACCAGGTCGTCCGGTTTGGCTCCTTCGACCCGTACAACTCCTTGCACCCCGGTTAGCGGGGGGTTAGTCGGCGTTTCGCTGATAATAGAAGGGGTGTTGTTAAGAGCGGCACTTGAAGTCACCGCCAGGTCCGGTGCAGACCCCTTCTGGCCTATTTTGGGCAGGACAACCAGTACCACCACCGCCACCGCCAGGATCACCACGACCGCCCCGATCAGGGGCAGGGCTAAACCGCGCAACAAACTGGCCCGGCCAGCCCACCGGCGGCGGCTTGCCCGACGAGGATCGACACTTTGCGGTTGGCCCGTTCCAGCCAGGCGATTGACCTCGCGGGAGGCGGCTTCTTGCAAGGGATCACCAGATTGAGCTACAAAATTGTGGCGGAGCGTCCCACTCATCGGCACCGAAGCTACTTCGGATTGGGCCAAATCCAGGCTACCCTGGATTTCGAGCTGAGTAGAAGAATCGGTGGGAGGGATAATTCCAGCCTCCGCGCCCTTCCAGTTGCCGGAAGCCACCGTCGCGGCAGAGCGCGGGCCACCGGGCATAGGGGCCGGGCCGGAAGGAGCGGTCGCCCGGTTGGGAGTTAGCACTCCATCGCCAGCGTGGGTAGCTCCGACAAAAGTACCGGCACTGGGCGGGGCCGGAGGCGGCGGTACAATCGGGCCAGTGGCGTTGGAAGTCGAGCGGCGACCGGTGAAAAGGGAGGCCGTATTTGTAAGTGTCGAAGGCCGGTCGGCAGTATTTTGAGAAAGCCGGTCGGCGGCAGACTGGCTAGAGAGGGGTTGGGCCGACCTATCTCTATCGTAAGCAAGGCGAGCGTTTTCATCGGGCAAGTCTGCCGGGGAGGAGCCACGGGGCTGACGTTCTTTAATGATACGGTCAATCTCTTTGAGGCGTTGCTGGGCTGCCGCCATTCCCAAACCCTGAGCCTTGACGAAATAAGGCCGGGCTTCCTCGTACTGCTTTTGTTCCAGCAACCACCTGGCATAGTCGTAGCAAACACGCGGAAAAGTTTGTTGCCAGGGATTAAGCGGCAAGAGGTCGTTTAGCTGATCAACCAGATAAATGTATTCGGAGCCAACCTCTTTGCGCCCGTTGTCCCAGGCTTTTTGGGCGCGTGAAACCCGCTCCTTAAGGCGGTTCACCAGTTCCTGTTCGGGCCGACCATCGCTGGCGGCGTGTTCGCGCTCGCGGTCGAGTGCGTGCATGGCGGCTTCGCTGGAAGCTGTCCCCGCCGGGCGAGAGGGGCCGATAGCTTGCACTCCCCGTGTAGCAACCGGGCCACGCCGGGCCAGGTCGTCTTGCACCGACCGAGCTTTGTTGCTGGCGAGTGAGAGCAGATGCGAGTCTTTGGTACGTAGCGGCATAATCATGCTATACCAACTGGCGGCATCTTCCAGGCTGCGAGTGCGAACTGCTTCGTCGCCAAGCTCCATATAAATACGCGCCAGGTCGTCCTGGATGCCTCCAAAATCACCGTCACGGGCGTAAATCTTCTGAGCCAGGGCCAACCGTTCGCTTAAACTAGCTTTGGGCCGTTGCAAGGCATTATAAAGGTCGCTTAGTTCGGCCTGAGTGCGGGCGTGGACATCGCCAGGGCGGAGGCGCAGGCAGAACAAAGAATAAGCTTTGGCGGCGGGGTAGTGGTGAGCCAGGGCGGCCCGGCGGCTTTCCTCGTTGCAATAGTCGGCCAACAGTTCGGTGTAACGGTTGATACTCTGGCTTTCCAGGTGCTTGACCAGTGCTTCGGCTTTTTCTACCCGGCCCTCGCCGATTGCTGTGCCGATGTAGCGGATCAAAGCTGCCGAAAAGCTTTCGTAGAGGCCATGATAGCTGGCCTGGGTTGTTTCAAGCTCGGTGTAATGGCCGATAGCTTCGTCCCAATCGCCCAGAGCGAAACTTTTCTGAGCGCGGGCCAGGAGCATATCCGGGCTGAGAGTGGGTAATTTCAGGCTGGGTAGGTCTTCGATCAAAGCGTTTTCGTCGTCGGCTTTGTCTACTACACCGAGAGGCTGGTAATCTTTGGTCGGTACTTTTGGCCCACCCGAAGCCGGAACAGGCGGCATGGCCGATACGACCAGAGTATTTTTACGGCTTTGGTCGGTGATGAGGGGTCGGGTGCGCTCGGCTAATTCCTGGGCAGTTCGCTCTAGCATGGGATCGAGGCTGGGAAAAGTCAAGGGCGGTGCAGCCGCGTCGAAACGAGCCAGCACGACGGTTATATTGTCGCGTCCGCCTGTCTCCAGGGCCGCGTCCACCAGTTTACGGCTGAGGGCGGGCAGGTCAGCCACTCCCTCGCGGCAGCTATTTTCCAGCGAGTTGGGCGTCAGCACATCCCACAGGCCGTCACTGCACAGGATCACCAGATCGCCCGGTTCGAGTTGAGCCGCGTTCACATCGAAAGACATTTTTTCTTGCAAGCCAAAAGCGCGGGTAATTGTGTGGCGGCGGTTGTCGCGGGCTAAATCCTGGCGGCTCATGAGGCCCTGCTGCACCATCACCTCGCCCATCTCGGCGACCCAGCTATGGTCTACGGTGACAGGCAAGAAAGCCAAATTGGGCCGCAAGAGGTAAGCCCGGCTATCGCCCATATGAGCCGTGATCAACTGAGAACCAACTACCAGGGCCGCAACGCAAGTAGTCGCCATACCGGGACGGCTCTTTGCCAGGCGGCAAACCTCGGCGTTCGCGGCGGCAACTGCCTGAGCCAGGGCCAGAGCCAGGTCGGTCTGACCGCCTTCGACCGTTTTTTGAAACTTTTCCAGGGTGACATCTACTGCCGTGCGACTGGCAAGCGCACCAGCCTGGCCCATACTGACGCCATCCGCCACCACGAACAAATAGCAGGCCGGGCGGGTAGAAGAAGCCTCGGCAGGTAGGTGCAAATGGCCGTGGGCGTCCTGCTGTTCTTTTTTACGCTTGCCGATATGGGCTGCTTCCTCGAAAGCTACCGTCAGGGTATCACTGGAGGGAGCAGGCGAAAGCAACGGCGCGGTTTGAGCCTCTGCCGGAACTATAGGGTCGGGCATATTAGTTTTGGTCTCGGTCTCAATTCGGCGGGCTTGCGCCATAAAAACCTCCCACCTCCGGGTGAGCCTGGACTCAGGCCGGGTGCGGAGCGGGGGCGCGGTACACTCGATTGATCTAGCGGAACAGCACCCCAGACTCGCCCAAACGGGTAGCACCCGGCCTCAGACCTGGCCGGTCACACTTCTAACGACGATACACTCTGGCTACTCACTTCCGCGCTGCAACTGCTCTAACAGTCATAATAACGCATTGTACACTATTTTAAGCGGTTGTGCATCTCCTTGAGCGGTGGTGTCAGGGCGGTTGCATAGTCATTTGCTTGACAAAAGGTTGGTAAGCAATAATTCGAGGGCGAGATTAGGGTCATACTCCATCTCCCGGCGGACCTGAGCCAGATCACAACGGCCCTTGCAGTTAAGTAAGCCTACT
>JBBRBE010000088.1:0-25469 GCA_038206175.1 Chloroflexia bacterium
ATGGCGGTAAATGTGGCTACAAGATCGGGCTGGGCCAGTAAATCGGCCAGAATATCTTGCCGGTAGCTGATTATGGCCGGGTCGGTCGGCAACTCGGCCAGCACGCTGGCTACAAAACGTCCGTGCCGTCCGTCGAAATCAAGTGTCCGCGTGATAGCGGCCAGGTTTAGATCGGTTTCCGCCGCCAGCCGCCGCCCACTTTTGGCTGCTCCGGCTTTTGCCGGTCGCAACAGACTGAGCGGCCCGGCCTCATTTCGTGCCATCCAGGTTCTTTCTAGGATTCAGGCTTCCAAAAATCATGTTAGAGCTTCGGCTAATCTTTCAAGCCTACCAGAATTTCTAATGTGCATCGGCAGGCGATTTCACGCAGTAATCGTTGGGGGCTTCGCAGGACTGGCATTCGGCCTGAACAGTGGCGTGGCGGATGTCGTAACGTTCTTCTAACAGGGCGACTACTCCCTGGACGGTGCGGTTTGCTTCCGCCAGTGTGGTTGTATCGTCCATCTGGACGTGGCAAGAGAGAGCGCGGTAGCCGCTCCCAATCGTCCAGACGTGCAGATCGTGAACGGCACTGACGCCCGGTTGTTCCAGCACGTCCTGCCGAATGTCCTCGACGTGCAATCCGGCGGGAATACCTTCTAACAAGATATTAGTCGCTTCTTTGATAATGCCCCAGCTTGACCAGATAATCAAAAGGCCGATCAAGATAGAAATTAGCGGGTCAATCTGCCGCCAGCCAGTCAGTCCTTCGACCAGGCCCGCCCCGATTACGCCCAGCGAAGCCACAGCATCGGTAGCGATATGTAAAAAGACACTCCGGCTATTGAGGTCGTCTTTGGCGGAGCCTAGCAGCAAAGCCGCTACACCCAGGTTGACCAGCAAAGCAATTCCAGCCACTCCCACCACGGCCCAGCCTTCGACCGGCGGCGGGTTGAGCAACCGTTGCGCTCCTTCGTAAAAAATGTAGAGCGAGATCAGCACCAGGGTGGTCGCGTTGAGCGTGGCGGCTAGAATTCCGGCCCGGTGGTAGCCGTAGGTTTTAGAGGCGTCCGGGGCGCGCCGGGCCAACCGCAAAGCCACCAGACCAAAGCCCAGAGCCAGAGCATCGGTCAGGTTATGCCCGGCGTCCGAAATGAGGGCCAGACTGTTGAACCAGAATCCGGCCACAAACTCGACGACGACGAAGACTGCCGTAATAGCCAGACCAAAGGCAAAAGCCCGACTTTGCCGCCCGGTTCCTCCTTCTAAATGAGAATGAGAGTGAGAATGAGCGTGGTCATTTTTATGGTCGTGGTCGTGGTCGTGCGTTTTCATCGCCTTGCTACTGCTTTCTCTACCGCCACTGGTTCTTCCCCGGCGTGACCGAGGGCATTGAGGATCAGGCCGGTGATGTGTTCGTCGTATAAACCATAATAAATGTGCTTGCCTTCCCGCCGACTTACCACCAGTTCTTCCTGGCGCAGGGCTTTGAGCCGTTGTGAGACGGTCGAAAGTCCTTCTCCGTTCAGGGCGGCAATCTGGCTCACGCACATCTCGTTATCAATTAGAAGCGTCAGGAGCCTTAGCCGGGCTTCGTCCCCCAGAGCCTTGAAAACACTGGCGGCTTTTTCGTAAGTAGCCGGGCGGTAGCTTTCCCACCGCCGGAGTTGCAAAGGGTGGTCGTTATCGAGACAAACCGGGCTACGTTCCATCACAGCTCATACCTTTCATCAATTCATCAATCATTGAAGTGATCTTACTCCTAATAGGCTGTCCTGTCAAGGCCTCGCCTCCTGACCTCTCCAGGGCGAATACAAAGTCGGGTTCTGCCTTTTTCTTCCTCGCCCGATCCCGCTCTGTCATTCTGAGCGAAGCGAAGAATCTTCTTGGCAAGGCCCAATTTTGCTCTTTCGAGAAGATTCTTCGCTTCACTCAGAATGACAGCGTGTGACACCTCGACTTTGCATTCGCCCTGTCCTGGCCTGTCGCTAACCTTAACTCTTTTGCATCCTAAAATATTGTATTGTCCTTCCGGGCGGCACAAAAAATGCTCATCTGGTCTGTACATTTAATTTGGAAGCAATGATTATATACAATACTCGATGAGGAGGAAGTTATGGCCGATGCGCCGGAACAAACTACTTCTAGCTGGATGGATACCGCCGAGATGCCGGACTATTCTCGGTTGAGCGAAGATGTGCGAGCCGATGTGTGCGTGGTGGGGGCCGGGATTGCCGGGTTGACTACGGCTTACCTTCTGGCAAAAGAAGGCGTGTCGGTGGTAGTGCTGGAAGCTGGCACGGTTGGCAGCGGCCAGACCGGGCGCACTACGGCCCATCTTTCTAACGCACTTGACGACCGCTATTTCGAGCTTGAGCGGCTTTTGGGCCAGCACCGCACTCACCTGGCGGCTCAGAGCCATACCGCCGCGATTGACCGGATAGAAACAATCGTGCGCGAGGAAGGCATCGAATGTGATTTCGAGCGCGTAGACGGCTACCTGTTCGTGCCGGAAGACGAGTCGGACATCACGCTAGAACGCGAGATACAGGCCGCACACCGGGTCGGTTTGCTGGATGTCCAGTGGGTCGAGCAAGCTCCGCTGGAAAAGTTCGATACCGGGCGGTGCCTGCGCTTTCCGGCGCAGGGCCAGTTTCATCCACTTAAATATCTGGCGGGCCTGGCGAAAGTTTTTACCGAGCGGGGCGGCCAAATCTTCACTCACACTCACGTGCGGCGCATCAATGGCGGCTCGCCTACTCGTGTTCAAACTTCGCACGGCCCGGTAGTAATTGCTAAAGCGACCATCGTCGCTACCAACAGCCCGGTGATTGACCGCATCGGCGTGATCACCAAGCAGGAACCTTACCGCACTTTCGTGATTGCGGCTAAAGTCGCACCGGACAAAATCACCAAAGCCCTTTATTGGGATACGCTCGATCCTTACCACTACGTGCGAATCCAGAAGGGCGACCCGGAAGAGGGCGAAGAGCCATACGATTTGCTAGTCGTGGGCGGTGAGGACTATAAGACCGGCCAGGAGGACGACGGCGACGACCGCTTTGTGTTGCTCGAATCGTGGATGCGCGACCATTTCCCGGCAGCCCAGAAGGTTGTTTACCAGTGGTCGGGCCAGGTACAGGAGACGCTGGACGGACTGGGCTATATTGGCCGCGACCTGGGCGGTTCGCGCAACGTCTATATCGCTACGGGCGACTCCGGCCAGGGCATGACCCACGGTACGATTGCCGGGATGGTGCTGACCGATCTTTTGCTGGGTCGGCGCAACCCCTGGGCCGCTCTTTACGAACCGTCGCGGTTCCCGCCAGGAGTAGCCCCGGATTTTGCTGGCGCGGGCCTGAACGTAGCCTTGCAATACACCGATTGGCTCGATAGCGGCGACGTGGATTCTTATGCCGAGGTCGTGGCCGGAACGGGTGCAGTCGTGCGGCGAGGCCTCCGCAAAGTAGCCGTCTACCGCGACGAGGACAATCAGTTGCATCGGTGTTCGGCGGTCTGTCCGCACCTGGGCTGTATTGTGGCCTGGAACTCGACCGAAAATACCTGGGATTGCCCTTGTCACGGTTCGCATTTCGACCCCTACGGGCGCGTCCTGACCGGCCCGGCGATTAAAAACCTCGACCGGGTTGACGATTAACCGGGGTAGGCTTGAGCTTAAGGTAAGAAGCAAAAAAGGGGAACTTACGGGTTCCCTTTTTTGCAAATCAAAAAGTATTGTTTGTACCTCTGCAAACCGAGCTTTACCTTCACCTGGCCCACCACAGGCCAGGGCGAAGGTAAAGTCCGCATGTCATTCTGAGCGGCAGCTATGCCAGGTCTTGATTAAAAGCAAATCTAAGCGAAGAATCTTCTTGACTAGGCAAGATCGAGGTAGGTCAAGAAGATTCTTCGCTTAGATTGGAGGTATTCAGAACCTTCTTTAACGTCGCTCAGAATGACATGGGCAGAACCGAACTTTGCAATCGCCCTGTCACGCCTTGGCTCACCACCGGCCCGGCCCGTTGCAAAGTCGAGGTGTCACACCCGCAGGGCGTGACATGGCGAGACCGGATGAGGAAGAAAAGGGCAGAACCCGACTTTGCAACAACCCTGCACCACCGGCCCGGCCCGTTGACGACCCGAAGCCGATTGTGTATAGTAAAAACAGCCTGAAAGAGTGGTTTGCCGAAACCTCAAGCCTTATTTGTACGTAAGCTTAACGATAACGCGATCTTACACTTTTTGAACGTCCGCTAACTTCTAAAAAGGGGCCTTTGATGTCGGATTTTCCCAAATTGCGCCTGGTGGAAAACAGCCAGGTGCTGCAAGATTTTCCTCTAAGCAAGCCTGAAATTATGATCGGGCGGGAGGCTGGAAACGATCTTGTGATCACTCAGCCCAGCATATCGCGGCGGCACGCTCGGTTGCTTAATCGAAGCGGAAGCTGGACGCTCGAAAGTTTGAGCGAGGCGAACCCGGTTATTCTCAACGACCAGAGCCTGGCCGGAGCAGGGCCGCGCCTGCTTCAGAATGGCGACCGCTTTGTTCTCGGTTCGTTGATGGTTTATTTTGTGGGCGCACCGGGCCAGGCCCGCCCGCCCGCGCCCCCTGCCGGGTCGCAACCGCTTTCGCCCAAACCGGCCCTATCATCTACCGAGCAGGCCCAGCAATTCCAGCTAATCCAGCCACCGCCCGCGACGCTACCTCCTTCAATACCGCCACCGACGCCACAAGCACCGCCCGTGTCGTCGCCTCCTTCAATACCGCCACCGTCTGCGTCGCTTCCAACCCCTTATCAACCTTACGCTCAGAGTCAGCCTATGTCGGCTTCGCCCGCGCCTATACCGGCCCCGCCACAGCCTGGTCTGCCGCCCTCGGCCCAGGCGCAACTTCTACCTGCTGCGCCGCCGATGCCGCCGCAGTCTGCACTGCCGTCTTTTGCAACGGCTCGACCCCAACCTCCTGCGCCTCAGCCCGGCCCCGGCCAGGTTGGGCCGGTACAATTTCCGGCTTCCTACTCCCAGCCTCCCGGTCTTGAGGCCCAATCTCCAAATGCAGTACCACCGCCCCGCCCTACCACCAAAGCCCAGGCTCCCATCGTGCCGCCTCGCTCGACAATGGTGCTGGACGAGAACGACCTGGCGGCGGGTATTCCTGGCGGTGGCCAATTCATCCCGCAGGAAGGATTTATCTTGCGGGTAGTCTACGGCTCGACCAGCCTGGATTATCCTTTGACCGAACCTCAGATGACGATTGGCCGGGCCAGCGACGCCAGCATACCGATTCCGATCTCGACCGTTTCACGCCTTCACGCGATTTTGACCCGCACACCCGGCGGTTACACCATCACCGACCAGGGTTCGAGCAACGGCTTGCTCTACCGGGGCGAGAAGGTGCGCCAGGCGGTTTTGCAGGATGGCGACGTGGTGCGGATCGGCGACGATCTGGGGAACTGTGCCACCCTGACTTACGACGACTTATCCCACCCCAACCCGCAGCCCGTCCAGGTGCTGCAACTTGAGCCGCAGGTTAAGCAGGTGCGGATTGGCCGCAACCCGGATAACAATCTCGTACTGAGCTACCCGGCGGTTTCGACCTATCACGCCCTGATCGTGCGCGGGCCGAGTGGCGATATGCTGCACGACCTGGGCAGCACCAACGGTACTTTCGTGCATAACCAGCGAGTACGACCCAACAGCCCGGTACGCATTGCGCCCGGCGATTTGATCAAAATTGCCAGCTACACCCTGGTCTATCAGTACGATGTAATCGCGCAGCCCAACACCGACAAAGTGCGGATTGACGCTATCGGGGTTGGCAAGGCCGTTAACAATAATAAGCTTGTGCTGCTCAACGATATTTCAGTTTCGATCCAGCCTAAAGAATTCGTGGCAATCGTGGGTGGAAGCGGAACCGGCAAATCCACTTTGCTGGATGCCCTGAACGGTTTCCGTCCCGCTCCGCTCGGTCAGGTTTTCATGAACGGCGAGGATTATTACCAGAATTTCGGAGCCTACCGCAGCAGCCTGGGTTACGTGCCGCAGGACGATATTATCCACCGTGACCTGACGGTTGGGCAGGCTCTTTACTACGTGGCCCGGTTGCGTTTACCCAAAGATACCAGCCGGAAGGAAATCGAGGCTCGCATAGTCGAGGTGCTGGAAGACGTCGAGATGACCAAACGGCGGGACGTGCTGGTGTCGCGTCTTTCGGGCGGACAGCGCAAGCGTGTCTCGATTGCGGTCGAACTGATCTCGAAACCAACCCTCTTCTTCCTGGACGAACCAACTTCGGGCCTCGATCCCGGCCTGGACAAGCGCATGATGTATCTTTTGCGCCGTCTGGCCGACCAGGGCCGCACCATAATTTTGATTACCCACGCCACCAACAATATTACAGCTTGCGATAAAGTAGTCTTTCTGGCTCCCGGCGGGCGACTGTGCTTTTTCGGGCCTCCCCAGGAAGCTCTCGGCTTTTTCGAGGTCGGCGAATTTGCCGACATTTACACCAAGCTTGAGCAAAACGGCGAAGAATGGGAAGGGCGGTTCCGCCAATCGCCTTTTTACCACAAATATATTACCGTGCGACTGGCCGAATTACCGGCGACGGCTCAGATTGGCCCGGCTTATGCCCCGGCAATGGCTCAGTCTTATAACGCGGCGGCTAACACGGTTCAGGCTGCCGCCGGGACAATGCCCGGCCCAGCCAGTCAGCAGTTACGTGCGCCTAAAACTTCGGGCTGGCGGCAATTCCTGATCCTGACCCGGCGATACGCTGCCCTGGTGCGCCGCGACCGGGTAAACGTGCTGGTTTTGCTTCTGCAAGCCCCGATTATTGGCTTGATCCTGGCTCTGGTGGCCGGAGAGAAGATTTTCGCCGATAATAAGTCGCCCGCCAACGCCCAGCAGGTGCTATTTATCATGTCTATCGCGGCGGTCTGGCTTGGAACCTCGAACGCCGCCCGCGAACTGACTAAAGAAACGCCGATCTACCTGCGCGAACGACTGGTCAACTTGCGCGTGCTACCCTACGTCCTTTCTAAAGTGGCGGTGTTAACCGTGCTATGTTTGCTTCAAAGTGTTATGCTGGCCGGAGTAGTTATGTTGCGGTCGGGTGTGCCGCCGACCGGGGCAATTTTGCCGCCCGCCCTCGAACTGATCGTGGCGGTCTGGCTGACCACGATGGGCGGCCTCGGCATGGGTCTTCTGGTTTCAGCTCTGGCAAGCAATGTGGACAAAGCCGGAAGCATCGTGCCGATAATTCTGGTTCCGCAAATCATTCTGGCGGGCGTAATCTTCGACCTTTCCGGCCCTAGCCAGGCTCTTAGTTATGTAACGGTCTCGAAGTGGTCTATTGACACGCTGGGGACGAGTGCCGATACTAACCGCCTGTTTTATCAACTGGTCAAGCAGGACGTAAAGACGGGCAACGGCGGCACTTACGACCCGCATAACTATGACAACAACCCGACGGCCCGCAAATATGTTATTGACGGGCGACCAACCACGGTTGCAGCCAGCGAAATCAAGACCGACCGCGCTCTGCACTTGCTCAGTCGCTGGTTGATTCTAGTTGGTATGTTTGTACTGTTTATCGCCCTGACTTGCTACTTTCAAAAGCGCAAAGATAAAATCTGGGAACACCGTTAATGGAACTTGAAATCGCCCGTTTTGTGCTGTCCGACGAGGGGCGGGCGGAGTTGGCCCAACTAGGCGAGCAACCTGCCGCCCTGGAAACCGGGCAACACCTGGCAACTCTCACCCTCTTGCGGCGTCGCCTCTCGCCGGAAAGGGCAGCAGGGCTACTGGAAGTAGCGGTGGCCCGCCTTCGCGCCCAGCAACAGGGCAAATTCAGTCGCGCCGCCGAGATGTTCTTTACCAAATCTGGCCTCGCGCAGTCCAGTGGTGAGATTATCTCGCAGCACCGCGCCGACCGCCTGGCAAATATCCTGCCGCCCGATAGCCGGGTGGCCGACCTGGGTTGCGGCATCGGCGGGGATAGCCTGGGCCTGGCCCGTCATTTTCGGGTAAGCGGCCTCGACCTCGACCCGGCCCGCCTCCTGTTCGCCACGGCCAATGCCGTTGTTTATGGTCTGGCCGACCGCTTCGAGCCGCGCCAGGCCGATATTACCGAGTTCGACCCTTCCGGCCAGGCCGCGCTTTTCTTCGATCCGGCCCGCCGCACCGCCGAAGGTCGCCGCCTCTTTTCGGTTAAAGATTACTCTCCGCCGCTCTCGCTAATCAAAAGCTGGCTGTGGCAACTTCCAAACCTGGGCGTCAAGATTTCGCCGGGCGTAGACTACCGCGAACTGAGCGAATACGAGTGCGAGATCGAAATTATTTCGGAGAATGGCGACGTAAAAGAAGCGGTGCTGTGGTTTGGCGGCCTGCGGACAAAAGGGGTCAGCCGTCGCGCTACGCTTTTGCCTACCGCCGACACTCTGACCGACCTGCCCGGCCATCCTCCGGTGGGCATCGGGCCGCCTCTGGCTTACCTCTACGAACCGGACGGCGCGGTGATCCGGGCCGGACTGGTCGAAGAACTGGCTCTCGCGCTAGACGCCCGCAAGCTCGAACCTGACATCGCTTACCTGACCGCCGCCGCGCTGGTTATAACGCCTTTTGCGCGGGCTTACCGGGTGCTGGAAAGCCAGCCATTCAATCTGAAGAAGCTCAATCACCGCCTGAACGAGTTAGAGATTGGCCGGGTGACGGTCAAAAAGCGCGGATCACCCCTGGAACCGGCCCAACTCGAACAGGCCCTCAAGCTCAAAGGCACCGCCCACCTGTTTATCGTCCTGACGCAGGTAGAAGGTGTGCATACGGCGATTTTGTGCGAACCCACCTGATACTCAATCAAAGCAGGAATTAACTTGCGCGACGCGATTGTTTTTGTTAGCCTTGAGAACTTATGAACAAAACCGACCGATTGCTGGCGATTGTCCTCAAGTTGCAAAGTAGCGGCGGGCTGCGGGCCGAAGACCTGGCGGCGACTTTCGAGACCAGCAAGCGCACGATCTACCGCGATATACAGGCTCTTAGTGAGGCCGGAGTGCCGATTATGGCGACACCCGGCCAGGGTTACGCCCTGGTGGAAGGTTATTTCCTGCCGCCGCTCAGTTTTAGCAGCGCAGAAGCTACCATGCTGTTGCTGGGCGGGCAGTATATCGCTCAGAACTTTGACGACCACTACCGGGTCGGGGCGGAGGCGGCTTGCCTTAAAATCGAGGGAGTGCTGCCGCCCCCGATTCGTCAGGAAGTGGCCCGCTTGCAAGGAGCGATTCGTTTTATTGCCACGCCGACCGAAAATTCCGGCCTGTTGCGCGATTTGCGCCGGGCGGTGATCGAGTCGCGCCGGGTGCGCTTTCGCTATTACGCTCGCCATCATCTCGGCAGCCAGGAACCGCCTCCTGGCCGCGAAGCCGACCCCTACGGCCTGATCTTCTTCGGCGGAGCCTGGTACATGACCGCTTACTGCCATTTGCGCCAGGAGCGGCGTAATTTCCGGCTCGACCGCCTGGAAGACCTCCACCTGACCTCGGCTACTTTTCAGCGTCCGGCAGACTTCAAGCTTGAACAAACCCAGGCCGAGCAGGGCCGCGACCTGACTGTACGCGTTTTGTTCGACCCAACTCTGACCCGTTGGGTGCAAGAATCGCAATTTTTCTATATCACCGACGAAGAGGAAACACCCGAAGGCTTGCTGGTGACGCTCCGGGTGCGCCAGGAAAGCGATGTGCTAAGTTGGCTGCTGGGTTGGGGTGGCCGGGTGCGCGTCCTCGAACCCTTCTCGCTCCAGGAACGTCTACTTGAAAGTGCCAGAGAGATTTTGCAAATCTACCAGAACTCCTGAATGCTGCTGACATAAGGGTGTCACAGGGCTGCGCTAAAGTAGAGATGTCAGTAAGAACTGACACACCTACAAAATATTAGTGCTTTAGGAGGAACCTATGAACGCGAACACCCGGCTTGATTTGATCATTTTTTACGTGGCAGATTTAGAAGCCTCACTCGATTACTACACCCGGCAGTTAGGTTTTCAGCATGTGTCAGAACAGGACGGCCCGACCTTCCGCTACCTGACCGGCCCTGCCGGAGCCGATTATGCTCTTCTAACCGCTACACCCAAAACACCTCCCGCCGGTGCGGTCGAGATTTTCTTCAAGTCTGCCGATCTCGCTGCACAGCATACGGCCCTGGCCGAGCGCGGCCTGGAGGTTTCGCCCATTATCGAAAAACCTTTTGGGCAAGTCTTCGAGTTCCATTCGCCAGACGGCCAGCATATAACCGTGATGGGACAGGTCGCAGCCTGAGAGGTAACACGCTGATGAGAGAACCCGAATTAAACAGGGAAGCCGGGACTTTGCGCCCGGTTCCACCCTTCGACTGGGCCAGGTCTGTAGCTTTCCTGGACGAATTTGCTCCAACCCGGCACGAGCAGAACCTGACTGCCTTGACTCTGACCAAAGCGGTGCGCGTTCCCGGCCAGACGGTCGCCTTTCGGCTACACGGAGGTGGCACTGTCGAAGAACCAGAGTTAGCCTACACCCTCTTTTCGGATGAGCCTATTACACCTGAAGTAAAAGAGGCTACCACGAGCCGTATCCGCTTCTTTCTAAGTCTGGATGAAGACTTGAAGCCCTTTTATGCTGTGGGCCGGACTGATCGGGCTTTCGCGCCACTGATCGAGAAGTTATACGGCTACCATCAGGTTAAATTCCTGACTCCTTTCGAGAACGCTTGCTGGGCTGTCCTATCGCAGCGCAACCCGCTGGCGGTAGCACGGCGAGCCAAGCAAAGCCTGGTCGAAGCGGTCGGAAATGTGCTGCAAGTCGAAGGGGCGAGGCTATGGGCCTTTCCCGAACCGGCCCAGATGATCGGGTTGAGCCAGGAGGAACTAAACGAGGTGATCAGTAATGAACGCAAAGCCGAGAGTTTGCGGGCAGTCACGGCAGCGTTTGCCCAGGTGGACGAACAATGGCTTCGCACCGGCCCCTACGAAAAAGTGGAAGAATGGCTTCTTTCGATCAAAGGCATCGGGCCGTGGTCGGCGGCGTTTGTGCTGGTGAGGGGACTTGGCCGGGTGGAAAGTTTGCCCGGCGAAGCCCGTTTGTTGGAAGCGGCTTCCCGCGCCTATCGCCAGCCTTCCCTTACTCAGGCTCAGCTTGAAAAGCTGGCCGCACCTTACAGCCCCTGGGCGGGCTACTGGGCGCATTACCTGCGCGTAGGAGCTTGAGAGCAAGCTTTATCGGAGCTTAGGCTAAATCGAGTAAAGCTCGTTTGTCTGCGTCAATAAATTGAAGTTTGAGGGTGTTGGGGTTGGTAGTGGCTGGCACATTGAAAACCACGAAAACCGCCCCCTGCTTGCCCGCCTCGATGGGGCCGGGTGGTGGGTCGGTGGCGGGTGGTGTTTTGAGGACGTACAGGAGCGTCGCGTTGGGGTCGGCGGTGTAGGCGGTCGCGCCACGAGCGGTATCGAGCAAGCTCATGCGTTCGCCCGGTTGGAGCCATTGCCGTCCATCGGAGGTATTACGCAGAGCTACCCGCACTACCAGGAATTGCCGCCCTTGCCCTGCCGGGATTTTGAGACCTTCCAACGATAAGCTATCGAACCGCTCGACGTTTTCGCTCACGACCGCCCAGGTACCGACCTGCACCGGGGTTCTAAATTTAGCCTGACCGCTTACCGAAAGGGTTTTAAGATCGGCGGCGTTATTGGGTAAACTTGCAATTAGAGTCTGGGCCTGGCGGTCGCCGCCCGCGCTGACCCCGCCGTAAGCGGCTTGCGCCCAGCTTTCCAGCCCGATTGTGCTGAATAACTGGCGGTCTATCGCTTTCAGGGGCCGGTCGGGACTCGTCGAAACCGTAATTTGCAGCCGGTCGAGGGTTGGAAAGCGAGTATAGAGGGTGTAGATGATCCGGGCAAAATCCACGGCAGTTTCAGCCTGGCTGCGCGACTGGAAATAATTAACCGTTACGGGTGGCCCTGGCGTGACCGAAAAAGCACTCAGGCCGATGCTTTGCAGTTCGGCTTGCAGGCTCGCTTCCGTCGGAGCCTGAAGCTTTGAGCGAACCGTTTCGTCCAGCGCGACCCCATAGTGCAGAGCCAGGCGATCCTGCCGGGCGGCTTTGATTACTTCCGCCGTGTCGCTGGTCTGGAGGCCGCTATGCCACTGGTAAAAAGTATAGGCCTCTCCTCGTCCCACATCGGCCCGGTAGAGCGGCTTGTCCTTGCTATCGGTCAACACAAGGTTGATCCGGTTGAGTTCGCCGAACCGACCGAACAAAGTATAGAGCAGGTTATTGGTGGTGGCTTCGGATTGGCGCAAGCTGTCCAGGTCGTCCGAGGGCCGATTGGCCGCCGCCGTATCTGAATTTAAGACGGTGCCGCTTGAAGCCAGTTTTATTCGCAATTGCAGCACGTCCGGCGCGGTCAGCCCTACATCCCCGACTCGCCCGGCATAGAGATCGGTGTTATTGAGAAAAGTCGAAATGCCCTCTCGGCTGGTCGGAAGCGGCGGTTGGGTGGTAGTGATCGGCACGGGTGAGGCCGGGGTGCGGGTGGTGGCACTGACCGGCGTGATCGGGTTTTGCTTGAAAAAGCTCGTTTTGAGCGGATTGCCCAACACAAGCTCGGCCACGATTACCCCGACTACCAGCAAAAGCACCAGGCCAAACAAACCCAGCACCCACAGTCCGGCTTTGGAACGAGGTCGGGCTTGATTGCCATAGAAAGTTGGGCCGGAGCGGGCCGGAGCAGGCCGGGGTGGTGTCTTTGCTCTCTCGCCTGGGCGGGCCGCCGGACTTCCCTGAGGGCGGAAAGAACCGGTCTTGCCGTTTCCCGTTTTAGCATTGAAAGTATCTGAGCCGTTCCCGGTTCCGGTGGTATTTTCGGCTTTAGGTCGGGTGGCACCGCTATTCGAGGCCGAGGTCGAAGCGGAAGGGTTAAAACTCGAACCCGCCGCGCCGGAAGCCTGGGTTGGTCGCCGAACTGGGCTGGCCGCAGTGTAACTCGAACCAGTAGAGGAAGCCGGACGCGGGACAGCAACCGTGTTTTTGGAGTGGCTGCCCCGTAAGTAGTTATAATCGCGGCGTTTGCTGGGGTCGCTCAGAGTATTGTAAGCCGAGTTAATTTGCGACATGCGATCCATTGCGTCGCTGGCCCGGTTGATGTCGGGGTGATATTTCTTGGAAAGAGCGCGATAAGCTGCTTCGATCACCTCGGCTTCGGCTTCGGGGTCTACTTGCAGGACTTTGTAATAATCTACTTCTGGTTTACGTCGTAATTCGGTCAAGTTATGCTTTACTAGATTGGCCGGTAGCGGCGGCTTTTATCAAAACTAAAAACTTCTGTGGCGGGCTTAGTACGATTTGTTAGAGAAAGAGTACAAAACGCCGAACAGCCTGTTAACCCTCTAATTATAATTGGCTGGCCCCTTAGCGTCAAACTTGGCCTCAAAATCCTTCCAGATGCTGCCGGATAAAAGCTTCCTCGGCTTCTTGCCCCACTGCCTGGCCGTCCAGCACTGCCGCTCGTAGTTCTTCGAGCAGTCTGCCCACGGTCGGGCCTGGCCGGACGCCCAGCCTTAACAAATCATTACCGTTCAGGGCCGGTCTACGTCCGGCGACCGCTTGCCGGTAACGCTCCACCGCATTACGTTGGGTCTGGCCGGGTAGCAGAGCCTCGAATAATCCAAGAGTATAGGCGGGGTAGGGTGCGAACAGGTCGTAAAGCTGGCTATTGAGTAGTGAGTCGCCCAGAACAGGCCGGACTTTCTCCCATAGCTCGGCCACCTGGATAGGCAAAAGGCTTTCCTGCTCGAAAAAGCGCAAATCATGCACCACTTGCCTGGCCCGCGCCCCGCCGCTATCGTGTAAAAGAGCGGCCAGCCCTGCCACTGTATCCGGCTGAAAATGGGCCGAAGCCAATCGCTCAAAAGCTTCTTCGACCGGGCCATCCCAGCGTAAGAGAGGGTGGATAGCTTCTAACAGGCCGTGCTGATGGAGCAGGGTCAGCCCTTTTGAGGGTCGGGCTTCTTTCAACACAAGGCGTAACTCGTTGCGCCTGCGTTCGGCGGAGAGCAAGGCGAAATAGCCGTCCGAAAGTGCTTCGTGCAGCCAGGTTTCCGTTGTCGGCTCGAAGCGGTAGTTCAGCCGAGCGGCGAAACGCACGCCTCGGATCATCCGGGTCGGGTCGTCCACAAAACTTGCGGGGTGCAAGACCCGCAAGAGGCTGTCGCGCAGGTCGGCCAGGCCCCCGAAAGGATCGTGCAGCCGACCATCCAGCGAAAGAGCCAGAGCGTTAATGGTAAAATCCCGCCGCCGAGCGTCTTCTTCCAGGCTGGCCGGAAATTCGACAGTTGGCAGCGCGGCAGGTTGGGGATAAAGTTCGCGGCGGGCGGTTGCCAGGTCGAGATGCAGAGTAGGCGTCAGGTCGAGGCGGGCCGTGCCGAACTGGGGGTATTGGAGCAACTTTACTTCCGGCCCAAATCGTTCTTGCAAGAGCGGAAGCAGTTCCCCGGCCAACGTAATAGCCGGAGCCAGCGACATAAAATCCAGGTCGAAGTTTGGACGACCGAGCAAGAGGTCGCGCACAATCCCGCCGACGAGGTAAACTTCGCCCGCCTTCTCACTCACCAGTTCCAGGGCGGCCCGGTGGTCGGGCGGGAGGGCGGCCAGTAGCCGCGCTTTGAGGGTGGGCGGGTCGGTATAATCGAAGCCGGGAAAAGTCGGGTGCATTAAGGTCTGGCCTTCGATTTATCTTCGAGATGCTTGACCGCCGCATCGAGTTGTGGGTCGCGTCCGGCCAGGATGTCTGCGGTCGAACGAGCCACCACAATATCCGGGGTTACACCGATGTTGTTAAGCTTTTCGCCCAGAACGGTTTCGTAGACCGACGCGGTGACGGCCAGCAGCGTCCCATCGCCCAGGGGCCAGGCGCGTACCGTCCCGATAGCACCGGCACTTTTGCTGCCGATAATCGTTCCGGCCTTGTAATCTTTGACGGCCAGGCTAAAAACCTCGCTGGCACTGGCACTGTTGCGGTCTATCAGCACCGCCAGAGGCAACGGTGGGTCAACAAATTTGCCGTCCGAACGAGCTTTCAGGGTCGTTTTAATGCCACGGGTGGTGAAGCTGCCCAGCGTTTCGCCGTCCCTGACAAACCGACCGGCCACGCGCTCGAAAGCGTAACCACCGCCGTTGAAACGCAGATCAATGATCAAGCTATCGGCTCCCTGGCCCTTGACCCCGGCGATAGCTTCATCCAGTTTAGAGGCGACATCAACGTGAAAAGCATTGAGAGTGATAAAGCCGATATGGTTGTTGACGATTTGCCATTCGGCGGTCGGGACAGTGTAACGGGCGTACTCGATCCGCAAATTCAGCCGGGCAGCCTGACCGGGCCGCTCGAAGGTAAAATCGTACTGCCGCTTTTCGATCAGTCCCCGGCTCAAACGGGTAAAGCTGGCCGCATCGGTGATATTGCCGCCGTCAAACGAAACCAGTCGGTCGCCGACTTTGCCTCCGGCCAGTTGTGCCGGGCTGCCGGTGGTGAGGCGTTGCACGTAGTAATTGTTTTGATACAGAATAAAAAAAGCCCCAAAACCAAGCGTAGAGTTATCGCCACGGGTCATGCGGTTCCAGGCTTCGGCTCGGCGTTCATCCAGATAATAGGTGTGTAAATCTCCGGTTGCCGCCGCCATTACGTTAACGATGCGGTGTGCCAGCACCCGTGGTGGCAACTGTAGCGAGCTACCACTCACTAGCCGGGTAAATTCACTCTCGAATAACTTCCAATTAGCCTCGGCGTCGCCCCACTTCAAGCCCGCCGGTTTGGGCTGGTTCAAAGCGGTAGCCGTCTCTTCCAGGCCTTTCTGGGCAATTACATCGGTGGGAGGTTGGGTGTAAAAATTCTTGTTGAGCGCGTCGTAAGCGGCCTTGATCACTTTGAGTTCGGCGGCAGGATCGAGCGGGGCGGGCGTGCCAGTTTCCGCCGGTTGAGGTAGCGCGGTCGGTTGAGCCGTGGGTGAGGTGGGCCGGGAAGGGGCCGGGGTGGAAGTAGGTTGAGCGGTTGACGGCGCGGAAGTAGGTGTCGGCGGGAGGGGCGTGGCGGTCGGCGGCAGAGCAATAATGGCCGGAGTGGAAGTAGGTTGGGCGGTTGGTGGCGCGGAGGTAGGAGAAGTAGCCGCCGCCGTCCCGCTACCGCCTGGTCCAATCGCTACGACTGGCCCGGTCGTCGGCAAGGTCATGGCTGCTTCTTCGCCACCACAGGCTGCCAGCATAAGGGCCAGCAGCAGGGTTAACAACCCCATCCAGACCTGCGCCCGGCCCTGTTTCATCCTGGAATTAAAGTGATAGACCTTTTTTGAGGACATTAGCTCGTTTCTCCTCACCCTCAGGTTTGTTCGGACTTCAATTATTATAGATGATAACAACGGCCCGGCGCAGCGTCTGTGATTAATGTCTACTTAGAATTAGACTTTTCAAACTGGCGGCGATGCCGTTCCATCCAACCCAGCAACCGCTCGCGCACGATAGGGGCATCCGGGTCATTGAGAAGGGCGTGGAAAGCCTGGGGAAAGTAGTGCAATTCTTTGTCCGGCGCGGCAATTCGCTTGAAGAAAGCCCGTGTGCGGCGATGACTCACCGTGATGTCTCCGCCTCCCTGGGCCAGGAAAACCGGCAGCTTGAGTTGAGCGTGCATTTTAGCGGCCCGGCCCATGAAAAAAGTCATCTGCGAGAGAAAGCACACACTGATCTTACGGTTAAAAAGTTCGTCGGTCTTGAGTACCTGAATGAATTCAGCGTCGCGCACGCCCTGTTCTTCGCGCCCGGTGATCGGTATAACGATGCGGTTGCGGTCGCGCATGAGGTAATAGAGTGTCCGCACGACTTCCTGGGGGCGGGGCATAACCGAGGGAGCGACTACACAGGCAATCAAAGCCAGGAAATCAGGCCGGGCATCGGCGGGAGCGGTTGCGGCATAGGTAATCGCAATCGAGGTACCCATGCTTTCGCCCAGCAAAAAGACTGGCAGACCGGGATGTTGCGCCCGCGCCCAGCGTACTGCCGCTGCAACATCGGCCTGGAAATGCTCGAAAGTATCAATGTGGCCGCGTGCGCCTTCACTCAGGCCGTGACCGCGCAGGTCGGGAGCATAGATCGCTACCCCCGCCGGAGCCAACCAGGGAGCCAGCGACCGGGCGTAATACGCGCCGTGGCCGCCCAGTCCGTGAACGATTACCAGCACTTTGTTGATCGGCCCGGCAGTGCGCCAGGAATGTAGATGTAGCTGCAAACCGCCACTACTTTCAAGCCGGTGAGCCTGTTCAACTATACTCTGGTCGCAGGTCAAGGTCGGGTAGAGGTTGGTCGAGAGGACTTCCTCTTTTGCTAATAAAGTCATTTTGTCTTCCTATCGAAAATATAACGTTAAAAATATGAAAAATTACGGAGTTACTGCTTTTGAGGTTGCGATGGGCGACGGCTGCGCTCCCAGCCGTACAAGATCAAGCCGCCTAATATGATGGCAAACAGCGAGAGGAGACCCCCTTCCGGCCCGAACAGTCCGCCGGTAATTTCGGACGGGCCGTTGACGAACGGTTGAAAAACCGAGGGTTCGATCACATAACCACTTACCGGATAGCCAAAAATTGCGCCCTGAGCAAAGTTCCACGAAAAATGAAAAAAGATTGGTAGCCACAGCCGCCCGGTAATGTTGTAAGCGTAAGCGAAAACCAGACCGGCCACAATGATATTAAACACACCTAAGAGGGTCGCCCGTGGGTTGAGCAGATGGGCAAATCCCCAGAAAACCGAGGTTGTCACGACCGCTGCCGTTCCACCCCACACTTCGTTGATCACCTGCAAGAAAAAGCCGCGCACGACTAATTCTTCGCTGACTGCCACGCAGAGAAAAACTAGCAGCCATTGGGACAACTCCCAAGCCCGCCCAAAACTAGGGCCGCTCACACCGACCAGATAACCCAGCACATTTTCGGCCTGAAAGAGCATCGCAAAGAGCAGAGGGCCGAGGATCAGACCCAGTACCAGATCGAACGGCAAAGCCGGGTAAGGCCGTAATCCTAGATCGAAAAGCGATTTACCACGGGCGACGCGCTGGGTCAACCAGACCGCCCCGACCGTTGCAATCACCTGAGCTACCGCCCCGCCCAGGCTCAACGGGCTGAGCGGCCCACTGCTACCGGTAGCCGAGTTGAGTAGTTCGCCAAAAGCCTCGCCAAAGCCGCGCTGGTTGGGTGGCGCGACCAGTGCCAGCACCAGGCTAAAAATAAAAAGCACTATCGTGCTGAGGATAAACCAGACCAAGCCCAGAAAAGCCATCGCCTGCAACGCCCGGCTAATTTCGCGGCGTTGCCCGAACCCTGCCGGGTCTTCCTTGTTGAGGCGATTATTTGGAGCGTAAGCGCGAGTTACGACGTACCAGGCTAAGCCCAAAGCTCCCGCCAGGATCAGTCTTACGATTGGGTTCATCCAATTTCTTCTTTATAGTACCTTTATAGTACATAGTACAGCCCTTCATAGAAGGGTATTTTAGAACCGGCAAATTTAGAGCTTGCCTGCAAGTCCAGGTTTATCAGGTTCTTATTCAAAGCATTTTCTTCAGCTTTGAATAAGCTTGCAGTTTTTTCTAAAAGATAAATGCCTGACGCTTCAGGTCTGCCGTTCTTACACAGCAACGTAAATTTTACGCCGCCTGCGCCTTTGAGTCAAGAAAGTTTGCCTCCCGCTATCAACCCCTACAGATTGTAGCCTCCTTGCCTGCACTTACCCACATTTTGTGTACACTGGTGGGAAACTTTTCTAACAAAAAAGAGCGTCTCTAAAAGCACGCTCTCATTTAGCCTTAATTCAGCGATTAGGACTAACTGATCTGATGCGCAATCAAGTCCTGCATAAGTTGCAACAACCTGGTATTATCGAACGGTTTCTTGACCAGGAAAGCGTTAAGGTTCTTCAGTTCTGCTTCGGTCAGTCCGCAAGCATTCAGGTTGGTGCTGGCGGTCATCAAAATGACCGGCACCTGGGCCAGATTTACATTGCGGCGAACGGTGCGCAACAATTCTACGCCAGTCAGTTGCGGCATCATGAAATCGGCGATAATCAGGTCGGGTTGCAGTCGTGAAATCTCTTGCATGGCAATTACAGGATTAGGGCAGGTGTTGACGGTATACTCTTCTTCCAGGAGCATTTCGAGCATCTCTAAAATGGCCGGTTCGTCGTCAATCACCATCACGGTGGGGTATTTAGTCATGGTCAATGTCGTAGCCGCACTTTCTACCCTATCTTCTAGCACTGTTCTATTTAGTAGCATCATCTTTTTCTCTTATATATAATCTTATATATAAATGTTATAGACATAGATACAAAAATGACCCAAGTAACCCGCGTTGCTTTTTACACGAGCGGGTAGGAGCCAGGCTCCTACCTCAAATAATGCGAGCTAAATTTGCCGCGCCAGGCTAGAACGCTGATATGGAATAAACAAGATTTAGGACTACAACCCAACAAAACGGTAGTACGTGCGCGACCAGTTTTGCTTAACTGCCTCAATTTTATCAAAGCAAGCTTACGAAACACGTTACAAATTCCGGGTAAAAATTTTAATGTCTTTTCTTCACAAGAACTGTAACTTCAAAACCATTTTGAGCGTACAAATAAGGTATTTCCTGGGTGGCTGAGTTTGTTCAAGTTAAGAATGATCTGCTATTGTACTAAAGACCTGTCGAGAGGGCCTGTTTTATTTACTTAGAAAGTTTGTATGCAAGAAACTACTTTCCTCAATTCAGTTGTTATCCCTTCATCTCAACCCGTTTCTTCGGGGGCGGATAACGAACCGGAACACTGGAAAGATCACATTATTCTATGTGGGGTCAACAACCTGGGCTTTCGTATCTACGAGCAGATTGTCGCGGCTGGAGTGAGGGTGGTGGTGCTGGACGACGAACCGGACGAACGCCTGGCTCGGCTCATCTTGAAAAACGGGCATTTTTTACGGCGCGAGGATAGCCGTCAGGCCGAGGTATTGTTGTCTGCCGGAATGCGCCAGGCGGCGGCAGTGATCGCTGTCGAGGACGACGATCTACAAAATCTCGAAATTGTGCTGGCTGCAAACGAGCTTGTACCCGGTATTCGCACTGTAGCAAGTTTTTTTAACCAGGAAATTGGTAAGCAACTGGTCTCGACCGTCAAAAATTCGCGCAGTCTTTCCCTGTCGGAGAAAGCAGGCCCCTCTTTCGTTTCGGCAGCCCTGCCCGGTCGTGTCCTCAATACCTTTAAGCTAAAAGTGCAACGTTCGAGTGAGGATGTAGCGGTCGCCCAGGTTAAGGTCGAGCGGAGTGGTACGCTTCAGGAGATTTTTGGTTCTATGACGGTGCTGGCTTTGCACCAGGAACCGTTGCCCCAGGTTCGCCGCCACCGCTCCTTCAACTTACCCGAAACCGGCCCTGACTCGGCCAGTCCACAAGCAGAAAGAAGCCCGGCTTCGCTCAACTTGATCTGCCCGGCAGCGAACGAGCAAGTCAAACCAGGCGATAGTGTCACCCTGATCGGACGAGTGGAAGAACTGGAACAACTTGAGAGTGTCCGGCTAAGTCATGTCGAAATTCGAGAGGCTGAGCAGGTGGTTGAGGCTACTAAAGACCGGCCTCTTTCGATGCAGAGTCGGCGGAGTAGCCGCCTGGCCCGCCTTCGCAGGTTGTTGGCTCAAATGCTTCGGCAGATCGGACGACCTTTCCGCTATGCTCTGCTCGGTCTCCTGGCTGTAATCCTCCTCGGCACGCTCATTTTCAAGTTTTTTTATAATTATACCGATGCAACCGGCCCGCACGAACTAGATTGGATCAGTGCGCTTTATTTCACTGTAACAATTATTACTACAACCGGGTTCGGAGATTTTAACCTTTCGGTGCAAGAATGGCCGCTCAAGCTTTTTGGCATCTTTATGATGCTGGCTGGCGCGACAACGGTGGCGGTACTTTACGCTTTTCTGACTAATTTTCTGATCAGCATTCGGCTAGACGAGGAATTAGGGCGGCAACGAGCGACCGAACTGGAAAACCATATCGTCGTTTGCGGCCTGGGAACGGTTGGTTATCGGACTTTGCGCGGGTTATTGGAACGGGGGCAGCAGGTAGTGGTAATCGAGCATAATCCGGCGGCGCGGCTCAATGCCGATGCCCGTTTGTTGGGTGTGCCGATCATTCACGCCGATATTCGCTCGAAAGAAACTTTGATTGCCGCAAATCTGGCTCACGCTCGTTGTATCGCTATCATGACCGATGACGACCTGGCGAATCTGGAAACGGCTTTGATTGCTCGGAGCCTGAACCCTGATATTCGGGTCGTGTTACGTTTGTTCGACCGAAATCTGGCCGACAAGATCGAACGCACTTTTAATATTCACATCGCCCGCAGTGCTTCGGCTATTGCCGCTCCTGCTTTTATTGCCGAAGCTTTCGAGTACGAGCAGCTTAGCACTTTCTACGTAGACCGGGTGCCGTTTACCGTTGCTCGTGAGGAAGCCCAGGTCGGTAGCCGCCTGAATGGGCTGACCGTGGGAGAGTTAGAGGCTTACGGCAAGATCAAAGTGCTGGCTCACCTGCCCCGTCCCATCGTGCGCTCTACGGCTGACCCAAACCGGCCTGACCGCCCTTTGACGGGCGACGATTTCTTGCAAACCGGCGACATCGTACCGACTTTTCATCCCTCGCTCAACCTCTTGATCAACGAGGGCGATAGCATCGTTTTTGCCGGCCCCTACGACCGCATCATCAGTATCCACCAGCTAAACCGGACAAAACTTGCTTGATATAATTAAAGTGAGAAGCCATCTTCTACCATTTGGTATGAATGCTTTGTGATTATTGTTCATTTACATTTTGGGCCAGCCAAAAACTTAACTCTCTTTCAATTTGAGAACGATCATTGGATGGGTTTGCAGCTTTTTCTAACCAGTCAATAATTTCTGCAACCTGAGGAGGAAGTTTGTATCCGTTTATTCTAAGAAAAGTATCAATAACAGCTAAGGCTGTACGCTTATTTCCATCAGTAAAAGCTTGGGCTTGGGAGATACCAACGCAGAGGAGAGCAGCTTGGTACATTAAATCAGCACCCTCATAGTAAGCCGCCGACAGGGGCCTATTAAGGGTGCTGGCTAAAAGGTTTTCGCCATCTTTTCTCAAAGATTGTGGGTTACTACCAGTTTTTTTCAGAGCAGCGGCGTGAAGTAATTTTACCTGCTCAAGAGTGATATACTTAATCAAAATCTATTAGAGCTTCAATTAGCGATCCTTAAGAGCCATGTAAACGTCCGCGTTATCTATCCAACTGGCCTCGAATGCTTCAAGCACTTCTTTGTCAGTAGGGGAATTTGCGGGCGGTATCTTGGAGTTATCGCTTACTCTGCTTAAAACAACCACACCAACCGATGAAAGATTAGTGATTTTGAGTGAACAGTTCAAAAATTCAGCACTATGCTCATTGTATAACTGACCAATGGCTGCATTGAAAAAAGGGGCGGCAAAAATTTTCACGCCAGCAAAATTCAACTCGACCTCATGTCCGGCCCTAAGCCACTCTTCAAGTAGCTCGTACAATTTTTGCCCTTCGTCAAAGGTTATTGCATGCTCGCCGGTTAGTTCAAAAACTTTGTACTGCATAATATTGTATTTCCCCTGGCTAAAAGCTATCAAAACTCGCATCGGGTAGGTTGTAACTCTTTTCGTGCCTTTACAAAAAGGGCAAATTTAGCTTATATCCTGACGGAAAATACGCCCGGCAGGTCTCGAACCTGCGACCGACCGCTTAGAAGGCGGTTGCTCTATCCCCTGAGCTACGGGCGCGTATCGTCCGAATTATAGTCTTTCGACCGGGGAGCGTCAAGGGAATTTGCCAATAATGCCCGGATGCTGTAGCTACAGGCCAGCCTCATTCGCTCGACCGTGACGTTCTCGTTGCCCAGCGCGGCATGCACGCCCAGGCCATCAATCAGGCCGATCAACGAAAGAGTTGCCAGTTGAGGATCGAGCGCACGGAAATGACCCTGCGCGATGCCGTCTTCAATAATGCCGCGTAAAATATCGAACCAACTGGCGAAGCGAGCTTCGTTAAGCTCGCGCAGATGCGGATTCTTGATCGCCTTGACCCAGAAGTTTAGCGAAATGTACCACTCGCGGCGATCCTGAAGCGAGTCGGGAAGCGAGAGCGCGATGATGCGGTCGAGCCGCCGCCAGGGGTTGTTCGTTTCCTGTAGCACCGCCCGCATCCGTCGCCCGACTGACCACGAGGCCGCCCGCATTGCCGATACGAGAACGTCCTCCCGGTTCTTGAAATAGTGGTTGACTGTGCCGGTGCTGCATCCGGCTTTGTGGGCAATTGCAAGCATCGTCGTATTCTCGAAACCATCCTCGGCAATGCACTCCTGGGCCGCTCGGATCACCGCCGTCCGGCGGATCGGCTCCATCCCTAACTTTGGCATAAAAATATTCTCCTTACCTTGTTTTATATCGCACAATCTAAAAAAAGTAAAGGTCGTTTCGGCCACAGGTTGAACCTGATTTGAGCCAAAAAAACTTGACAAGCTCAAGAGCGTCTGTTATTATGTTGCTCTAGCCTGGAGGTGTGGTGTAGCGGCCTAACATGCATCCCTGTCAAGGATGAGACCGCGGGTTCGAATCCCGTCACTTCCGCTCTTACAACCTGAACATTGCCATCGTTGTTGGCTCTAGTTCAGGTAAAAATTAAGCCATAAAAGGCGTGAACTCGATAAAATGAGTCATGCCTTTTGTTATACCAGCTTATCTACCGATTATTTTGATCCCTTCTGTCGGTAAAATAAAGGTTACTTCCAGCTTGTTTTGCCTGTTTTTATTCGGATGACCAGCTAGTTTCAAAGTCGGCAAAGAGGGTCAGGCCGCCATCTACGAAAATTGTTTGGCCGGTAATATAGGCGGCTTCTTCCGAAGCTAGAAAGACTGTCACCGCCGCCATTTCTTCTGAAGTAGCCGCCCGGCGCATGGGTATGTGCGATTCGACCACAGCTTTCTTCACCGGGTCGTCCACCCAGGCCCGATTGATCGGCGTAATGGTTGCGCCTGGGGCGAGGCCGTTAACGCGAATGCCGCGACCGGCGTATTCCAGGGCCAGGGTGCGCGTCAGGTTTTGCATTCCGCCCTTGCTGATCGAATAGCTTAGAAAGCGCGGTTTGGGTATTATCTGGTGGACGCTGGATATATTGATGATTACGCCCGGTTTGGCCTGGGCCAGGAAATGCTTGATTGCCAGTTGGGCGTTCATGAATGCGCCCCGCAGGTTAGTCGCCAGCACCCGGTCGAAACTGTCCATAGTAATTTCATCAGAGTTACCAGCAATCTGGAAACCGGCGTTGTTGATCACGATGTCCAGACCGCCAAAGCCGGTTATTACCTCATCGAACATGCGCTTCACGTCGTCTTCCTGCGAGACATCGGCTTGCACCAGTAAGGTTTTATTGGCCGCTGGTTCGATCTTCTGTGTGGACTGATCAAATACCTCCGCCACCCGTTGTTGAATAGTACGTTCTGTGTTCTGGGCTTCCTCGCGGCCTTTGCGATAGTTGATTGCGACATTTGCGCCTTCTTCGCCGAAGCGGATCGCGATGGCTTGCCCAATACCACTACTGCCGCCAGTTACAAGCACATTTTTACCTCGTAAACCCTTCATTCACTCATACCTCCAATTTCGTGTTTAAGTTTATTGCGAGAGGCTAGGCCAACTTCGCTCTCAAAGGAAGGCCTAACTAATTAAAACGCTCACGACCAGGTTCTTTTTCAGCATTAGGCAAGGTTTGCTCCTGATCAGTTCTCGAATTGATATATTTCAAGTTCCGGCCCTGCGCGGTCTTTTCAATTTCCATTTGCAAGAAGAAGTTTAAAACGGTTCGCAAAACGACAATAGCCGCCAGTAACCCTACCTCCGACCAGGTAGGCGCGATTGCTGTTCGCAAAATGTCGGCAGCCAGTTCAAATTCCAGAGCCAAAGCTAACCAGCGACCCAGACGCAAGCGAATATCATCTTTTGCTTGATCGGGAGCCTGGCGACGAAAGAAAAAGACTTGTAAAGCTCTGAGAGTAGCTTCGACCGCCGCCAGCCCAATGATAATCCCGGCACTGGCTTCGATAGCCGCCGCGAGGTACAGCGTCGCTTGCTTGATTACATCTTCCAATGTGCTACCCCTCGATTAAAAACAAACTATTTAGCCTCATCAGGTAGCACCTTTTTAGCGACACTGTTCAAGTGGAGGCGAAACTGGGTGAATTCCAGGTTAAGCTTTGCCAGTTCTACATCAGACAAATCTTCTACGTCCACCAGGCTGTCCCGTGCCCCCATAACAGCCCGGATTAACTCATCGAGTTTAAGCTGAGTAGCTGTGGCATCGCGGTTCTGCGCATTTTGGATCAAGAAAACCATCAGGAAAGTTATTATTGTGGT
>JBBRBE010000089.1:0-25452 GCA_038206175.1 Chloroflexia bacterium
GTCATTCTGAGCGTAGCGAAGAATCTTCTTGAAAAAGCAAAATTGTGAGCATTAAAGAAGATTCTTCGCTACGCTCAGAATGACATGGTACGACCGGACGAAGCTGTCTGAATAGTTAAGAATTACGTACCTTTCTAGTGACGAGCGGTACTTAGTTATAATTTTCGCTTCAAAATCACTCGTTACGGACTTTGCCTTTCTGTACTGGGTCGAGGTTTGGAAGCGACCGGCATTTTGTGTTAAAATGTGAGATAGTAAGAAATAAGCTATTGCTAATTAGTAATTGCTAATCTAATAAAGAAGTAAGTAAGCTTGACGAAGTTTGAGAAAAGGATGAGCGGCGCGAACCTATGACCGAACTTACTGGAACTCCCGCCCGGCGTTCAACCCGCCCGGAGGCGGATAAAGCAGTTTTGGAGCCTAAAATCGGCTTTCAACACCAGCAGTATCTGGAATACCGCGACGGTCAGCCTTATTTGCCCCTGAAGTGGCGACTGGCCTGGTTGCGGGCCGATCATCCCCAGGCCCGGATCAGCACCAAACTGACCGGACACGAGGACGGCGTGGCTCTGTTTAAAGCCGAGGTGGTGCTGCCGGATGGAGCTTCGGCGACAGGCTGGGGAGCGAAAGCCCAGGCTGGTAGCGAAGGCGATGGTCAACTGGATTACATCACACTGGCCGAAAATCAGGCTCTGAGCCGGGCCTTAGCCGCTCTGGGTTACGGTACCGAGTACGCCCTCGATTTCGACCCGCCCGCCGAACATCAGGCTATTCCGTTGCCCGACCGGGCCGATTACGACCAGGATGAAGATGAGGACGAGCGCGGGATCGAAGTGCCGATGCCTCTATCCGCCCTCGATACCGACTCGCCGGACGACGAAACCGACGAAGACGAGACTGAGGAAGACGACGAGACCGACGAGGACAGCGAAGAGGAAGAAATTCGTCCGACGCCTCTGCGCCCGCTGGCCGGGCCACGCGGCGAAGTGCGGGCGATCTTCGAGAAACGTCCGGCCCTGGAAACAACTACGCCGCCTGCCGAGCCTCATTCGCTTCCGGTGGTTGCTTCCCGGCCCGTGCCAGTACCGCGCCCTGCTCCGGTTCAGCATCAACCGGAAGCGGCAAGTGTAGCAACTCCTGCGGCGGCTTCTAACGGTGTGGGCAATGCCGTAGTAGAAGAGCGCATCAGGAATGTGCGAGACGAAGCGTTGCGGGTCAAGCTCAAACAGATTTATTACGAAGCCCGCCAGCGTCACAATTCGACCGAGGATAAAGTAGACGAACGTAGCCGGTTCTATTATAAAAAACCGGCTTTTGAGCTGGACTCAAACGAAGCGGACGAATTTTACGAACGCATCGTTACGCCGTCTAACTTTCGTAAACGGTAAATCAGGCCGGGTGGTGTGAGCCAAGTTTGCTTCCTTGCAACTTTCAAAATTTCTTCTGCGTTAAAACTCCTGGCACACGGTTCTTAGCACTCTGCCTCCAAAGGTGTAATGGCTGAACTTTTAGATAAGACGGGTGAAGTAAAAGAGGCCGGGTCGAGTGCTAATTCGACTCCGCCGAGTAAACGGCCCTTCAAACTCCTGCTGGCTCTCGTCGCCCTGGCGGCGGTGGTCGCCCTTCTGGTACTGGGTGTCTACCTGTTTTTCGTGGATACTGCTCCCCACTCTGTTTCGCCTGGCCCCGGCACTCCACCCCGGTCGCCGGTAGGGGCCGCCGAAGAACTTAATCCCCGGCCCGACCCGGCAGATTTTGGCTATCAAGCTGAGCCTGGCCCCACCCCGTCCCCTCTGCCCGCCGGTAACGAACCGGCCCGCCTACGCGCCCTGGCCGACGAATATCTGGCCCAGGGTCGCCCGGTCGAAGCCGCCGCCGAGTATCGCCTGGTGCTGGACAAGTATGCCAGCAGCCCCGAAGCCCGGCCTGCCCTTTACGGCCTGGCGCGGGCCAGCTACGGACGCGGGCGTTACACCGAAGCCGCCGACTCCTTCAAGAAGTACCTCGGTGCTTACAGCAACGACCCTTTGCGGGCCAATTGCTTTTATTACCTCGGTTTGACCGCTACTCAGCTTGGTTTTTGGGACGAGTCTGTGCTGTATTTCCAGCGTTACCAATCCGAACGGCCCGGCGCAATGCCGCTCGATGGTTACGCCTGGTTCGAGATCGGCGAAGCTTACACCAATTCCCTCAAACTCTCTCAGGCAATGGAAGCTTATAAGAAAGTCGCCAGCAGCCAGGCCACCAATCTTTTGCGCGTAACGGCAATGGAGAAGCTGGGCGATTATTACGTCAAGGAGAATAACCCGGCGGAAGGCGCGGTCTGGTACGCTAAAATTCTTGAGATTGCCCGCGTGCCGGACTACCGGGCCGGGGTCGTGGCGAAACAAGCCCGCGCCTACGATGCCGCCAAACAGAGCGACCGGGCCACGGCTCTGACCCGCCAACTGTTGAGTGATTACCTCGAAACGAGTACCGGCTTTAGCACGCTACGGACGCTTTTTAACGCGAACTCGCCCCTGTTGGACGATTACCTGCGAGGCTATTTTAGTTTGCAAGCGGAAGACTGGACTGGTGCGCTGGCCTCTTTCGACCGTTTCCTGGGTCGGCCCGACGATAAAGCCGCCCAACCGCCCACCCCGCCCGGCCTGACGCCGGAAGCCCAGAACCGTCTGGCCCGCGCCTGGTTCTACCTGGCGACGGTTTACGCCGGAAAAGGCGATCTTGACCGGGCCGGTGCCGAATACCGCGACCTCCTGGCCCGCTTTCCCCAATCGCCTGCGGCTCCGGACGTGCTGGCAAAGCTGGCGGGTCAGGCCGAGAAAGCCGCTAAACCGGACGACGCCATGACCTTGTGGAGCCAACTGGTCGAACGCTACCCAACCAACCCGCAGGCTGAGGACGCCGCTTTTAATCAGTTCAGATTGGCTCTGGCAAAAGGCCCTGAAGCGGCTTTACCTTACGCCGAGGCTCTGGCCCGCCGGTTTCCCGGTAGCGACCGTCGGGCCGAAGCTTTTTATAACCTCGGTAAGGCATTTCAGGCTAAAAGCGACACGCCCAACGCCCGCGCCGCCCTGCAAAAGGCCAGCGAGGCCCCTCTGACCGATTTTTACGCTGTGCGGGCCACCGAACGCTTGCGCGATGCTTACGACCCAAACAAGCCTCCCCGTTCTACTCCGACTACCCACCCGACGGTTTATGATCCAAAAGCTTTCGCGGCGGATTTCGAGCGCGACCGGGCCGCCCTCGAAAAATGGCTGGTGGGCTGGGCTATCCCGACCGGGACGAGTACATCTACGGCGGCCACGGCCTCTCCTACTATAACGACTACGCCTGACCCGGCCAAACAATTAGAAGCGGCCCGTACCAGACTGCGAGACGACCCGGCCTTCAAACGGCTGGTGGCCCTGCGCGAATTGGGGCAGGACAACGAGGCCGACCGCGAGTCGCGTGAACTTTATGACCGCCTGAACGACAAACCGCTCGACCTTTATGTGCTGTCGCTGGCCCTGAGCGAACACAGCGAGTATTATTATTCGGTTACAGCGGCTCAGAGGCTCTTGAACCTCTACCAGTTAAAGAACCCCCAGGCAGGTCTGCGCCAGTTGCCGCTTCTGCTACAAAAGCTGATCTATCCGTTGCCTTTTCAGACGATGGTGCTGGAACAAACCCGTCGGCAGGATTTCGACCCGCTTTTGCTGGTAGCATTGATGAAGCAAGAGAGTGCCTTCGACCCGGAGGCAACCAGCAGCGTGGGTGCGCGTGGCCTCAGCCAGGTGATGCCGGATACCGGCAAGGGCATTGCGGCCAACCTCGATAAGCCCGGCTTCAAGCCGGACGATCTTTACCGTCCCTATACTGCAATCGAATTTGGAGCTTATTACCTGGCAGCCCGGCTCAAAGATTTTGAGGGCAACCCTTACGAGGCTCTGTCGGCCTATAACGGCGGGGCCGGCAATGTTTACCGCTGGAGCAAGGCTGCCTCGCCTTCTCAAAACTTCGATAAGTGGGTGGACAATATAGATTACCCTGAAACCCGTAAGTACGTCCGTATCATCTACGCCAGCTACTACATGTACCGCCAGATTTACGGCAGTTAGCGGTTAGCCAAGTTCAACGAGGCCGCGTTGCGCGGCGATCCGCACGGCCTCGGTGCGATTGCCCGCCCGCAGTTTGGCAAGGATGCTGCTGACGTGGAATTTAACGGTGCGTTCGCTGATGAACAGGCGGGCCGCGATTTCCTTGTTAGCTAGACCCTGCGCGAGCAGTTCCAACACTTCGCGTTCCCGTTCGGTCAATTCTTCCAGGGTGTGCGCCGGGCCGGAGGCCGGAGCGACTACGCCCTGGCTATCCTGCATCCGGCGCAAGAGCTTGCTGGCGACGACTGGTTGCAAAAGCGCACCCCCCTGATATACCGTTCGCACCGCCCGGAAGATTTCGGCGCGAGGTGCATCGCCCTTCAAGAGGTAGCCCTGCGCCCCGGACTGCACCGCTTCCAGGATGCGTTCGTCGGTGTCAAAGACGGTAAAAACGATTACTTTAGTCTGCGGGCGGCTCTGGCGGATCAGCCGCAAAGCTCCCAGACCGTCCAGCCCTGGCATTTCCAGGTCAAGCAGCACAACATCCGGCTCTAACTTTTCAACCTGGGCCACCGCTTCGCTCCCGTCGCCCGCTTCGCCAACTACCTCGAAATCCGGCTGAGATTCCAGCACGGCACTCAGGCCGTCTCGGACTACCGGGTGATCGTCTACGATCAAAATGCGGATTGGCCGTTTACTCTCACTCTCGCTCATCGGGTTTCTTTTCCCCCCGGCCCGGCAGTCGGGTAAACTACCGGCACGCTTAGTTCGATCTCGGTTCCCTGGCCGGGGCAACTGCGGATGTCCAACTGCCCGCCCGCTGACCGCGCCCTTTCGCGCATCCCGACGAGTCCCCAATGGCCCGGTTCAGCCGCTCCCCCTGGCTGAGGTGAACCTAACCTGGCCGGGTCGAAACCTATGCCGTCGTCCTGCACCGACAGGTTCAGGCGTTCATGGCCGCTCTCCGTTTGCAGACTGATTTTCACCCACACGTGTTTGGCCCTGGCGTGTTTGCGAATGTTGGTGAGGGCTTCCTGGGCCACCCGGTAAAGGCCGGTTTCGATCCGGGCCGGATAGCGTCGGTCGGTCGTGTTGCCCAGCGAGGCTTTAAAACTCACTTCCAGTCCGTTTTCGTTCCCGAACTCGTTCACCATCTCGGCCAGGGCGACCGGGAGCGATTTTTGCTGAAACGGAGCCAGCCGCAAATCTAACACCCACCGCCGGGCCTCTTCCAGGTTCGCCCGCGTCAGGTTCAAAGCCTTGCGAACTTTCTCCTGCGCTTTGAGCCGATTACGTGGACTCTGCTCTTCCATCAAAAGCTCGGCACTTTCCAGGTTCAAAATTGCCGCCGCCATTCCCTGAGCTATCGTATCGTGGATGTCGCGGGCCAACCGGTTGCGCTCCTCTGCTCCGGTCATCCGCACGGTCTGGTCGAATAGCCGCGCCCGTTCGACCGCCAGGCCGATCTGGTAGCTGATGGTGTAGAGTAGTTGCAAATCGCCCTGTTGTAGTCCTCGCCAGTCCTGCCCGGCCAGATTCATCACGCCGAGTGGTTGGCCGTGGACGTAAATGGGCAAGGATGCGTGGTAGCGCAGGCCGTCAGTGCCGTCTACATTCCAGGACAGGCGGCTACATTCCAGAACGTTGACGTTTGCGGCCATCGTCAGGTTGCCCGCCAGAAAAGTTTGCAAGCACAGGCAATCTTTGCCGCGCATTCGTGAAGGTTTAGCGGTCAGAAAGGGCGGCAGATTGCGCGAAGCGGCCAGGTAAGGCTCGCCACTGGTTTCGTCCAGCAGCCAGACCCAGCCCGTTTTGAGGCCCAGGAATTCTGTCACCAACCCTAACGAATTTTCCAGAGCCGTCTGTACGTCTACGGCCCGGTTTAGCTCTTCGGCAATTGCTTTGAGGATTGCCAGTTCGCGCTCACGTTGCTCAAGTTTCGAGCCAGACGACGGGTCGGGCCGGGCCGCTTCAGATTGGCTCATGCTACTTTTCTCCCCGCTTGAATATGATGCGTGGCCGTAATCCCTAATTTTGAAGAAAGATACTCTTTGCCTGGCTGAAAGTAAAGCCTGTTCGCAGTGCCGAACTACTTTATGCTATTATAGAACCCTGAAAATTGGTAAAGCAGAGTGAGGACGGATGAAAGCGGTCATTGTAGCCGGTGTGCTTTTGGAACAGGCCGGTAAATATTTGTTGGTGCAACAGGCGCGTAGCCGTCGCCAGTCTGGTAAATGGGGGCCACCTGGCGGCAAACCCGAACATGGCCGAGGCGAAACTTTCGTGGATGCGGCTTTGCGCGAGACGCTCGAAGAAACCGGCCTGTCGGTCGAGCTAACCGGCTTTGTCGGCCTCGTGCGGAGCGGTCATCACCAGGAGCCGAATGTCTTTATTCTTTTTGGTGGAAGGCTGGCCGAAGGTATCGAGCCAGACAAGTTACGGCTGAAAGCGGGCGAAATTTCGGGCGGACGCTGGCTTAGCCTGGAAGAAATCGAAGCCGGAACTGTCCCCTTGCGGGCGACTCCTCTGGCCGCGCTCTATCGCCGCCACCGCGAAGGCAAGCTCTACCCGCTCGATCTGCTTCAGTACGAGCCACTACGCGACTAGCCGGTTGCTTTTTCATAGATTAGGAGTTCAGTTTGGAAACTCTACCGATTTATTTGACCGACCCTTACGCGACCCAGGTTGCGGCCCAGGTGCAAGAGGTTTTGCCGGAAGGGGCCGGGCACTGGCGATTACGGCTCGACCAGACGGTGTTTTACCCGATGGGTGGCGGTCAGCCGACCGACCAGGGCCGAGTGGTCTGGGACGAAACTACCGCCCGCGTCTATCAGGTGATGCTCAAAGAGGGCGACATCTGGCACTACATCGAAACGGTCACTCCGCCCGCCGCCGGTACGACCCTGCAAGGCGAAATTGATTGGCCGCGCCGTTTGCAAAATATGCGGGTGCATACCGCCGGACATCTGATTGATTACGCCCTGTACCGCCTGGGCGTTGTCCCGGCCCCACTCGCCCCGACCAAAGCCGACCACGGCAAAAAAGCTTTTGTGCAGTATGCCGGGATCGTTTCGCCCACGCTCGACCCGGCTCAGGTCGAAGCCGAAACGAACCGCTTGATTGCCGAAAATCTAGCTTTTTCCTGGGAGTTCACCCCGCTTGAGCAGTTGCAGGCCGAGGCAATTTACCTTCAACCGGGGCTACCCACCGGCAAACCGTTACGCAAGCTTTCTTTAGAAGGGTTGGGTGCGGTAGCCGATGGCGGTACAATTCTGCGCCGCAGCAGCGAAGTGGGAGGCGTGAAAATTACGCGGATCGAGGAACGCGACGCTACCGATACGGTCGTCTGGTATAGCCTGACCTAGTAGGGGAGGCGGATCGCCAGCAATAGCAAAAAGGGAAGCTAAATTCTTCCCTTTCTATTTGTTATCTCTGGCCCAAAAACCCCGATCTGCCTGGCTCAGACCCGCGAACCACCGCCTGCGATGTCGTTGGACATTTTGATCCAGCCGTGGCGCAGAGCCGTTATCACGGCCTGGGTGCGGTCGTTGGCGTTAAGCTTTTTGAGAATACTGGTGATGTGGTTCTTGACGGTTTGATCGCTGATCGAAAGATTGCGGGCAATTTCTTTGTTCGAGTTGCCACGGGCGATACAATCTAAAATTTCGACTTCGCGGTTAGTCAGGGGAGCAAAAATCGGTTCTTGCTCGTTCTCGGCAGTCGCCAACTCGCGGAACTGGTTAAGCACCCGCTTGGCAACTATCGGCTTGGAAAGCACATTCTCGTTTATGATGTAGTTGCCGTGAGCTACCGCCCGCACAATCTCCAGCAATCGCTCCGGGCCGATGTCTTTGGGTGAGTAAGCGGCGGCCCCGGCTTTGATCGCCAGGAAAAGCTGCTCGTCGTCCTCGTACACGCTCAGAATTACAATCGCGGTCTGAGGCTGGCGACGTTTGATCACCCGGCTTACCTCAAGCCCGTTCATGCCCGGCAGGTTGATGTCGCACAAAATTACATCCGGTAGTAACTGCTCTGAAAGCGTGATAGCTTTTTGACCATCTGCCGCTTCGCCGACAATCTCAAACTCCCCCGAATCCTCTAATGTCAAGCGTACACCCCGTAGGAATAGTGGGTGGTCGTCAACGAGAAGTAAGCGAGGACGATCTACCCGACCCCGACCATTGCTTCTATCGTTTGTAGTAGTTCTGTTATCCGTACTCGTAGTACACCTCTTTCGGAATAAATAGGAAATATGTCCCAGTTACCACTATTATACAACATTCTGGCAAGAAGGGAATACTTTTAATTTATTTAGCTTGAAGCTTTTTCAAAATCGGTTCGAGGTGGGCGAGCCTGTTACTGTGTTTCCAATCCGACCGCGCAATTACCAACCGGCAGATCAGGTCGGTTGGTAGTGAGAGCAGAGTTAGAGCCAGTATTAACTTTTCTTTTAAAACCGCCCGGTGTTCATGCGGCGCATCTCGGCTTCAATCATTTCATGGTAGTTAACCGAATAGCGCGGCGCGGCGAAAGTAAATACAGCCTGAATTGCCAGCCCGGTACCCCAACCCGTTGCCGGAAAGATCGGCCAGAAGTAGTAAAAATGGCCCGCCGCGAGGGAGGTCATGAGGTAAATACCACATAGCAAGGCTATCACCAGGATATAGGTGGTCAGATGACCGTAGAAAGCAAGTTTGGCTTTCACGCGCTGTCTGGCAATCTTGTAAGCCTGGCTGTTGGAAGTCTCGCTCTCTCCGCTCGGTTGGTAAGTATAGCTATGATAGTCTTGCATCTGCTTGCCTCTTTTCTTCAAACGATTTAACCTTTTATTCTCAGACACCTTTAACTTTTGATTTGTTTCAGTTGGATGTCCTTTTATACAACTTATATTAACTCACCGGACGCGAGATGAGAAGTGAAAGAAGTAATGCCACCAGGTCATATAGGACTATGACTTTTGGGACAGGAGTTTAGGACTACCTTATTTAGGACCACCTTATATGAAAATTTCCGGCTCAAATCCGCCGCAATATGCGTTCGACCCGGCTAAAAAGTGTTCAGTAAGGTCAATAAATGTTATAATAGGCTATGGAAAAAATGACCAAAGAGAATGAAAAATTATATCGCACCGAAGCCATTGTGCTGCGGCGGCTGAACGTTGGCGAAGCCGATAAAATCCTGACGATCTACACGCCCCACCGGGGTAAGCTGCGGGTAGTCGCAAAAGGGGTGCGCCGCACGACCAGTCGGTTGGGCGGCTATGTCGAACTGTTCACCCAGGCCCGCCTGTTGATCGCTAAAGGCCGCAACCTGGATATTATCACTCAGAGTGAGCCGGTACAGATTTTCCGGGCTTTGCGGGAAGATTTGAACCTCTACGGCTATACCACTTACGCCGTCGAACTCCTGGATCGTCTGACCGAAGAAAGTATCGAGAACTTCCCGGCTTACCAGTTGCTGACCGAAACTTTCGAGGCTCTGGCTGCCGGACACGACCCGAACGTAACTTTACGGGCCTACGAATTGCATTTGTTGAATTATATGGGCTACCGCCCTCAGCTTCAGCAATGCGTGCGTTGCCAGGCTGAACTCAAGCCCATGGCGAACTTTTTTAGCCCGGAGATGGGCGGTGTGCTATGTGAGGTGTGCGGCGGTATTGAGCGGCGGAGCCTGGAACTTAGCCTGGACGCCCTTAAAGTGCTGCGCTATTTACAGCGCAACCCTTTCGCCAGTGGCCCGCGCCTGCGCCTCTCCGACGAGTTGCGCCGCGAACTGGAAAGGGTGATGCGAGCCTACACTCGCTATCTTTTGGAACGGGACTTGAAATCAGCCGAGTTTATCCATACTATTTCGTGATTTATTTGGAGTGTGGTAAGCAAACCTGACGACTTCTTTTTACGTAGTAGTGCTGGCGGGTAGAAATCCTGGTCTCATAGCTAGATTAAGAAAGAAGGTACGGCATGGCGTACAACGAGAAGAACCTGGGCGATGGCGAACGAATCGTTCATATCGCGCACAAGCACGTCATTGTCCTGTTCAAAGCGGCGGCCCAGTGGATCGCTTTATTTATTTTTGCCATCATTGCGGCGATTGTCATCAACGCTCAACCCTGGGATCAGACGGTTAAAACCGTTTTGCTGCTGGTGATGCTGGTTTCCGCTTTTATCGCCTTTATCGCCTTTGGTATTTCCTTTCTGGTCTGGCAAGCCGAGCAGTATATTCTTACTAACGAGCGCGTTATTCAGATCGAAGGAATTATCAACAAAAAGGAATTTGGCACTTCGCTTGAGAAAATCAACGATGTCGAGACCGACCAGAGCTTGTTGGGTCGGATGCTGGGCTACGGCACGGTCGAGGTTTTGACTGGTAGCGATACCGGCATCAACAAGCTTGAATATCTGGATAAGCCTCAGGAATTTAAGAAAGTAATGCTTAACGCCAAAAACCGGCACTACGGCGATGCCAGCGATTTCGCTCCTGGTGGCCCGCGCTACCGCGACGATGGCGAAGGAGAACTGCGTCCGCGTGGTCGGGCCGGTCAGGGTCAGGGTCAGGTTTACGACGCTCCGGGGCGCGGCCAGGACGTTTACGGCCAGGGTGGGCAACCTTACGAAGTACCGCCCCGTTCTCAACATCCCACGAACGGTCCCGACCCTCGCGGCTATTCGCAGCCTCGGCCCCAACCTCAGTCTTATCAGCAGCAGCCATACGTGCCCACTAACGGCTACACCGCGCCGCCCCAACCTCAGTCGCAGGGTCAGCTTAGTCCGCAACAGATCGCCGATAGTATTCAACAACTGGCTCGTCTGCGCGATAGCGGCGTGATCAGCGAAGCTGAATTTCAGGCCAAGAAAAACGAACTGATGAACAGGCTCTAAACGGGCCGGGGTGTGCGGACGACAAAGGGCGGAGGAAACTTCGTCCTTTGTATTTATACCTCTGAATTAGATTAGAAAGAGAAAGCCGCGTGGAAAATAAGCTTCAATTGATTAATCACGCCCGCGATTACGTGCGGACGTTGCTGGGCGACCGGCGACCCCAGGTTGGGATTGTATTGGGAAGTGGCTTAGGGAGCCTGGCCGATGTGCTGACCGAGGCCGTTGCGATTCCTTACCACACGATCCCCGGCTTTGCTGTTTCCACTGTTCAAGGCCACGCCGGACGTCTGGTGGTGGGCGACCTGGCCGGGCAGACCTTGATGGCGATGCAGGGCCGCTTCCACTACTACGAAGGCCACGACATGGCCCAGGTGACTTTGCCGATTCGCCTGATGCAAATGCTCGGCATCGAAACCCTGATCGTCACAAACGCGGCGGGCGGCCTGAACCCGGACTACCACCCCGGCGACCTGATGGGTATTTCCGACCATATCTTCTTGCCAGGCATGACCGGGGCGAACCCTCTGCGTGGCCCTAACGACGATGCCCTCGGCCCGCGCTTTCCGGGCATGGTCAATGCCTACCCGACTGCTCTGTTAGACCTGGTGGAGGCCCAGGCCGCCCGCCAGGGTATCCGTTTTCACCGCGGCGTGTACGTCATGCTGACCGGCCCGAACTTCGAGACCCGCGCCGAAATGCGAATGTTGCGGGCCTGGGGTGCCGATGCTGTCGGCATGTCTACCGTGCCGGAAGTGGTCGTGGCTGTTCACGGCGGAATGCGGGTGCTGGGCATCAGCACCATTACTAACAGCCTGAACCCGGATACTCTAGCGGAAGCAAATCACGCCGAAGTATTGCAGGTCGGGCAGGAGGCTGGCCCACGCCTGATCGCCCTGATTCAAGCCGTCCTGCCGGGCCTCTAAAACCCGGCCTGAAGCGGGGTTAATCCGCTTAAAGTGACAACTCCCCTGGCCTAAAGGCAGGGGTATCTACGGTTTTACACCGAAACTCATTTGCCCTGAGTTACTAAAGTTGTAGACACTTATCACCCTGGCGAGTGTTACCTCAAAGCAACCAGAGTTTAGCAAATAAGTCCAATGCCCTATTATTCGCAACAGCACGAAACGCTCGATCCGGGGCAAACTCCCCTCGAATTTAGGCGCGAACTACGCCCGATGTACGAGGGCGAGGTCGTAGAGGGCCTCTTCTATCGGGAATGGTCGGGTGAAGCCAATTTAAGGGGATAATGCGTTGTTTCCAAAATTAAATGATCCAAAATTTGGGTTGCCGCGCAACCTGGGAGATGGTTTGATTTTGCGCTGGGCAACTTCTGCCGATACCGAGGAACTGGCGACTTTTAACGCCCGTTTGCACAGCGATACCGCCGAACCGGACGAATGGGTTTACCACTGGACAAAAGAACTGATGGGTAGCGACCATCCTACTACCAATCCCGCCGATTTTACAGTCGTGGTAGACCAGAGCGCGGGTGGCCGGATCGTATCCAGCATGAATCTAATTTCGCAGACCTGGAGTTACGAGGGCATAAAATTTGGGCTAGGCCGTCCCGAAGCGGTGGCAACCGAACCGAACTACCGGCGTAAAAGGCTGGTGCGCCAGCAATTCGAGGTTATCCACGCCCTGAGTGCGGCACGGGGCGAACTGATGCAAGCCATCACAGGCATCCCCTGGTACTACCGGCAGTTCGGCTACGAGATGGCTCTCGATCTTTCCGGCGGACGACGGCTCTACTGGCCTAATCTGAGCAAGTTAGAGCCTGGTCAGACCGAGCGATTTAGCTTGCGTCCCGCCACCCTCCAAGACCTGACTGATTTGCAACGTTTCTATGCGTTGGCCTGTGCTTATGGCCCGGTGGCCCGTGTGCGCGACGAAACCCAATGGCGTTATGAATTGCAGTGTGAGTTCTTCAAGTCGCTGTCTTATCACCGTTTCTATTTGATCGAAGAAATTGGCGACGGCGCGGTTGGCTATATCGAGGCGATCCCGGATAGGCTGGATGGGCCGCTTGTGGTGCGTGAACTGGCGGTGCGGCCTGACTATTCCTTGCGGATGGTCGCGGAATTTCTAACCCGCGCCTTGCGAAAGCTGGCCGATGAGATCAACCAGGGACGCCCGCCGGAAAAGGCTGTACCCTACCTGGGCTTTAGCCTGGGCGCGGCCCACCCCGTGTATACCGCACTGGGCCAGCAACTCGAAAAGCTGTTGCCTTCTTACGCCTGGTTTATCCGCGTGGCTGATTTAGCCGCCTTCTTGCGGCGGATCGGGCCAGCCCTGGAAAAGCGAGTGGAGAATAGCCCGGTGGCCGGGCATAGCGGCACATTGCGAATAAACCTTTATCGCCAGCACCTGAGCCTGACCTTTGAAGGCGGCAAGTTGACCGAGGTAGGCTCCTATGAACCGACTCGCCTGGCCGATGGCGACGCGCTCTTTCCCGATCTAACCTTTTTGCATCTTCTAATGGGTCATCGCAGCCTGGCGGAACTGCGTTATATGTTTGCCGATTGCACCGCACGGGGCGAACGAAATACATTGCTGCTAGAGACGCTTTTTCCGCCCCGTCCGTCCTCGATTGCGCCGCTAAATTGAGTTGTTAAACCAAAGGGGAGGCGATTTTACCTGGTCAAAAAGGCTTCGCCCCGGTTCAGGCGGTCGCGGATGGGTGGATGAGTGTAGAAAAGCCAGACGGCCCAGCCCGGCGGGTTGGCATCGGCCAGGTTTTGGTTCGCCAGTTTTTTCATGGCACTGATAAAAGCTGGCGCGTTGTGGGTAATATCGAGGGCGTACTTGTCGGCAGCATTCTCGCGGCTGCGACTGAAAGCGTTACTGAGGGGTAAGGTTACAAGGCTAAAGCCGCCCATCACCAGCACAAAGAGCGGGAAGGCCGCCACATCGCCCAGCTCGCGGAAGCCAAAGCTGCTGATACCGGCCTGTAAAGCCAGGTTTGCCAGCCAGAATCCGGCCAGCGTCACCACCGAGTCGAGGATAATGCTGCGCCAGATGTCGCCATGCACGTGATGCCCTAGCTCGTGGGCCATAATCACTTCGATTTCATCGGCGGTATAATGCTGCGTGAGGGTGTCGCCCAGGACGACCCGCCGGGTGGAGCCGATCCCGGTCACAAAGGCATTGGCGGCATTCGTGCGGCGGCTGAAATCCATTGTGTAAACCCCGCGCACTCGCGCCCCGGTCTTTTCGCCCAGTTGCAAAATACGGGCTTGCAGTTCCTCATTTTCAAGTGGGACGAACTTGTTAAAGAGGGGCATAATGAGGACGGGCGCCAGGTTCGCCATTACCACTACAAACAGGGTGTAGGCCAGTCCACCCGCCAGCCACCACCAATCACCCAGATTGCGAAACCCAAAATAAAGTGCTTCGAGCAAAGGCAAGCCTATTACGACGGCAAGCAGGCCCGCTTTTAGCACATCGAGCAGCCAGGCTCCAAGATTCTGATGCAACATACCGTATTTGCGGGGCAGGTAATACCCGGCGTACACGTCTAACGGGAAAGTTAGCAGACCGTAAGCTCCGCCAAAAATTCCCAGGTAGAGCGGTACGACCAGCCATTGATTGCTCGTCCAGCCCTCGACCAACCGCCGCAATTCGAGACTCAGGCCGGTCAGCAGCATTATCAGCGTCACGACCAGCCCGATCCCGGTCGTCACAAAAAACAGGGTACGCCGGAGGCGGGCGTATTCCTTTGCTTTATTACGACGACTCTCGCTCATTTCGGTAGATACGGTCATATTTTTTCAGCCTGGCCTAGAAGCCGATTTTACCCACCACTTTATCGGCGTTACCGCCTTTGGGCATTACGGTGATCAACACTTCGTTACCCTTGCGGATCAGGCTAATATCCTGGGTAGCGGTCGTCCAGGTGCGCTTGACATCCGAACCAGTACCATCACCGTTCAGGCTGTAGATTTTCTTGGCCGCACTGAGTGCGCTTTGATAAAACTCGCCTGACTCCTTGTCGTTATCCCACTGACTGCGCCAGACAAAACCAGCCTGGCCCTGCGCGTCCTCGACTACCTGATAGCGGTCGCCCGCCCAGCCAGTCGCGGCTTTTTTGGCTTCATCGGCTCCCACGCCTCCCTGAAGCCAGATGCGAGTTTGTAACTCGCCCTGCGTGTTAATGTCGAGCGATTTCCAGCCGTTGCCGAGCGTTTCTACCTGTGAAGTGAGGGCGACTTTGACTGGTTCGACCCGGTTGAGGTATTTTTCAGGATGTAAAATCTGGCTGGTGGATTGAGGCGGGCTTTCTTTCCAGACTTTATCTACGGCGGCCCAACCGCCTTTCTGGTAAACCTGCTGCACAAAACTGGCCCCGGCCTCATACGGGAAAAGCAAGGTGTCTTTGAGGATCAGAGGTGATTTATCAAGCTGGTTGCTACTGCTACTGCCCGACTCGGTGACAATCTGTTGAAGTTCGCTCTGGCTCAGGTTGCCCCCCAGCAGCCAGACTGTTTGCGATTGCACCGCGTCGCCTTCAATTAAGGCGGTCAGGGCCGCGTCGCGGTCATCGTTCCATTCGGTATCAGTTGGTTTGCGGATCGGACGAAGCTTTTGCAGATCGTAATACTGGTCCTGTAATCCGTGCGTAAGTTCATGCTCGACGGTAAACTTGACCAGAGGACTGACCTTGTTCGGGTCGCCATCAACTACAATGTAAAGTTTCTTGGTCTGCGGGTCGTAAAAACCCAGCACTTGCTCGTTCAGCAGGTCAATATAAGTGCGAGCCAGGTCGAACCCTTTGGGCGTAAACCCAAAGATTTCGTAAATCTTCTGGTATTTAGTAATATCTTCGGGTGGGTTATCTCGCCGAAACTCTTCTTCCTGGTATTTGGCTAGATCGGCGCGGGTCATGAAGTTGCGCTCGACCGGCTGCTTGAAGTTAAGTTTGCGCGTTTTTTCGGTCTGGCTGGCAATCTTGTTCATTTCCTGGGTAGCGGCTTCCGGCACTTTGACGGTCGGCACGGCGGAAATCGGGTTAGGGGTACCGCCTGGTTTTGTGCCTGGGTCGGTGGTCGTGGCCCCGGTTGCGGCAGTTGTGGCGGTGGTCGTGGCCGCGGTTGCGGCGGTAATGGCCCCGGTCGAAGCCGTGGTAGATGTGCCAGCAGTGGTTTGGGCCGGACTGCTGACAGGGCTACCGGCGGCAGTGGTTAGCCCGGCGGCTTCGGTCGGCAGAGTTCGGCTGTTGGTTTCATCTCCGCAGGCAGTCAACAACAGCCCAGCACTCAGCAACAGGGCGGCCAGAATGCGGCCAAAACGCTGCGAAGGCCGGATTACCTTTAAACTATCTTTCCTCATTCGAGCATTACTCCCTTACTATACCGAAATTATACAGAATACAGCCTGGCCGGAGCTATTACCGGTACACGCAAATATTAAACCATCGTAGCCAATTATAACAGGCCTGGCTTAAATTAGGATTAGAGTCTAAGTACAAACCTAAATATACTCAAATAAAAGAGCCTCATTCGTCTGCTGCTCAACAGGCGAACAAGGCTCTTTTTTGGTCGCTGCTTACGACCAAAAGGATGGAGATTGGAGAGAAAAGATAGGGAGGGTAAGGTTCGTAAACGGCTCCCTGGCTGGTAAATCCGAAAGATTAAAGATTAGTGCTTCTCTTGCTATAATCAACGCCGGTTGGGAGGTTTTTTTCTAGTGGCATTGAGCGGATTTAAGAGGATTATATTTGATAATTTCCAGGTTGCTTTTAACACATTTAACAATTCCGAAACTTTTACCCGGCTCAGGCCGTATCTGTTTGAAAGAACTAAAGAACTGCTCTGTAGGGATTTTAGCGGCCTGACCTGGCTCTGCCGGGCGGATACGCCAGTAATTAAGGGGAGGCTCCGGGCAAGATGGATTGGCTAAGTAATATTTATCTCGGTTGTTTTATTTTTGGGCTGATTTTTACCGTAGCGGCTTTTCTAGTCGCAGCCAAAGAAGCTCCCGGCTGGTTTAATAGTCTGGTAGTTTTTCTGACCTGGTTTGGCGGAATCGGCTTTACCCTCAAATTGTTACGCCTCAGCGACCTTATAACGCCGGGATTGGCCTTACTCGGCGGCCTGGCCGTCAGCTTGAGTGTACGGTTACTGGTGGCTCGCGTAGGGTTGCCGGAAGGGGCGGCCCTGACAGACCAGGAAGCAAATTCTCTGGCCGGGACAGTCGCTCGTGTCAGCTATTCCTTCGATGCGAAGGGCCAGGGCGAAATCACTTTTAGCAAAAACGGCGTCCGCCGAAGTGTCCCGGCCCGCAGTATTGATGGACACTCTTTCCGGCCCGGCAGCCAGGTTGCGATAGTAAGCGTCGAGAATGGCCTGGTTCTGGTGGACGACCTCGACCGTTTGCTGGCCGAAGCCGGGGCTACCCGCTGGTCTAGCACGGCCCGGAGCTAACCGGCTCATAAGATTTGCTCACTTCGGCAAAAACGGCTGGACGGTATAAGCGGCTTTTGACAGCCCGATAGCGCACTGGCAAAACCAAAATTTCCTACCCCTGGAGAATTGTTTCGTGCCTGAAGCCGTGTTGCGCCTGAGGCGGGTAAGCTTCCCAGGCCAGCCGTCCCCGGCAATCGCGACAGAATTTATTTACCTGCTGTAAACCTCTGTTCACCCTTGTTTTTACTTCCTCAGGTCATAATAAGAATAGGAATACAAGTGAAACCTGACTTTTGATACTGACGTTCATCGAGGAGGCAATTAAATGTTCACCAAAATTTTAGTACCGTTGGATGGCTCGACCTTATCGGAAAAGGCTTTGCCTTACGCTATTGGCCTGGCCCAAACTACCGGAGCCGGAATCGTATTGGCGCGAGTCGCTGACAAATCGGAAATTCATTCGGTACACGACGTAGAAAAGCTCCTGCAAGAAATAGAAGATTACTTGCATCGAGTGCGCAACTATATCGCCAACACTTCGACGCATTTTCAACTTCCCGCCTCGCGTATGGAATGTTATGCTATTCACGGCCACGCTACTCAGGAAGTTTGTAATCTGGCTCGTTCGACCGGGGCAGATGTTGTAGTAATGACCACTCACGGACGCAGTGGCCTGAGCAGGCTGGCGACTGGCAGCATATCCGGGCAAATCATCCACAGCATTGGTATGCCAGTTGTGCTTGTTCGCCCGCAAGTTAGCGACAGCAACAGCGAATTATTACAAGAAACCCTGTTGAGCCTGGGCGAACCTTGTGAAACCTGGATGGAGAGTTTACACCGGCCCACATCGAGCATTCTTGTTCCGATGGATGGCAGTGACGGGGCCGCGACCGCTCTTGCTCCAGCCATGCAATTAGCCGCTCGGACTGGTGCTACCATTCATCTCATAAGCGCAGTCTCGGCGGTCGATCTGGTTGGCTATGGTTATTTGTTGGGAACGCCTTATGGTGCCAGAGGTGTGGAAGACCTGGAAGAAGAAAACCGCAAGCACGCTCAGAACTATCTGGAAAGTATTTCTCGCCAGATTGTCGCAGCCGGTCTTGCTGCTCCAATCAAAGTGATAAAAAGCGGTGACGCCGATCAAGTGGTACTAGACTATGCCAGGTCTACCCGGCCTTTGGCAATCGTGATAGCAACGCATTCACGCGGACTGATAGGTCAGTTTTTGCTCGGAAGCATCGCCGAGAAAGTTATGCGGGAAAGCCATCTGCCGGTAATGATGGTGGCTTATACCGCCCCGATTCTCACCGAAGACGTACTGATTGGTACTACCACTACCGGGGCCTAGTTCGTTTTTGAACTTGCCCCTAACCGAAAGAACCAATAAAAAGAGGCCACCGGGAGGACTTTCCCGGTGGCCTCTTTTTTAGTCTTTTAGTTTGATTTAGGCTTTAATTTTTACTTTTTTATAATCCTGGCTTCCCCTCGTTTCGGCTTTCTTGAACCGTAGAACTGCATCCAAAACTGAAAACAGTTGATGGACGTGGTAAAATCTCCTCCTGAGAAATTTTCCTCACTTAAACAGCAGGCAACCAAATTTTAATCCAAGAAAAGCTTTCTCAAAATCTCGTTTCCGTGCGTTATAAAAATAGTTGAAGGGAGTGAAAACTTGAAGGTTTTGCGGAGGGAAAAGCCAGTGGAAGGTCCCACCGCCCGCAAATTGTTGCTTATTTGGGCTGGGATCGGGGCGCAATCATTTGGCGGCGGGCCAACCACGCTCCTTTTTATCCAGCGTGAAATGGTAGAACGGCGCGGTTGGCTGAGCGAAGCCGAATTTGTCCGGTTCTGGGCCTTATGTCCGCTCGTGCCGGGCATTAATTTGATCGGTTTTGCCATTTTAATTGGGCGACGGCTGGCCGGTTGGCGCGGTATTGCGGCAACGCTGGCCGGAATGCTTTTGCCCTCGGCGATTATTACGACTGTGCTAACGGCAGGTTTTAGTTCTTTGCAGGGCTGGCCGCCTTTTCAGTCGGCCTTGCGCGGCTTGATCCCGGCCACGGCGGGCCTGATGTTTGTATTGGCCTTGCAAATGGGCCGACCTGTCTTCAAGGAGGTGCGGCAAGAAGGTTGGCCGCGCCTGGCGACGGCGGTAGGTTTTGTCCTGTGCGCTGCCGTCCTGTTGGGTTGGCTGCAACTTCCAAGCTGGCTGGTACTGCTGATGGCCCTGGTAGCAGGGGCTTTCCTGTTGTCATTCAAGGTCATCTCGCCGCCGGTTCAGTCGTCTATTGAGGAAATCGAGGAAATCGAGGGTGTGCCACAATGAACCCTCTGGCCTTCTTTGCAATTTTTCTCAAGGCTGCTCTGTTTTCGACCGGCGGGTTGGGTACTTTGCCCAGTCTGCATCAAGATTTGACCGCTAACGGCTGGGCGCAAGAGGCCGATTTTGGTAAAGCTATCGCTATCGGGCAGTTTACGCCCGGCCCAAGCGGGCTGTGGGTAATCAGCCTGGGTTATCTCACTTACGGCTACCTGGGCGCAGGGCTGGCACTCCTGGCGGTTATGATTCCGCCTTTTCTGGTGCTAGGGTTGGCGGCAGTCTACCGCCGGATCGAACACCTGATGGCGGTGCGGGGCATGATTCGCGGTCTTTCGCTGGCCTTAATTGGCCTCCTGGTCGTCGTCACCGCCTCGACCCTGGCCGGATCGGGTACCGACTGGCGTGGAGTGGTAGTTGCCGCGTGCGCTTTTGGGCTGGCTTTTTCTCAGAAAGTGCCGGTCTTTGTCATTTTAGTCGGGGCTGCCGGGGTTGGTTTGCTCATCTTCTAAAACTACTTTAGATTTTGAATCCCACAAAAAACCGGCTAGAGGCAGCTTTAGCCGGTTTTCCTCTTAACCTCATACGTAGGATAATTCGATTTCAAGGATAGCAAAAGCCGCTTCTGCTGTAGAAGCGGCCTTTTAAAGAATAGTTTGTCAAATCGAACTAAAACGAGATCAGGATTTAGAGGAACCGCTCGATTTTGGACAGGATACGCTCTTTGGGCATATATCCAACCAGTTGCTCGACCTTCTTGCCATCCTTGAAAAGGATCAAGGTTGGGATGCTCATGATGCCGAATTTCTCAGCAACTTGCGGGTTAGCGTCTACATCCACCTTACCCACATTCAGCTTGGCGGATTGCTCGTCGGCCAGTTGCTCGACCAGGGGCGAAAGCATCTTACACGGCCCACACCAGGTGGCCCAAAAATCTACCAGTACCGGCTTTTCGTGGCTGGCCTGGATCACGTTTTTCTCGAAATCGTTATCCGTTACAACATTTGCAGACATTTCGTCTCTCCTTAGGTTTAATATAAACTTCTTATATGCCGCTTGCCCGGCGGAGCCTACAAAGCGGTAGAGTGTTCTTGTTATATCACCGACATCGCCGGTAAGGTACAGTATATTCCCCTTGTTGTTCCTTGTCAATTGCACTTTACGGTGGTAACAAATAAATCCAAAACTTTGGTCGGTTGGGGTGAATTCATTTCTGATGTGAAAGAGCATTCGTTCCTAACTATTTAATGTACCAGAAGGCGATGGTGCCATCTTGACGGGCCGTAAACAATACTTTAGCCCGATTAGCCAGCCTGATTTGATTAACATCTGAGGTCGCCTGCAATTTTAATGTGACTATATCTTCCAGGGCGTTGTTTACCGCAAGATTTGCAAAAGGGGTAGATAGCTCGGTACTAACTAACTCTTGCCGATTGCCCGTACTCCACACTTTGATAATATGTCCGTTCAACGCTCCGGCTAACATAGTGCCGCCCTCGTTCAAAGCGATCACGTTGAGCCAGGCGTTTTGTCCCAGGTCTATAACACCCAGGCTTTTATTAGGCGTATTTGCCATATTCCAGGTTTCTATGCTGGCGTTAGCCGTTTCGCTACCCGTTGTTGCCAGAGCTAAAACCTGGCCGTTTTGACTAAAGGTTCGCACCACTCCTACTCTCCAGTCAATCTCCAGCGTCGCCGCTAAGATAATTTTCCCAAACGGCGAAGTCTTTGTCTACAGCTCCGAACACCCGGTTTGCTCCCACGAGGCCATTCTAAAGGAAATTGAAGCCACGCAACTGGGCCTGCACCGGGTGAGCGTACCGCGTGATTTCGACCTTATCGACATGGATTAATCTTAAACAAAACAGGCTTGGTCTATCTTTCAGGCATTTTCTAACTAATCGAAAGTGCTAGAAGTAGAACAAACCTGTTTTTGGAAACCAGAGTTAATTTATCTGACTCTGCTAAACGGTACTACTTCTTTACGAGGTTGAAGTCCTCCAACTTACGATAAAGCTGAGGAGAACCTTTAGGAAGGTCAACACCTTTGGTGTCAACATTTTTCAATTCTGCCAGAGCCTTCTTTTCTAGCCTGTCATTGACAATTTGGCCGGGCATGTCAACCAGGTAGAGGTCGGCGTCGGTGCTAATCCGTTGATACTCATTCGCGTCCAGGGTGGCCTGCATCCCGATTATACCCTTGAAAACTGTCCGATCAGGCAAAACCCTTGCTATGTACTCCTCGAACCTTTCTCGGTCGGTATCCGAAAATCCTTTAAGGTTTTTGCCATCTCTGAGTAAACCGGTTCCAAAGGTATAGCGGTGGTCGGCATCATCCCTGGCAACCAATCGGAAGTCGTAGCCACTTACGTAGATGCGATGCTTTTTGACGAAAGCATCGGCTTCTTCCCAGCTTATTGCCCGCTTAAATACAAGAGGGGCTGCTACAACTTGAGAGGTTCCACTCTTGAAAAGCTTCTCGTTTTCACGCCGCATGGCGGCGGCGTAATCTTCTACGGCCTTAGCATCCTTGAAATTGAAATCAATTGCCACATCTTCCAAAGAGCCATTCTTGATCCGCAACTCATAACTCCAGCCTTGTTCTAGTACCGTCTTCTTCTTAACTCCTGCACTAGCAGCAGGACTTACAAAAATCAATCCAAGAACAAGTCCTACGATAACGGCTGTTGCGACGGCACTAAGAAATTTACGCTTATATACAAAACTACTCAATCTATGCAATCTCCAGCACTCCTTTTTACAAATAATAAAAGGCTAGGGACACGCACCACTTGGACTTGTACTGGCCTGATTATAACCATTGACACACAACTTATAGCCTTGCTGACTTATTACCGTAATCAGCTTTCTGTGTCTCGGAGTCAAATACACCAAATATTCTGTAGAACCCATAAGAGGCTTCGATCCAAGCACGAGAAGACGGCCAGTTGTAATCAACAAAAGAAGCAGAAACAAAATAGTTACGGTTGGGAGTAATGGCATTGGTATTATTGCCATATATTTCAAAGCGTATCTCGTTCCTTTCCCAGCTATCTCCTTGATTACCACATTTAGCATTTTTCTTCACATCTCCGTCCGGCCAAGCGTTAGGAATATCCGTACCGCAGGCTGAACCGTTCAGCCGCTGGCCTTGTGAGTCGTGTGATTCAGTAACGTTACTGCGATAGCAGTTGCTGTTACCATTAAAGATATGAAAGATCATCATGTAGCGATTGCCGTCTCGGTGGTCTCGCATCCAGGTAAGCTCAGGCTGTTCCCACCAGACATCACCCATCGCTATGTTGAACAATCTGAATTGCGTCTGACCTGCCGAACCGCGTTCTTCTTCGAGGGCCATGTGAGGAATTACGTGGTAGGGTCGTCCACCGGGAAGAGCACTGCCACCACGTAGTACAGGAGTCGAGTAACCGAGACTCGCATAAGAATATCCGTATGCAAATACTTTGGACACCTGGAAGGTAGTTGCTCCTAAAAGGAGAACGAACACTATCTGAATTAGAAGAAGTGTTCTAGTCCGGCTAAGTTTGTGCAAACTAGGCTCCTTTCTTATTCACAAAGTACACAACAAATTAAGCAGCATAATAGTTGCTATATGCAATACAATAACAAACAGCCAAAGCCTAATAAAATTTTCTCCACCGTACACAAAGTTAGAAATGATGAGAGGGCGGCAGCTTGAGCAAAAGACAGGGAATAGGCCGCCCTCGGTTGAGTAATTCTTCCATAAATCGCCAACCCAGTTGAAAAAAACTCAGGTCACAACGGTCCTGGCGGGCGATTATTTTATCCCATTCACGTTTATGGGCCGTTACACCCAGATAGGTCAACCACCAGTAGGCCAACGCACAGGCCATTAGTAAGCGGTGCAACCGCTTAGGAGCGCTCAAATGCGAGTTTTGCAGTCCGAACCCTCGGCTCTTATAATCACTGAATATAGTTTCTATACGATACCGCTTTTTGTACAGGGCCAGGGCTTCGTCAACTTCTAAAAGATTAGTGACCAGATAAAGCGGGTCGTCGAAACTGGCTTGCCAGTGACCGATAGCCAGTAAGCTCCCGTACCCCTCCGCACTAAAACCGACCGCCTTGAAAAAACGGGTTTGGCCCTTCTCAAGGCTCATTTCGCTATAGCTAGTCCAGCGTCCGCAGGCTCGTACAAAGAGTTGAATGTTCCTGGCGGTGCGGACAATATAGTGGTGCCAGCCCAACTGAGCCAATTGCTCTTGCAAGAGCGTGCCATCGAACTCCCCATCACCCAGAAAAGTAACCCCGACCCCTTTTGGCACGAGGCCGCTCACCTGCCTCAACAATTCGATATGCCGCTCCTGAGAGAAATGGCCTTTGTTACCTTCAATTACCAACCAGCCGACTGGCAAGGCGCGACCGGCATAGACGACCCCCACAAACAAGGCCGCACAGCCCCGCCCGACCGCACTACCGTCTATGACTAAAGTTAGTCCCCGCCCATTCTTACTCAAAGCTTCTAAAAGGGGACGGGCAAACGGTAGCCAGTAAAGCTGGTCGGTAATCTTCTCATTCTTGATAAAGCGCACCAGTTTAGCCGTGCGACTTTCAACCGCCATATCGAGGGGGCTTTAAGGCCCAACTTGGGCAGTTGAACACTGCCAGAACCGATAATGCCGTTAACTAACAGGGCTAGAGTATGTAAATTATGTTGGAGATGACCCTCAGCTTTTGAGCCGTAGAGTTGCTCAAGCCCCTTTTTTAGGGCATTATAGCGTTTATGATTGTCGCTCATTGGTTTCTCCTTTAGTTTGTGGTTGACTAGACCCTCAAACTAGAGTTTACCACGGGGCGACTTTCTTTTCACCCTCCTTCCTCACTTTGTGTATGGTGGAGAAATCGGTTTTGAGAATTTAGGCTTTAAGTAATCTCAGTGTTTTTACACTTTAAGCTTGGGGAAAAGGAAACTACTTAACCTTGTCTGAGTTTAAAGAGGGTAAAAATGCGAAAATGGTGAAGTCAGTCTTTGGATGAACAAGCTGTAAGGAAACGAAAGGAGGTGAACTTGAACTTTAGTGAAGACCAAAAGCTTCAAAATCTCGTAGTATCTCTATATAGCAATAATCAAGAGGTACTCAGGAGAGCTAAAGAAGATTTAGTTCAGCTAGGACTACCAGCAGTAGACCCATTAATAAAAGCTTTCAAGGAAATAAAGCTGTGGCTAATAGCTGTAGAGATTTTGGCTGAAATAGGCGAACCGGCCCTGCCTTCTCTTATCATAGCTTTAGAGGACTCAACCCTCGACAGCTTTGCTTTTGATGCGATTACTCGAATAGGGAGTCCTGCAGTACCCCTACTTATAAAAAGCCTTTCTCAAAAGGGTGATAAACGTTCTTGGGTAGTTATGGCGCTCGGTACGATTGGAGACAAGAGAGCCAAGGAAGCGCTTTTTAAAGTCTTAGAAGAAGATACTGATGCACTAGTAAAACTAGAAGCAGTACGGGGATTGGGGAAGATAGGTGACGAACAAGTGTTAGCAGCCTTAGAAAAAATATCCGCAGATAAATTTAATTTTGTCCTACGAGAAGAAATAAATAAAGGTAACCGTTCAGGGGGTAACTAAAGGACGAGTAAGGGTGGAAAGCTGTGGACAAACCATTTAGCCTTTAGACACTCACTTAAAAAGTCTAAAAAGTTATGGCCTTGTATTTGGCAGGTGGCTTCCACCGACAGCATCCGCTCGACGAACCGACTACCTTTCTCGCTCTGCGTGCCAAAACAAGTTTTACGCC
>JBBRBE010000090.1:0-25072 GCA_038206175.1 Chloroflexia bacterium
CGGTAAAACGCTGGCAAGTGGCTCGGAAGACGAGACAATTCGGCTTTGGGATATACCGTCTGGAAGCTTGCGACTGAGCTTGCAGCCCAAATCCTCGGCAGCCTGGCTAAGCTTTAGCCCGGACGGAACTACTCTCGTTTCAGGCCTGGGCAATAGTCTGGTAAAATTATGGTACATAGCGAAGCCTTGAAAAAGCCGTTGAAATCGGCTTTAGTTGCCTCTCCAGGTTTATTCTTTTTAATCATTTCCCCAAAATCTAGTCTGTAAGTCCTACCACTTCTAGCCGAACGCCCGGCTTTTACAGATAAATCGAAACATCTTCCGAGTATTTATTGGACAATTCTTAGATATTTCTTAGATAAGTATTATATGCACTATAAAGCAATGCTTAAAATCATTTAGCAGCTCTGTAATGTAAGGTGTAATGTCCAAATGTTATTCTTGTTTTAACAACAACGCACAGCAAGTGCAAAAAATTGAGCAAGTGGAAAACAATTAGTACGTGATGGATGGACTAACTTTCAAGCATCCATTACGACCGGGGCAGGGTGTGATATGTCGCTACAAGGAACGTTGAGTGATCTTCCGTTAATTGATTTGATGCAGGTGTTGACGCTGCAAAACAAGACTGGCATTTTATCCATAAGTCGTAACTTCTCGCAAGCGCAGGTTTGCTTCACCAAATCTAAATTATATTCCGCCTACGTGCATCATACCGGCCAGAAGGGGCGAATGGTAGTACGGCAAGGTGAAGATGCTCTGTACGATTTGCTGGAATGGCCCGACGGTCAGTTTGTCTTTGAATTAAGCCCGGCCATACCTGCCGAGCAGAACGTTCATCAGAGCTGGGATTTTATTATTCTGGAACAATGTCGCCGTGAAGACGAGCAGTTGAACAAGCAGCAAAAAATCACCCAGATCGCTCATCTTCGTCCGCGAGTTTCGGCCAACCCACCGGCTCAGGCTGAAATTACCTTGAATTTGGACGACTGGCAAGTGCTTTTGCAAATTGACGGTAGACAAACCGTGGAAGCCATTGCTAACAAGCTAAGATTAGACCTGAACGTAGTCGTCGAACGGGTGCAAAAGCTGGTGAATTACAACCTGGTCGAACTTCACGAGGCAGAGCCTGCCGCCCTGCCTACAGCTCAGGGGCGGGAAATTGGCCGCTACATGCAAGTACCGACCGAGCATTACCAGTCCGATTATAACCAGGGAGCCTATACCGATAACCAGGTGAACTATTACACCCCACCGCCACCCCCGCCAGGGCCGCGCTGGGTAGGGCCGGTGTTGAGCAGAGAGTTAGTAACAGTTGGAAGCAATGAGAGTCAGCAACCTGCGTCTAAACCAAAAGTGCAACGCGGATTGCTTTCAGGCATCATTGCCCGTATTAGAGGCCTTTAAGGAATTGAAATGGATATATTCAAAATCGTTGTAACCGGCGCATATTCTGCCGGGAAGTCACAATTTATTCGTACTATCAGCGAAATTGAAGTGGTCGAAACTGAAGCCGGGGTTAGCGATGCCGAAGAGCTAACCCTCAAAGATCACACGACGGTTGCACTAGATTTTGGTACTATCACGATCAACCCGGAGGTAGCAGTTTACCTCTTTGGCACCCCCGGTCAGGAACGCTTTGATTTTATGTGGGAAATTCTGTCCGTTGGCTGTATGGGCTACGTGGTGATGGTGGACAGCACTCGTCCGGCTCACCTCAAAGAAGCAGTCAACGTAATTAAGCAGTTTAGTAGCATCACCCAGGTACCTTTTGTGGTTGCGGCCAACAAGCAAGATGACCCCACCTGTCTACCGATTGAATATGTGCGCTATCGCCTGGGGTTGCCTGCCTCAATCCCGGTCATTCCCTGCATCGCCACCGAGCTTGAAAGTGTCAAGAACGTCCTCCTGACGCTGCTCGACCGCGTTAACGAGCTAAGTGCCGTGGCATAAGTATGATAGACCTGTATGGGTTACTAAATAACTTATCGAGCCAGTACATAAAAACAGCTAATTCCAACTCTAATAACCAATTTCAAGCCAGCGAGAAAAAGGAGGGGGTTTCTCATTCTGAGCAAACCCCTCCTGCAACTCCGGCCCCTCTATCGGAGATCAGCCGCATAGCCGCTGCGCTGGAACGGATTGCCAGTGCTTTAGAAAAGCTAAACGTTGAGAGTGAGCTTAACTCTACTCAGGTATACCCCAATTCTAACCCTGAAAACTACTGGATCACTCTACCAGATAACGACCAGACACAGATGGCGAAGGCTTCTTTTATCGCACCCCTTGTAGCCAAAGAAAAAGCTCCGGTTTCTCCCCCACCGGCAAAGCTATCTCCCACTCCTGAACCTGTAAAACCCAAAATTTCGCTTACTACCCTTCCAAATCTTACTCCCACCAGGCCCAATGCGCCGCTACCTGCCGTAAATGGCTTGAACCGGGCTGTTCTGGCAGGGAACAACTCGCCGGGCAGCGTACTCCACAATTATTTGAATGAACAAGGCATAAGCGTCCAGGAGGCGAAAAAGAACGACAGTCCGCAAGAACAGGCTTACCAGGACAAGCTCGTAAACTTAGCTCTTTATTTGGGCCAAAACTTTAGCGAGTGCAAAGAACTGTACTATATGTTGAAAGGCAGTTTAATAACTCCCAATAGCACTTTTAGCTACGGCCTCAAAAATTTCAGTGCTGAAAACAAAAAGAAAGTGCGGTTCTTTTGCCATCTACTTAAAGGAGCTGGTTTATTGGAGGTGTACCTCAATCAGGGTACACCGGAATGTCTTATCCAGCTAAAGACTGCGGGCAAAGAGCAGAAATACTTGAGCGGTTCGTGGCTAGAATACTACGTTAAGCAAGAGGTAGCCCGGATAGCCAGGCGTTACCATACACAATACAGCCTGTCATACGAAGCCCGATCAAACCTTGAAATCGTCTTTAAGGATAGCTCGAAAACCGAGCTAGATTTGTTCTTTGCGTTGGGGCAGAAAGTCTTTTGTGCAGAGGCCAAAATACGGCCTAACAAGGCACAACTAGAGGCTTTTCTAAACCGAATCAAACCTCTGAAATTAGATCACAATTCTCTTCTGGTAGTAGTGGCAGACAAGACCGAAAAAGATTGCCTCGAACTCAGCCAGGCTCTAGGCAATCTACGGATAGCCCGGTTGGACAATCTCGAACAGAGCCTGACCGCAATGCTAAACGCGGCCCTGCAAACAATGGCTTAAAGCGAAAGTTTTGAACGAATAAAAAATTAAACCTTGCGCGTCCCCTTGCAACCGGGATAGCCTGAACAGCCCCAGAACTCACTGTACGGCCCTTTACGGCGCACCATCGGCTTCTGACATTGCGGGCAGGTCTGAACTTCAATAGCGGTCGTAGCAGTGGCCGTTGGCGTGGCCGGAGCAGAGGCACCCGCTACTTTTGGCCTCGTCCTGGCTTTTGGCAGGGACGACGGGGAGGCCGGGACCGCAGATATTCCAAGCGAAGCCGCCCAATCCGAGTCATCCGGCGGCTCGGTTGAAGCCCTGGCACGGGTCGAGCGCGGCTGCGAAGGAGCGGTCAGCGTCGTTTCAGCGTTGACAGACCGGGTGGCCGAAGCCGACGACTTGCGGCGGGTCGGAGCGGGTTTACTGTCCCACTCTGTATCAGCTTTGGTCGAGCGGCGACGAGTCGGGCGCGGTTTAGGAGTTGTTTCGCCCTCGTTTGAACTACTGGCCGCTTTCGAGCCAAAGCGTGCGCGACTCCAGGATGTTCCGGTGCTGCTACTACTGGCCCCACTACTTTTGCTCCGTGAAGTCGTTCCTCGCCCTTTATAAGAACCCCGACTGCTGGTGGATGGTTCAGGCGTGGGCAGAGTTTCGGCAGGTACTTCAATTTTGCCGACCTCGCGCTCGGCCAGTTTTAGCCGCTCCATCATCGGGCCGTAAACCGAAGCTACCAGAGGCGTCCACTGCCGCTTACCGTCCGCAACTTCATCCAGTTCCCCCTCCAGGCGGGCGGTAAACTGCACGTCCAACAAATCCGGGAAGCGGGCCACCAGCAGATCGTTGACCGTCCGGCCCAGCGAAGTCGGGTGAAACTTGCGCTCCTTACCGTCCTTTAGCTCGACTACATAGCCGCGGTCGCGGATAGTCGAAAGGATCGAAGCGTAAGTGCTGGGCCGACCGACGCCGAGTTCTTCGAGAGCCTTCACCAGACTGGCTTCGCCGTAGCGCGGCGGCGGCTCGGTAAAGTGCTGTTCCGCCTCCAGCTTTAGCAAATCGAGCGGATCGCCCTCGCTCAGGATGGGCAAGCCACCCGCCGCCGCTTCTTCTTCGTCGCTATCACCGCGCCCTTCGCGGTACACCTGCAAAAACCCCGGAAACAGCACTCGTTCGCCACTGGCCCGGAAAGGATAGGTCTGACCGCCCGCCTGTAACCCGTCGGCCTTTCTTCCGGCTTCAATATCTACCGTCGTTTGCTCGATACGGGCCGAAGCCATCTGACTGGCGATAAAACGTTGCCAGATCAGCCGATAGAGCCGGTATTGGGCCGGGCTTAACCAGGCTTTGATAGCCTCCGGCGTGCGGGCTGGTTTAGTAGGCCGGATCGCTTCGTGAGCTTCCTGTGCGCCTTTGGCTTTCTTGGCGTAAAAAGGCGGTCGGTCGGGCAGGTAAGCCGGGCCAAAGAGGTCTTTGATCAGGTCGCGGGCGGCCATTTGCGCTTCGTAGGCCACCTGAGTGCTATCCGTTCGCATATACGTGATCAGCCCCTGGTGTCCTTCCGGCCCCAGGTCAACTCCTTCGTAGAGTTGCTGGGCAATTTTCATGGTATCCTGAGTTTTGAGGTGAAGCTTGCGGGCGGCTTCTTGCTGCAAAGTGCTGGTGATAAAGGGCGCACTGGGTCGGCGCGGCACTTCCTTCTTACCGACCTTAACGACTTTCCAGCGGCCTCCTTCCAGGTCGGCCACGAGATCGCGGGCTTGTTCGCCCGTCTCATATTCGGCTTTCTTATTATCTTTAAGGTTCCATAAGACGGCTCGAAAAGCGTCGGCTTTGAGGCCGGAAAAAGGCGAACGGGCCAGGTCTGCCTCGACCGTCCAGAACTCGCGTGGCACGAAGCTTTCGATCACTCGTTCGCGCTCGACGACTACGCGCAAGGCCACACTCTGCACCCGGCCCGCACTGGTGCCTTTTTGCACCTTGCGCCATAGAAGTGGGCTGAGTTTGTAACCGACCAGGCGATCCAGCACCCGCCGGGCCTGTTGTGCGTTCACCAGGTTCATATCCAATGCGCGTGGGCTGGCAATAGCGGCTTTGATCGCTCGTTCGGTGATTTCGTGGAACTCAACCCGGCTAACCTGGGCGCGGCCCAGCCCGGCAGCCGCCACGATGTGCCAGGCGATAGCCTCGCCCTCCCGGTCGGGGTCGGTTGCCAGTAATACTTCGCGGGCGTCGCGGGCTAAGGCTCGAATCTCGCTGATCAGCTTGGAGCGGCCCTTGACTGTTTCGTAGGTCGGCTCGAAACTGCCGTCCTCGACTGCTACGCCCAGGACACGGGCGGGCAGGTCGCGCACGTGTCCCATCGAGGCCCGCACGGTGTAGCCCTGGCCCAGGTAGCGCGTGATCGTCTTAGCTTTGGCCGGCGACTCTACAATTACCAGCGTGTTACCCATCTTAACCGCCTTCTTTGCCCTCGGTTTTTCTACAAACATTTGTTCGTGCTTAATTATAGCATATGTTGAAAGCATAAAAGTTTAAAACAAAAAACCTTCTTCGGCGCGGGGTCGAAGAAGGTCTTTCTAACTACGAAAAGTTCCGAATTTACTACAGTGTACCCTGCGGAAACTTACCAGAACGCTGCCATTGCTGGAATAAATTCGTTCGGCGTAGCTGATTAGGCGAGTTGGGCTGCACCTACGTGGTTAACGTTCACAGCCTGGGGGCCTTTGTCGGTGTTTTCGATGTCGAATTCAACCTCTTGCCCTTCGGTCAACGTCTTGAAGCCGTCCATCTGGATCGCCGAGAAATGCACAAAAACATCCTCGCCGCCGGGGCGCTCAATGAACCCATAACCTTTCGCGTCATTAAACCACTTCACCTTGCCAGTTGTTCTCACCGAATACGTCCTCCCTTTCTTCGCATCTTACTGCTGGAACGCGCCGCCTTGCATACTTCGCCCTGATAGGGCCAGGTTTGTAGGGCCACGCTTGGTGCAAAAGAATTGTTACTTACTGTTAATAATTCGCCGGACTTGGTTGAATTTATCCCAGCGGGTAGAGATTACCCTGAACCATTTTAGCTTGTTAGCCGGTTGCTAGACACAAGAACGCCAGTCATTCTCAAAATCGTGGGGCTAAACTGCCGCACCACGACTCAAAACGATCCTTTGTTAAACTTGTGATAGGAGTCGGGAAACAAGTTAACTTGTACTCATAGCTCTCATCCAAGAGGGATATTAGCATAAGGTGAGAAGGTTGTCAAACATTTTTGGGCATTTTCTTAATCTCAATTTAATCTTGCGGTTGAGGTCGCTTGACTTGTGCAATTGGTAATTATAGGCTACAATTCCGTATGCCCCTCACACCTTCGGCTGTTTTGTTTATTTAAGGGCAGGTGAGGCCAAAGCCTAATAAACCTGAAGCACTAAATCGAGTAATGCGTATCAAACCAAAATATCTGCTGCTTTTTAGCTGTCTGTCGCTGATTATTCTGCTCGGACTCTTAGGCGTAATGGCGGTCGGTCTCTTTTCTAGCCCTACCAATAAACCTGTCCAGGCGGCGGGAAAAGCCCAGGCCACCTTTATCGCTACTCAGCAAACCCCGACTCTATCTCCCACGCTGACGCCTGGCCCGACCTCCACCTCTACCCCTTCGCCTACCAGCACTCCCAAACCCACCGCTACTCCTACGCCCAGCCCAACCCCTACCCCGCAGCCAACCGCGACACCCCAGCCGACCCCGACGCCCACCGCTACCCCCAAACCGGCTTTTGCCAGCCAATTTAGCTTTCTCGCAACCGATTCGGTTCGGACACTCAGGCCGGGCGTGCTACACCTGCAACGTTTGGAACAAGGCCCGGTCAGGCTGAACGTGCTGTTGTTCGATCTGACGGCCCCGGAACTGAACCTTAAAGTCGCGCTGCAAAACGATTGGTTGAGTGGCGTCGCCCGAACTTCGGTTCTAGCGAAAGCTAACGATGCGGTGGCCGCCGTCAATGGCGACCTTTTTTCAGGTAACGGCTTGCCGCAGGGTATGACTATGAGCGATGGCAGACTGGCCCTGGCTCCCAAGCGACGAGCTACCTTTGCTTATTCACGGGCTGCCGGGCCGTTTATCGGCTATTTCACTCAGGCTTTTACCTGGCCGTCCTCGGTAGTAGCGACCAATGGCGAACGTTACAAGCTAGAGGTGCTGAACTCGGTCTGCAAAGAAAACTGGCTGTGCATTTACAACGATCTTTACCACACTCTGCCCGCCGGTAATAACGAAACCCGCGTAGTCGTGAACGCCGCCAATCAGGTGCAGGAAATCAAGAGTGGCGGCGCGGTCAATATCGTGTTGGGCAATCAGGTATTGGTAGGCAAGGGTGAGGCAGGCAAATGGCTGGCCCGCAACGTCGCACCGGGCGATACGCTCAGCCTGAACTTTGTCACCGACCCGGATTACCGCCAGTTCGAGCAGATCGTCAGTGGCGGGCCGGTCTTTTTGCGCCAGGGCCAGTTTATCCAGGATTGCCTGTGCTTCCTGGATGATTGCAGCGAGAGCAAGCAAAAAGAGGTCGTCTGCGAAGAATTTACGACCGAGTGGAAGCTGCTGCATTACCTGACCGTGCGAATGCCTCGCAACGCTATCGGTTTCAACGCCGACCGCACAGTGCTGATGGCGGCGGTAGTGGACGGCTACCAGCCTAACTACAGTATCGGTATGACCCAAAAAGAACTGGCCGCGCTTTTCACCGAGTTTGGCATGGATTCGGCAATGGAGCTTGATGGAGGGGGCTCGGCTACGATGTGGGTAAACGGCAAAATCGCCAGCCATCCCTCAGATGGTAACGGTTCGGTCGAACGCGCCGTGCCAAATGCCCTGATCTTTCAGTGGAACGGCCTGGCCGAAGCCAGTGATAGCCCTGATACTTCTACGCCCGGTGCGACCTCAGCCCCGAATCGCGACGCACCCACCGGGCGCACTACCCCGGCCCGACCTACTTCGCGCACACCCGCTCCGACTAGCACGCCCGGCCCAAAGTCACGTTAGCGCGGTGGGAACCAGGCCGGTGAAGGTTTAGCACCGGCTTTAACTTTATGGGTAAAAGTAGGGGAAATTAGGAAAAGGGAAATTCTGAGACTGGCATCTTAATTTCTTTTACGCTTATTGTATTCTAGCAAGGAATAAAATGAACCAGAACGAGAACGAGAACGAGAACGAGCAAAACCCATCTCGACCCGAAGGTGAGCCGGAGCAACCCCAGCCGATAGGCCGCCGCCGCTTTATCAAGCACGCCGCCGCCCTGGCTTTTGGCGGAGCGGTCAGCCTGACCGGATTGGTCGCCTGTGGCGAGGAAGCATCTACCCCCCTGGCCCTCAACCCGACCGCGACCAGCCTGGCTACCAGCACCACCGCGCCCGCGACGGCGACTCCAACTAGCCCAGACACGATTTTACCGGCCACAGCTACAAATGTGCCTGCTACGGCGGTAGTGCCAACCACCGCGCCCGCGACGGCGGTTCCTACTGCGACGGCGGCCCCCTCGCCCACGCCGGTATTCAAACCGATTCGCTTCGGGGTATTGGGCGATATTCGGACTGCCGGGCCGAAACCACCCCAGGTCGCCTACGGCATCATCGAAAAGATGAAAGCCGAGCAACCCGATGGCGTCGTCCTGGTGGGGGACATCATCAATGCCGAAACCTCCGCCGGAGCGGTGCGGGAACAATGGAATAACATCAAGTTGGCAATCGCCGACCTCGCCCCCGGCGTAATCATGCCGACTGTCGGCAACCACGAAACTAACGGCCTCAAAAGCGTGCTACCTTATTTTGTGGAAGCTTTCCCGGCCCTACCCGCCAATGGCCCGGATGGTTACAAAGGTATGACTTATTCTTATGATATTGGTTCGGTGCATTTTGTCTCGATTACCTCGGAGCATCCCGACCGCTTTCACTTTCTGGGCGAAGCTCAAATGACCTGGCTGGACAAAGACCTGGCAGCGAACCGGCAGCCCTTCACCTTCGTTTTCAGCCACGACCCGGCCTTCCCGGTTGGCCCGCACGTCGGCAGCAGCCTGGACGCTTACCCTAAAGACCGCGACCTGCTCTGGAAAACCATGCAAAAATATAAAGTGACCGCCTATATTTGCGGCCACGAGCATTTGTACAATCGCAGCGAGAAAAACGGCCTGACCCATCTCGTGATCGGAACGAGTGGCTCGGCAATCTACGGCGGTTACGGCGGGGAATTCTACCACTACGCCCTGTTTAATGTGACCCAGAGTGGGGTGGCGGTTAAGGTTATGGATAGCCAGGGTAAGCTACGAGATTCTTTTACCCTCTCCTAACATTCTCGGTCTAAGAGGAAAGTAACCCTTTGCCTACCAGTAATGCTCTTTGTGCTGGCGGTAAAATTCAATCGTGCGGCCTAGCCCTTCTTCGATCTCGATAGTTGGCCGCCAGCCGAGGATACGGTGAATCTTGGTGTAATCGGCGAAGTAACTATCTACCCGGATCGCCTTGCGTTCCGGGGGCCATTCTACCAGTTCGTAGCGGCCCGTTCCAGCCAGGCGGATCATTAGCTCGACTTGCTGCAAGAGGCTGTAAGGCTCTCCGCCCAGGTTAAAAAACTGGCCGTTAGCTTCTTCCAGGGCCGCCGCCCGCAAGAAAGCGTCTACTACATCATCTATATAATTCAGGTCGCGTAGTTGCTGCCCATCGCCATAAATCTGGGCCGTCTGGTCGTCCAGCACGAGCCTCAAAAGCCAACCCTGGCTGGTCAGGCGATTATCGCGCATCCACTGGCGCGGGCCGTAGCAGTTAGTCAGCCGTAGCGAACTCGTCCGCATCCCGTAGGCACTGGCGTAAACGAGGTGATAACGTTCGCCCGCCGCTTTGTTGATACCGTTCACGTCTGTTGGGCGCACGAGGTGGTTTTCGTCCACCGGCAGGTAATCCGGGTTGCCGTAAATCTGGCGGGTTCCGGCATACACAATTTTCACGCCGGGGTTATTCTTGCGGCAAGCTTCCAGAATTGAAAGCTGGCTGCGGCAGTTAATTTCCATATCGGTGTAAGGGTCTTGCATCGAATCCAGGTGAGAAATCTGCCCGGCCAGGTTAAAAATGTAATCCTGGCCGCGCACGAGATAATCCATGCTATTTTCGTCGCGTACATCGGCAATGTTAACCCGCAGACGGTCTTCAATACCGGCGATATTGAATAGGTTGCCGCCGTAAGTCGGGATCAGCGAGTCTACCAGCGTGACCTTAGCCTCCAGTTCCAGCAGGTGCCGGGCCAGGTTCGAGCCGATAAAGCCCAGCCCGCCGGTAATCAAGCAATGCCGCCCCCGGAAAGCTTCTTTGTAATTTTCGGGCGTGTAGCTCATAGACTCCTAAACGTTATATCCTTCCCAGCCCAGGAGCAGCTTGTACATCGTCGAAATGTACTCGCCGACGTTGTTACCGTCGGAAGAGGGCGCGTAGACCGGAATGGCATCGTCCAGGCGATCCAGCCCTCGGTTGACGAAATATTTAAGCATAAGCCGACACCAGGCTTCCAGCCCGGCCTTCCAGGTGGGAAACTTCTGGAACCCGCAAGCTCCATCTTCTTCGCCGCGCACATTCCCCCAGTTCTTGTTTTCGAGGCTGTTCTGGCCGCTACAGTAACCCACCGCCGTACCCGCCCCGCTTTCCCGCACAAAGAAGGCTAACGCTACCGCCGGGTCGAGGCCCGATCCCACGATGGTCGCGTAAAGGTCGCCTGCGTCTGCCGTTACCGGCGATTTATAGGAAGCCAGGACTGCCCGGAACTTATCGAGGCTGATACGGGCCGGGCCGGTAAACGAAGGGCTGTTAAATTTGCGCCAGTCCAGGTAATGTCGTCCGGCGTTACCCATCTCTACTTGCCAATCGGCAGGATTGGAAGGGGTGTAGCTTAGCACTCGCCGCTCGAACAATTGCAATAGCACCAGGGTTGATTTGCCGCCCAGCATCACTCGCGCCCAATAAGGCTCGGTGATCGGGTAGCCAAAGATGTATACCGGGTCGAATAACGGTTCCCGCACCTGCTTGCCGCTCCCGTCCAGCACCGTCCCTTGCCGCTCGAAATACTCGGTGAAGGCGCGGGGGACGTTATGGCCGGTCGCTCCCTCGTAAGCCGTAATGACGGCTTTCGGGTCGCCCGAATTATACTGCACCGTGTTGGCGTCGCGGTCAATCAGTTTGGTGACGCTCTGGCCGCGCCGGTCTGCCGCCCGGTTATCTCCCCGTAACGAAGCGTAATCGGTGAAAGTAGCGTAAGTTGGCGTGTCGTTAGTAGGGGCCGGATCGCCCACGACTGGAATTTGGGCCGGAGTGCGGACGGCCAGAGGGTTAAGCGTACTAAATTCGCCGCTCTCAGTACTCTGGACGCTGCCGCGCACCAATTCCTTGACCAGCGTACCGCCCCGGATAGCCCATTTGCTGCCAGTGGGCTGGCGTGGGTCAATCTCCATGCGGCCTTTGTCGTAATGCCGGAAAGCCCGCGTTACCGGCCCGGCTTTGTCGTCGTAACGGTACGAGTCGCGGTAGTCGTAATCAAGGGCGTTTGGCCCCCAGACCCAACTTCGGCTCACCAGACCGTCATAAACCAGGTCGTCGGTACGTGTCCACAGTTTGCGGAAAGCCGTTACCTGGTCAGGCGTGGCCGCCTCGACCCCGGCAGGCATCAAAATAAGATTGCAAATTGTCAGGAGAGCCAGGGCCAGTCCTAGCGGGCGCGCCCGGCGCGACAATCTAAAAGTCATAAGTGCGATGTCCCATCCTTGTTATTTTAATTTACCCCTCAAGGGTTTTAAAAGAGCCGGTAATACCTGGGCCGGATTATACCACAGGTCTAATTTCTTACCGTCAGGCTAAATTTGGCCGGAAGTAAAGTCTTAACTGCGTAAGGAGCCACCACCACGATAGCTTGCCGGTAGGGAAAGGTTTGCCGCCCGGTTCCCGCCGCATCTACCGCAATTTCCTGAACACAGGACTGCCCGTTGTCGGCGTGAGCCAGGTCGGTCGTGGCGGCGACTCCACATAAACCGTCCTGCCGGATTACCTGCACCCAATAACGTTGTGGCAAAATCATATTGCTCCGCATAAAGCCCGAAGCTTCCCAGCCTCCCTCGTCCGTTTCCACGTCGTCTTTCCAGCCAGTCCCGCTTATCTCGAAATCGTCCAGCAACACCCCCTGCCGGTTGTAAGCTTCGTCGGTGAGATATTCAAGCCGGAGCTTGATCTTCTGCCCGGCGTACTTCGCCAGGTCGTAAGACTCCTGTACCCAGGTGGCCCGCATTTCCTCGGTGTCATTCAGGTCAAGGCCGGTGGCGGTAGTCTGGCCGGTAATGCCCGGCCCGTAAGCCTTGCCGGTCGGGTCGCGGCTGGTGGTATATTTCGCACCGGGCAGAACTTGCCAGGTCTTTCCTTCGTCGGTCGAAGCCTCGACGTAAAACCAATCATAGTTAGTCTCGGCTTCTACCCACAGCGAAAGTTTGAAAGTAGCCTGGTCGGTATTGCTGAGGTCAACCGAACGAGTCAGGGTCATATCCGAGCCGTCGCCCCGGTTGCTCCACCAGGCGTAAGACCCACTTTTTGGTCCCGGCCCGGCAACCTGGGTGGTCGGCTGACCCTGAAAATCGAGCGTAAAACCTTTGTCACTTCCCTGCACGCTGTAATATCCGGCGGCCCACTGGTTGATCTCGTCGGTTTTAGTGCCGGTTGCCAGGGCCGTTACCTGCTCGACCCGGCTACCGATCTGTTTGTAATTGTAAAGCGGGTCTGCCGTGCGGCGATTGAGGTAATTCGCCAGCACAAACTGCTTGAAGACCGTCTCGCTGCTTTGTCCGGCTTGCCCGTTGGCAAAGAGGGCGTAATCCATCGAATTGAGGCCGACCAGCCCTTTACCGTTCTGTGAAATGCTCCGCACCGTCTCAAAACCGTAGTGGTCTTCAAGATAGGACAGCCAGGTAAAGCCCGCTCCATAATAGCGCGGCGTGCCGCAACTACCGCAGGCCCAGGTGTTTAGCTGGGTGTTAGGGCGGCCCATAAAAATTACTTCGTAGCCACCCGAACCGTAGCCGTTTAGCACCTGCGAAAGCACACTGCTGCCCTCGTTGACCCAGATGTCCTGGTTGGGCAGCGAGTGGTTGTAAATCATATGCTGAAACTCGTGGGAAAGGACGCTCAGGTAAGTGTTGGCGTTGTCGGGTGGTAGGCCGATGTAAAACATCTCGCGCTCGTTACTGCTAGGGTTGACCGGGCGAAGAATCAAATCGTCCGAGCTAAAATAGCCCGCCGCCAGTTTGAGCGGAGTGTTGAGAATGACCAGATGCGGGTCGCTATCCACGCCGGGCGAAGCTTCTTCGCCAAAATAACGCCGGGTCGTCGGGTAAACCTTCTCCTCGAAAACCGTCGCCAGATTGCTCAAAGCGGAGCGGCTGTAACTGGCGTTATTGTCCACAAACATATATAGATGAGGCGTAACGTTTACCACCGTGGCCTTGATTTCGTAAGGTCGCTTTTGCTCCAGGTCCATGACGGTAAAAGTCTCCACATCGCCGGTCTTGTAGGTGCGTTTGGTGGTAGTACGGGGCAGATCAGCTCTGCCAGCACGTAAGCGAGCATTCAAGGCATAATTATCGCGGAGAGGGGGCGTGGTAGTTTTTGCCAGAAACTCGGTGAGGTAAGCTCCTGGCGGGGCCGGTTGAGGCGAGGTTTGGGCCGTGGCAGTCTCGGCCATACCTGGCCCGCCACTTGTACCCAGGCCAAAGAGGGCCAGCAACAGCCCGCTTAAAAGGAGTCCCCTGATCCAACGCCGCATTTTACTCGCTCGCTTCCCATTTAGTCTGATTCTCTTGCCTTAATCGCCTGATTTTAGCCCGTTTGGGGCCTCACTGCAACTTTTACAGGGCAAAATAAGCTCGTAGTGAGAAACGCGGGCGTCAGAAAGCACTGGATGAAATCATTTCTGGCAGGGTTAAGCCAGTTCCCGGTCGAAGAAATTAAAAACCCGCTGCATATATTCGACAGGAAAGCGGATGTAAGCTTCGACGTGGCCGACGCCCGGCAAAAGCCAGCTATCGGCTACCGCCGCTCCGCCCGCCTTTCGCAAGGCATAAAATTCGCTTACCGGCACGGTCACGTCGTCCTCGCCCTGGATCAACACGACATGTCGCCCGCCCAGATTTTGAATCGCCACTTCGGGCCGGGGCTGGTCGAAAGCGACTCCCAGCACAAGCTTACCGGCCAGCACCATACCGGGATAGAAAAAGCTCAGGATACCAAGCCGGTCGTAAGCCAGGCGCGGAAAGTCGCCGTAAGAGGAGTCCATCACCCCGGCCCGAATGTCTGGCGTCACGCTCATGCCCATCAGAGCCGTCGCGCCACCCATACTCCAGCCGATCACCCCGATCCTGCCCGGCCCAAAACCCTTCGCCTTGACAAAGTTCGCCGCCCCGACGAGATCGTATTGCTCGGATTGGCCGTAAGTATAATGTTCGCCGTCCGATTGGCCGTGGCCGCGCATATCGAACAGCAACAGGCTGTAGCCATGCTCCCACAGGGGGCGGGCATATTCCAGGCTGAAAGAGCGGCTGGCATTTTTGCCATGCACCAGTATCAGCACCCGGCGGCTATCCTGACCGGGTATCCACCAGCCTCGCATGGTCAGGCCATCGCTGGCGGTAGTTTTAAAGCTGATATTGTCGAAACCAGGCCCAGGTCGGCAGGAGTGTACGGGCCAAGCGTGCGGTCTAAGGGAGTGGTGAAATAGTTCGCTCCGTAAATCGAGCCAGCCACATAACCTACAATAACAAAGGTCAACAGCCCAAAGCTGATCAAACGAAATATTTTAGACTTGTAGAAAGGTTTTCTCGGCTTAGTCTCAGGCAATAACGTTTTCAAAATGCTTGCTCCAACTTAAATGTAAATAAAACCTGGTGACTTTCGCGCCAACTCTGCCCTTTGTAGTAACGGCGTGAGGCGGACTGGTCGGCAACGCTTCACCTCCCTACGACATGTAAAAATTCTGGAATGGACTGATCCGATTATACTACAGACTGGTCTTTTTAAGCTTCCGGGAAGTGCTATAATAAGGTTAGATAGGGCTGATAAAGGTACGGGGTGAGCCTGTTTAGTCAAGTCCCATGCAAAGGGTATACAAGGAAGCCTGGTTTTGGAATATCGCTACAAACAGTCGTATCGAGTGCGGCACGACGAGTGCAATCTTTACGGAGAATTGACCCCGGCGGCTACTTTGCGCTATCTGCAAGATATTGCCGGGTTGGACGCGGCCCCTACTACCAAACTGGCCGATGGTAACTGGGTAGCCCGCCGCACGATTATGGAGTTTATCAGGCCGATCCAGCCCTGGGTCAATATCGAGATCGGCACGTACCTGCTGGGTTTTAGCAAAGTGACCGCTTACCGGGGCTACGACCTTCTGGTGGAAGGTCAGGCTGATCCGGCGATCAGGGCGCGAACCCTGTGGGTTTACCTCGATAGCCGGGGCCGACCCGCCCGCATTCCGGCCAGCTTTCACGATTATTGGGAGTGGGATCACCTGCTGGAACCACAGGACGAACCACCCTTGCCGCCCAAACCAACCTATCCTGGTTACTCCACCCACGCTGAAGTGAAATTTTCGCACATTGACATTTTGAGTCACATGAACAACGCTGCTTATGTAGAATTATTGGACGATGAGGGCTGGCAAATTCTGGATGTATGCGGAGTGCAACCCGGCAGCGAGGCCGGACACCCGGTTCCGCTCTCCTACGACATCGAGTATTTGCAGAGTGCTAAATTTGCCGACCCGGTAAATGTCGTTAGCTGGTTCCGCCAGCTTGAACCCGCCACTTTTCCCCGCAACCCGCTCTTTCAACGGTTCCAGATTGCTAAACGGCGTGAAACAGTCCTCTTGCGGGCCGTCTCGAACTGGCACTGGCAAGCTCCGGCCCAGGCCGAACCCTTCCCGGCGCGGTTCGACCGGATTTTCGATAAATTTTAGACCTTTACTTAGACCTTTATTGTGAACATAAACCTTCAAAGGAGAAGTTTATGGAGCAAGACTCATCCATTTACTCTCGCCTGGGCTACGGAGTGTTAGACTTTTCAGTCGGTGACTGGTTGCTCAGTGACGACGTATTTGGGCGTAGTTCGCTTGTTTATGGGCAGCAGGACGACAAAGCGTGCGTGCGCGAACTCTTGCGCGTCCTCGGCAAACGCTTTCCAACCGCCGAGGCCGGGTTGATCTGGCACGAAATCGAAGATTATCGCACGAGACTGGCCCGGACTTTCGGCCCACCCGGTAAAGAAATCGGGCTGCCCGCTTTCGAGTGGGCTGCCCACGAGTGGTACAGGGCCTACGGGGTAAGTTTCCAGAAACGCTGGCACTTGCGGGCTTCAATCGAGCTTCACTACGCCCGCAACGCCGACGAACGCTGCCGGGGTCGCTGGATCAGATGGGTGCATCCGCATTTGCTGCATTTTGTCGAAGCTGGTTTCTCTCCTGGCGAGGTTCTAACTGCGCTACGCCTGTACGCCAGAGCGCGAAAGCGGGGCATGCTAAACCTGCTCCGCCATTCCGACGAAGCCGAATTAACCCATTTATGGATCGCCGTCACCGCCTGGCTGATGGAATTTGACCTGGACGAGAGCCGTTTGGCCCAGGCCCGGCTTGAGATTGCCGAACATACCGCCTGGTTGACTCAACAGGGAGGCCGGGCGGTAGAGGCGGTGGAAGCCGCTTTAGACTATTTCCGGCGATTGCAACAGGCCGGATTGGGCGCGGAAGCTATCGGTTGAGAAATTGAAGCAAAGATTGACCTGAGCTGAGCAGGCTAAATATCCGAAGGTTGGGGTGTGGGATAGAAAAGTATTTTGGCCGTGGCGTAACTTTAGCTTCGGCCCGGCGTAGATGCTAGTGGTAATGCGTAATCAAGTTTAGTCAGGATTTACAGGATGAACAACAATCAGCCTTCCTCGAACCGGCCTTTCGGCTCTCAGCCTACCGCCCAACCCCTGCCGCAGGAGATGTACCAGGCTCCCGTGCCGGTCGCACCCCGCCGGGTATTCACCGCACCGCGGATATTGCTAATCGTAGCGGCGATAATCTTACCGATCTTGCTGGCGGCAGGAGCCTATTATTTGAAGGAAAACCCTTCCGACCCACAGCTTGACGCCGATGCCAAAGCCAAACCATCTTTGGTGCAGGGAACCGGAGCCTTTTTCAAAGTTGAAAACTCCGATGAAATCTCTGAGAATTCTTATTCGGTATCTACCAACGGCGTGGTAGCCTACCTCAACCAGGAAATTTACTACGGCCTGACTACCGACGCTAAGGTTACTTCTTCGTCCGACAATTTCTTCTTCCAGGTGGCCTATCTGCCCAACAGCAAACAGGCCGTCGAGGTGAATGTCTACGATAAGCAAGGCGGCACGCTGTTGGCCCGTTACCTGCAAATTCCCGACGCTCAAGACGGCTACAAAGCGGCCCTCTACGACCGCTACAACCACGATGGAACGTTGCTTTTGCTGGCGGCAATCCTGGCGGTGACAGTCTGGATTGGGATGGCCTGGTTGATTATCGCTGTCTGGTTGAAACGAAATTAAGAAAATGTCGAATTTACCTTTGTTCTTACTCCAAAAATAAGGTATAATAATTCCTGTACCACTTGAGTATTTTTGCCTCTTGAAATAAATATGAACCGCTACAGGCCAATACTCCAACTACAAAACCACTTTTTATGTGGTTGAGCCTGGCCTGATCGGACAGTCCTGTACAATGGCTGAGTACCTCTGACTTAGAGCTAAACTCTGCCCGTTATAGCTAATATGGTATTATGTTCTAATTTCGTTTGGTTAGACTTGAAGCAGCAATTTTTACAGGAGCATATATGCAAATCCGGCGTCTACTGCGCTCTTTTTGGGTGCGGCGTCCTCGTTTCGTGCCTCGTTTCCAGCTTTATCTTTTATTTCTAGCTCTCAGTCTGGTCGCCACCCTGGCCCTGGTTGCCACCGGGCCAGTCGTAGCCGCCCAGACAGGCAAACCAGGTTCCCACATACCAGTCGAACGACAAAGTGTAGTCAACTTTACCGACCTGGCCCAGAAGTCAGCCCAGACCCAGAACGTACCGTCGGTTAAACCGGCCCCGCGCCACCGTCCGGTTGCGCCGAATGTCCTCCCGGACGACCTGAAAGCTACCACGGCTCAATCGCCCTCTAGCCTGGACACGGCCACCCCCCCTTCCCCCAGGTCGCCCTCGCTTTCGACCAGCTTTCAGGCTCTGGATGATAACGGGACTTCAATTCCGCCCGATACTCACGGTACAGTCGGCCCGAACCACGTCATGACCACGCTTAATACTGAAGTGCGTATCCAGACCCGCACTGGCACCACCCTCAGTACCGTTTCCCTCGATAACTTCTGGACAAGCGTAACCGGGGGAGGTTCGACCTTCGACCCGAAAGTGCTGTACGACCCTTACTCCAAACGCTGGCTGTTTACGGCCTGCGTAGATGGGTTCGCCGCTTCATCGGGCGTGTTGATCGCCACAAGCCAGAGCGACGACCCTACCGGCAACTGGAATCTCTACAAGGTAGATGCCGATGCGTCTAATGTTGATTGGGCTGATTATCCCAGTATTGGCTTTAACAAAGACTGGGTTGTAGTTGATGTTAACATGTTCGGTATTAGCAGTGGTTCCTTTACCGGGGGCCACGTCTATGTTTTCGATAAAGCCAAACTTTATGCCGGTTTAGCCAATACGCCTACCCTTTTGACCGACGCAAATGGTTTTACGATGGTTCCGGCCATTACATACGATCAGAACCTTTCGACGCTCTATCTGATAAATGATTATGGCTACAGTGCCACCACTAACTATTTACGGCTTTCCAAGATTACCGGCGCGGTCGGCTCAGAAACCTTAACTTCACTGGTTAGTTATGTCGGTGAAAGCAATATCACCTGGACTTACGGAGCCGCAGGCGGAGCCGATTTCGCGCCGCAACTGGGTAGTGCCAACAAAATTGACGCGGGCGACTCGCGCATACAAGATGTGGTCTACCGCAACGGTTCTTTGTGGACTACTCATACTGTTTTCCTGCCCAATAGCGGACCTACCCGCAGTGCCGTGCAATGGTGGCAAATGAGTACCTCCGGCACGGTTTTACAGCGTAGTCGAATTGAAGATGTTTCAGGGGTAAACTTCTACGCCTACCCGACCATTGCGGTCAACCGCTCGAACGAAGCCATGATTGGTTTCTCGCGCTTCTCGTCCACCCAGTACGCCAGTGCCAATTACACTTTCCGAACAAGCACCGATGTGACCAACACGATGCAGTCAGAAGCAGTTCTGAAAGCTGGCGAAGCCAGCTATTACAAGACTTATGGCGGCCCAAACAATCGCTGGGGTGATTACAGTAACACCAGTGTCGATCCGCTCAACGACTCGAATTTTTGGACTATCCAGGAATACGCGGCGACTCCTTCCGGGGGTAGCCGATGGGGAACCTGGTGGGGTCAGGTGATTCGCAAAGCCGACCCCACTAACACCTTGACTTCTTCGCTCAACCCCTCGACGGTCGGCCAAAACGTGACCTTCACGGCTACGCTTGACCCTGGCTCAACGGCCAGTCTTAGTCCGACCGGAAACGTGACATTTAAGGACGGGACAACCACTTTAGGAAGTGGAACCGTCAGCGCGGCAGGAGTGGCGACCTTTAGCACGACCAGCCTGAGCCAGAGTGTACATTCGATCACGGCAGTCTACGAAGGCGATACCAACTTTAACACCCTCACTTCGGCGACCCTGAGCCAGACGGTTAACGCTGTTCCCCCCGCCAGTACTACCACGACCGTGAGTAGTTCACTCAACCCTTCAACTTTCGGTCAGAGCGTGACCTTCACGGCCCAGGTAAGTTCTTTAGGTGGGACGCCTACCGGCACTGTCACCTTCAAGGACGGGGCAACGACCATTGGTAGCGGCACTCTCAACGGCTCAGGTCTGGCAACCTTTAGCACAACCACTCTGGCCGTTGCTAGTCACTCGATCACGGCGGTCTACGACGGCAATACTAGCTTTGCGACCAGCACTTCCTCCGTCCTGAGCCAGGTGGTCAGCAAAGCCGACACCACCACGGGCCTGACCTCTTCGACCGCCACGCCTTCTTCTGGTCAGAACGTGACCTTCACGGCCACGGTCAGCCCGGTCGCGCCAGGGGCAGGTACGCCTACTGGTACTGTCACCTTCAAAGACGGAGCGACAACCATCGGTAGTGGCACTCTCAACGGCTCAGGTGTGGCGACCTTTAGCACGACGAGTCTGGCTATCGGTAGTCACTCGATCACGGCAGAGTACGGTAATGACGCTAATTTCAACGGCAGCACTTCCAGTACCGTGACAGTAGTGGTTGCCGACTCCTGTGATCAGCTACTGGTTAATAAAGGGAGTGACACTCTTGACTGCGGCACTCTGCGGAGTGCGATCATCTATGCCAACAGCAAAATTGGCACGCAGGACGTCCAGATTACAATCACAGGCGTTTCGGAAATTACGCTCACCAGTGCTTTGCCGGTGCTAATCAACCCCGGTACACACGACCTGCATGTGGAGGGCAGTTGCACCAGTGACGGTGGTTTTCCACGCAGCAAACCGGCCACTAAACTTACCAGGTCTGGTTTGTTCGCCGGCCCAGGGCTGAGCCTGACCAATAAGACAAGCGTGACCGGGTTGGCAATCAATGGGTTCGAGGGTTATGGCATCGAAGCCAACGGCAACGATAACGCTTTCTACTGTAACTGGATTGGTACGATGGATGGTCTGATGGCGGCTCCTAACGGTGGTGGCTTACAGATCACCGGTAACAACAACCAGATTGGCAATAATGCTCAGTCGGCCTACAATTTGATCAGTGGCAATACCGGCCTCGGTATTGGCATCGTAAGTGGCAGTGGCAACACTTCTGCCGGAACCTGGGTGGGACTAGCCAAAGATGGCCTGGCTACCCTCAAAAACGGTGGCGGTGCGCTGCGGGTCGAAAAAGGCGGGCAACTAAAGCTCTTCACGGGCAACCGAATGCGGAGTTAACATTGCAAGGTTAGGCTGGTAATTAAACCTTTTTGTACCGCTACAATTGCCAGGACTTACGCTCGTAATGAAAGTTGTACTATTCTAAACATAAAAGCCCTGCAATGACCTTCGGTGAATGGTCATTGCAGGGCTTTTATTTAGAGCTAAGTTTTGAGGGTAATTTCCAGGTAATACAGGCTGGAAAGGCTTCCAGATAAGTAAGGTATCGGCGTCATAAGAAGGCACAAAGTATTTTACAGGACAAAAAGAGTATGCTAAGATAACTCAATCTTAAACGTTTTGGTGGAACGGTTTCCATTGATTCAGCCCGGCTGAAGATAGGTGCTATTGCTATGGGCGTTACAATTCATGACGTTGCCCGCGAAGCAGGAGTAGGTGTAGGCACGGTCTCTCGTGTGATTAACAGCAGCCAATCGGTCAAAGACTCGACCCGTGAGCGGGTGCTGGAAGTTATTGCTCGCCTCAATTTCCGACCAGACCCGATTGCCCGCAGTATGATCCGAGGACGCACCGGTTCGCTAGGCGTGATCGTCCCTTTCTTTACGCGTCCTTTTTCGATAGAAGTGTTGCGCGGTATCGAGGCGGCTACGGCTCGGCTCGGTCAGGAAATGGTCGTCTACAACGTTGAAACGAACGGACAACGCGACCGCTATTTTTCGGAATTACCCATGCGCCGCAAGGTGGATGGTCTGATTGTCGTCTCGCTTTCGCCGGACGATGCAACCGCCTTGAATTTTGAAGAGGCTGGTTTACCGGCAGTGCTGGTGGACGCTTATCATCCCCGGCTAACTTCGCTGGTAGTCAACAATGTCGAAGGTGCCTATCAAGCCATGCGCGGCTTGCTCGACCAGGGCCACCGGCGGATTGGCTTCATCAACGGGGTGATCGAAGGTAATTTCAAGTTCAATCAGGCCAACGACCGGCTAATCGGAGTACATCGCGCCCTGGCCGAAGCTGACATAGAATTTGACCCGGAACTGATGGTGACTTCGGAGTGGACCCGGCAAGGCGGGCGATTGGCGGCCCAACAGTTGTTGACTCTGGCCCGATTGCCTACGGCTATTTTTGCCGCTTCGGATATTCAAGCTCTGGGGACGCTGGAAGTGGCCCGGTCGCTGGGACTGCGAGTGCCAGACGATCTATCGTTGATGGGTTTCGACGGGATCGAACTTTCCGAAATCCTCGAACTTAGTACGATGCAGCAACCGATGGCCGAAATGGGCGAGATTGCCGTTGCCCGCTTGATCGAGCGGTTGGAAAACGGCCCTCAACCCCCTCAGCTAATCCGCCTCGATACCCACATGGTCAAGCGTAGCACGATTGCCCGGTTAGAATAAAGAATAAGTACAAAGAACTAAAAGATTGTAGGTTGCTAAAACGAAACGTTTAAAGGAGTAAGCCAGCTAGATGCAGAACGTGCTGTATATGTCTCAAGCCAGCAAAGACGCTTTTGAGAAGGTAAATCATTTATTAGCAGGATTGGAACAGGGGCCGGAACAAACTACCCGAAATAAGAAGGTTTTCGAGACAAGACTTGAGCGTTATTGGGTTGATTTCTACGAATCGTTCTCGCGGCTATACGGCCAGCACCCTCAATTTGAAAACCAAATCGAAAGCCTGGCCCGTCTGCTGGCCGAACATTACGCCTTGCGTCCGGCTGACCTGAAGGAGTTAGATTACGAACGTGAGATTACGCCCGATTGGTTCCAGCGCGAAAGCCAGGTGGGAGGCATTTACTACGTAGACCTGTTCGCGGGCAATCTGCAAGGTGTGCGGGAACACCTCGATTATGCCCGCGAGTTAGGGCTTACCTACCTTCATCTGATGCCCCTGCTCAAACCACGGCCCGGCCAGAACGATGGCGGCTACGCAGTCGAAGATTATTGCGAAGTTAACCCGCAGCTTGGTACTATGCAAGACCTGGCGGCTCTGGCAAGCGATATGCGGGCAAAGGGTATGAGCTTGTGCATTGACCTGGTGGTAAATCACACGGCTAAAGAACACGAATGGGCCAGGCGAGCAATGGCCGGAGAACCGCGCTACCTCGACTACTACCTCACTTTCGACGACCACACCTTACCCGACGAGTACGAAAAGACGCTGCCCGAAGTTTTTCCTGAATTTAAGCAAGGCAATTTCACTTTCTATCCCCAGATGGCCGGAACCGGCAAATGGGTCTGGACGACTTTCAACGAGTACCAGTGGGACTTAAATTATACTAACCCGGCAGTCTTCCGCGAGATGCTCAATTACATGCTCTTCCTGGCAAATAGAGGGGTAGACGTGTTGAGGCTGGACGCGGTACCATTTATGTGGAAGCGGCTGGGAACACACAGCCAGAACCAGCCCGAAGTTCACGATCTTCTGCAAGCTTTCCGCGCTCTGGTGCGCGTCGTTGCGCCTGCCGTAATCTTCAAGGCCGAGGCAATTGTCCCGCCGCAGGAACTAATTGCATATCTGGGAACCGACCGCCACGCCGGGAAAGAATGCGACATTGCCTACAACAATTCTTTGATGGTCACGGGTTGGAGTGCCCTTGCCAGCCAGAAGGTCAACATCATGACCCAGACCTTGAAGGAGATGCCGCCCCCACCCTCCAACACGACCTGGATTACCTATGTGCGCTGTCACGATGACATCGGCTGGGCGATCACGGACGAAAACGCCGGGGCCGTCGGCGAAAACGCTTATTTGCACCGCCAGTTCCTCAATCAGTTTTATTCGGGCCAGTTTCTCGGCTCGTACTCACGAGGCGAAATCTTCCAGTTCAACCCTCAGACCGGGGATGGCCGCATGAACGGAATGGCCGCATCGCTGGCCGGGCTGGAAAAAGCCCTCGAAACCGGCGACGAGGCGGCGGCAGAACTCGCTCTGGCACGGGTGATGCTGCTCTACAGTATCGCCTTTTCTTACGGCGGTATTCCGCTGATCTATATGGGCGACGAGATCGGCCTTTTGAACGATTACGGCTACCTCAAGAACCCCGATAAAGCGGCGGATAGCCGATGGATGCATCGCCCACCGATGGATTGGGCTAAAGCCGCTCGTCGTCACGACCCAACCTCGTGGGAAGGCCGCTTCTGGGCCGGAATGCGCGAACTGGTCGAAGCGCGTCGCCGCCTCCGACCGCTCCACGGCACGGGCCTGGTCGAAGCCCAGTGGACTGATAACGAACACGTTTTCGCTTACGCCCGGCAGCATCCGTCCGGTCATTTCCTGGCCCTGTGCAACTTTTCGCCCTTGCCGCAATCGGTCAACGCCGCTATAATCCGAGGGCAAGGCTGGTCAGGCGAATTGCACGATGTACGCCGGGCCGACCACCCCGCCCTGTATATTTGGGATAACCGGGTGATGCTGGAACCCTACCGGGCCATCTGGCTGGTTAGAGAACTGTAAAAAGATTGAGATTTTGCCTTTTCAAGGTCTAGCAAGAGGTTGGTTGGATGAAAAAATCCAGCGGAACGGTCGAGTTGATGCGGCAGATCGCCCAGACGGATCGCACTTTCGAGCAGTTAGACGGACAGTGGGTTGGTAAATGCCTGATTTGCAACGGACGGTTAAGTTTTCGCAACTCGGACGGTTTCGGGGCGAATATCGAGCATATCTTTCCGCGGGTGCTGGGCGGGGGCGATGAACTGGATAATCTGGGCCTGACTCATCCTGGCTGCAATGGCGAAAAAGGCCGTCACTGGGATGCTCCCCGCCGTCACGCCACCCCCGACCGCAGCCAGGCTTACCAGGATATTGTCGAGCGGTTGCGAGAGCGGCG
>JBBRBE010000091.1:0-24924 GCA_038206175.1 Chloroflexia bacterium
GGTTCGGCAGGGTTGGGGTCGGGCGATTCCTGCACGAAAGCGGGCAAGCGGACGGTAAAGGTCGAACCCTGGCCGGGCTGACTCTGGACGGTGATCGAGCCACCCATCATTTCGCAATAGCGGCGGGTGATGCTCAGGCCCAGGCCCGTGCCACCGTATTTGCGGGTAGTCGAACCGTCGGCCTGAGTAAAAGATTGGAAAAGGTGTTCTAGCTGGTCGTGGCTCAGGCCGATGCCGGTATCGGCCACCTGGAAGATAATCCAGATCGTGCCGTCGCTTTTCTCGCGCCGCACCGACAGTTTGACCGAACCCTGGGTGGTAAACTTGGCGGCATTGCTGAGCAGGTTGTAAAGGGTCTGGCGGACTTTCGTTTCATCGGCCAGCATCGAGCCGGTGGCGGGGTCGCATTCAACCGTCAAAATGTTGCCGTTTTGGTCTATCAGGGGTTGCACCGTGGCAGCGGCTTCGCGCACCAGAGGCGCAATATCGAAAATTTCGAGGCGTAGCTCCATCTTGCCCGCCTCGATTTTAGAAAGGTCTAGCACGTCGTTGACCAGCGAGAGCAGGTGTTTACCCGCCGCCGAAATGCGTTGGAGGTCGGCGAGGTAGTCGGAGCTGTCGTGCAATTCATCTTCGAGCATTTCGCTGTAGCCGATAATCGCGTTGAGCGGAGTGCGAAGTTCGTGGCTCATGTTTGCCAGGAACGCGCTTTTAGCTCGGTTCGCGGCTTCGGCGGCTTCTTTGGCCCGTTGCAATTCCTGCTGCACTCGCTTTCGCTCGGTGATGTCGTGGAGCAAAATGACCCGACCGCTCAACCGTCCTTCGGCATCGTGCAGGGGCGAGATGTGCATATCGTAGTAGCGTCGCCCGTCGGGTGGGCCTAGTTCGATCTCGGTGTCAGCTTCCGGCACTTTGCGATAACGCTCGGCCACTTCCGACCAGGTCGTCGGTAGCAGGGAGCGGGCGGGCTTGCCAGCTACCGCCGAAAGTTCGAGGCCGAAGATGCGCTGGGCGGCCGGGTTCATGTCTACGAAGCGGTTTTGCTCGTCCAGCACCACCACGCCATCGCTCAGGCTCTGCACCACCGTAGCGCGGGCGACCGGCACGAGGTCGAATATTTTGAAACGGAAGATCGCCGAAGCGAGGGCCAACCCGGTTAGAATGAAGCTGAAAGGAGTCAGGCTAAAGTTGGGGAAAGGCCGGACGCCGACGTTTTCCAGTATATTGACCACCCACGAGGCCGAAAAACCCACCAGAAGCGAACCCAGTTGTCCCTGATAAAGCCGAGGCGACCGCACGATAGCCCGCACGATCAGCCCGGCCCCAGCCAGCATCAGCCCGTAGGAATAGACCAGGTTGAGCCAGTACCAGGGGCCAAATTCTGAGTGCAGCACGACAATCGGGCCGCTAGTATCCGAAACTGCACCGCTCCGAAAGAAGCCGTGCGCGGCGTTGGTGGCGATCAGGGCCAGGGTTACGAGCGGTTCGATTGCCAGGAGAGCCAGGTTGCGCCGGGTCAGCCATTTGTGGTGTTCGGTATATTGGAGAGAAAAAGCCAGCCAGGAAGCCGGAACGGTCAAAATACCCAGATAGCTAAAATTGGCCCAGAAAATCTGGTTGGGTAGCTCGGTGTTGCCCAGTTCGAGAGCATAGCCGAGCGACCACTGCGCCGCCGCCAGCAAAAGAACCGTCAGAGGAATTGCGCCGGGAGCTTGCCGATGCCGCCAGGCGTAGGTTGCAATTATTACAGCCAGGGCTGATGCCGCCAACAAAGGTAACAGGTAGGGCGTTTCTTGCCAACGCATTTTATCTCATCTCTTTGCTAGAATGTGCCACACCGTCGTTTCCCCGAAGCTAAACCATCTGCGTAGGTCGGAACCTGCTTTATTATAAAGCTTTAATGCAGCTTAGTCTAGCCTTAGTGCAGAGGCCAGGTTTTTTGCAAATTTATCCCGAAAAGGGAGACAGCATCCCTGAAAGGATTTTCTGCATTATTTCGGACGAAAACGTAACTACCCTCCACCGAAAGTATTGTAGTTATTACAACGCGAAACTCTTTTAAAGCTTTTATAAGGAGGAAGTTATGCTCACTCGCTGTGCCAGGCCCTTTGCGGTTCTAGTGTTGGTGTTAGTGGGTTGTCTGGAGCTGATCGCTTGCGGTGAAGTACCTACTCCTTCTCCCCTCGCTTTAAGTACCGCCACCGTTCGGCCTGGGTCTGCTACTACTCGTGCCACTACTACTATTGCCTCTGTATCCGCCCCAACGACTCCTGCTCTTACAACTATCTCGACCCCTTCAACCCCGCTTGTGCCGACGGTCTTAGTAAGAAGCGAAGATAATCCAATTCATAGCGGGGCGGCGATGGCTTACGACGCAAGCAAGCAAAGAATTACGACTTTCGGGGGCAAACTTTACGAACCAACCCGGTACGTCAATACTACCTGGACCTGGGATAGCAAAGGTTGGCAACGCCTACAACCAGCCCATTTCCCCTCTGTTCGAGTAAGTGCCAGTCTGGTCTATGATGCCGTGCAACGCCACTTAGTTTTATTTGGGGGACGCGGCCCAAATGAAGAAACGTTTAACGATACCTGGATCTGGGATGGTCAGGATTGGCTCCAAAAACGACCCAGGCACGTACCACCCGCCCGTAATGACCCGGCCCTGGTTTACGACGCAGCGCATGAGCAGGTAGTATTATTTGGCGGAATTACAAGCAACCAGCAAAACCAGGCCTACTATCTTAATGATACCTGGATTTGGGATGGTCAAGATTGGACGCAAAAACAGGTCAGCACGCCCCCGCCTCCCCGTTTTCACGCGGCCATCGTGTTTGCTCCGGTCTTAACTTCGGCTGCGTCGTTCAACAAGGTGCTATTATTTGGTGGGTATGGAGGAGGGTCTAACCTGACTAATCCTGAGGTGTTGAATGATACCTGGACCTGGAATGGTCAGGACTGGCATCAGGAAAACCTGCCCGCCGCCCAAAAACCCTTTGTAGACAACCCGATTGGCCTGGTTTATGACCAGAGCCGCAAAGTAGTAGTGCTGCTAGGCAGTAATGGGGTGGGCGGACAACTGGCAAAAGTGAATAGAGTATCTTATTGGGATGGGCTAAAGTGGTCGTCTGACCCACAACTCACCTATCTCGACGAGCAAAAACCAGATTATGTGCCGTGGAATGAAGGCGGGCAGGTAATTTATGACGAGGCTCGCCAGGCTATTGTCTTTTTTACGTTGGGTACTAGCTATAGTTCGGGCGAAATCTGGGTGTTAGAAGCTCACACCTGGCGTAAGCTTTAGTCCTCAAAAGTCTTACAAAAACGGGCGGCACTGGCCGAAGCTTTGAAACCTATAATTGTCCGCGCCTTGAGAACTGACAGAACCAGGTTTAGTGCCAGTAGGTTAGTATGAATTTACAAACATCCCCATATAATATATTGACATACCTAATAATTAATGATATATACTTGGATAGGTCAACAAGCTAACTCCCCGGTGATTATGATTTCTCGTACTTATTATTGTCGGCAGATAGCTTTAAAACCTGCGCTCGCTGGTGCTACTGACCCAGGGATGACCCACTCTTTTTAGTTTCATCATATGGTTCGAGTTGATTATGTTGTAAAACAAAACAGCTTTAATTTGGTGTGTCCTTGAACAGGTGAGCTTTTATTGTCTTTGCCATAGCTCTAAGGAGTAGACGATGTTGTCAAAAAAACTTTGGCTTGCCACGGCCACATCTGGTTTTAGGATGGTAGTGCTGGTGGGATTACTTAGTGCTAACTTCGCATTCTGGCCCCTATCGGTCAAGGCCGCTGGTAACTATAGGGCCGAGGCCGACGCGACCATAGCGACGTTACAGGGCTGGTATAACTCTTCCAATGGTCTGTGGGATACTACCGGCTGGTGGAATTCGGCTAACATTTTGGAAGGGGTAATAGATTATTCGGCGCAGACGAACTCTACCACCTATCGCGGGGACATTTCTAACACCTACGACCGCAACAGTAGCGGTAATTTCCTCAACTACTATTATGACGATGAAGGTTGGTGGGCGTTGGCCTGGATTAAGGCTTACGATCTGACCAACGACAGCCGCTATTTGAACATGGCAAAGACAATTTTCAACGACCTGAAAAACGGTTGGGATACCACTTATTGCGGTGGTGGCATCTTTTGGAGCAAGGAGGCCGGGGGTGGTTACATCTGGGGCACCAAGAACGCCATAGCCAACGAACTTTTCCTGGCTATTGCCGCCCAGCTTCACAATCGCACTCCCGGCGATGGTGGCTCTGGTAGCTATTTGGATTGGGCGCAGCGTGAATGGAACTGGTTTAACAATAGCGGCATGATTAATGGTAGCGACCTGGTTAACGACGGCCTGGACAATAGCTGCAACAACAACGGCAAACCAACCTACACCTACAACCAGGGCGTTATTGTTGGCGGGCTGATAGATTTATACAAAGCTACTAACGATGTTACGCAGCTAGATAAAGCCAAAGCGATTGCTAATGCCGTCATTTCCAGCAGTAGCTTAAGCCCCGGTGGTATCCTCAAGGAGCCGTGTGAACCTGATTGCGGGGCCGATGGTGCGACCTTTAAAGGGGTCTTCATGCGTAATCTGTCCTATTTGTATAACAATACTAATACTCAGTCCTACAAAGATTACATTATGACGCAGGCAGACTCGATCTGGAACAACGACCATAACGGCTCAAATCAGTTTGGCATTAGCTGGGCCGGACCGTTCGATAGTGCCGATGCCGCGCGACAAGGGTCAGCCCTGGATGCTTTTAACGCTGCTATTCCCTTCAGTTCTACCGGCAACGGTTCAGTATATGAAGCTGAAAATGCCAGCAGCAACGTTTCTAACGAGAGTAACTATAGTGGTTATACCGGTACAGGCTACCGCTGTTGCTGGAATGGTAACGGCCAGTATGTCACTTTTACGGTCAACTCGGCCAGTGCTGGCTCTTATCTGCTAAACTTCCACTATAGTGCCGGTGCTGGTAATGCTACTCGTAAGCTGGTAGTTAATAATACAACCATAAACAACAATCTGTCCTTTGCTAGTACCGGCAGTTGGAGCAATTGGAACAACCAATCCTCGGCGACAGCTACTCTCAACGCTGGTTCTAATTCGATTACTCTCACGCTCGATACTTCAGTCGGTAATTCCAACTATTTGAACCTGGATAACCTGGCGGTGAGTGCTACTACTCCCGCTAACCTGGCTTTGAATAAAAGTGTTACCGGCTCGACCGCTTGTGCCTCATCAGAAACTCCTGATAAGGCCGTAGATGGTAGCACGTCTACTAAGTGGTGTTCAGGAGGGTCTGGTGGACAGTATTTGCAGGTTAACCTGGGTGGTACCAACAATCTGAGCCAGATTGTAGTAAAGCACGCTGGTGCTGGCGGCGAGAATGCAGCCTGGAATACGAAAGATTTTAACCTTCAGGTAAGTTCTAACGGTTCATCCTGGACTACAGTTGCTTCGGTGACGAACAACACGTCTAACGTCACAACTCATACTTTTAGCCGGGTAAATGCACAGTACGTGCGGCTAAACATCGTAACGGCTCAGTCGGACCCAAACAATCTGGCAACCCGAATTTACGAGATTGAAATCTACAACACTTAGCCATCAACAGCTTTTCCGGTATTAGCAGCAGCGGGCCACCTTCCGAACTTATCCACTCTGTCATAGCTCTTTCACTCCTACTATGATAATAAGTCTCGTATCCTTTCAAACATTCGCGGTAAATCTCATAAATTAGATTCCAGAGAAGTCGGATCTTGCCAACTTTACCCCGAAAAAATGAAAGGATACCAAGTCTCTATTTTTGATGGCGGTGTGCTATAATAAAGTCAAAAAAAGCGTTATGTCAAATAGCGTTCTAATTTTTACCCCCTTTCAGGCCACTAAGCGGTAGAAAAGCCGCCGGACTATGTTATAATAAATTTATGAGCTAATTTCAGGCGAGCTAAACCCATGTTTGGGGAGCGGGAGGAAAAATGGGCAATCAAGTGGGATCGGCACGCACGCTCGGTCTGAGCAACCAGAAAGGCGGCGCGGCCAAGACTACCACGGCGGCGGCGTTGGCGGCGATTTTTGGCGAACGCGGCTACAAAGTGCTAGGAATAGATAGTGACCCGCAAGCCCATCTGAGCTTGCAGCTTGGGGTGGATTTCCTGCGGGAGGAAGGCTTGCCCGGCACAGTCTCCGACCTGTACCTGGGCCGGGCGGCGGCGCACGAAATTGCCGTGACGACCCGGTTCCAGGGAGTTGACCTCGTACCGGCTTCGGTAGACCTGGCGGCGGTTGAAATCAATCTGCCCGGCATGACCGGGGCCGATTTGCGCTTGCGGCGGTCTCTGGAAGCGGCGCGAGGTCTTTACGACCTGATTATTCTGGACAGCCCACCGAACCTGGGCAAATTTGCCGTGAATGTGCTGAACGCCTCGGATTTCTTCCTGGTTCCGGTAGATGGCCCGTGGGCTTTGCGGTCGGTGGATACCCTGCTAACTCTGGCCCAGGATAACGCCGCCGTCTATAATCTGCCAACGACTTTCCTGGGCGTGTTTATCACGATGGGCGACCGCACCCGCATCATGCAGGGGGTGCGGGACGAAGCCGAGGGCCGCTTCCCCGACCATATTTTCAAGAGCGAGATTCGTCGCTCGACCCTGGCGCGAGAGGCGGCGGCAATGGAAACGCCCGTGCCGCTCTATGCTTCCGACAGTGCGCTGGCGGCTGATTACCGCGCCCTGGCGGACGAAGTAGCCCGGCGGATGAGCCTGGCCCAACCGGAGCAGAGGTAAGCCAGATGCCAGCAAAAGATTTTAAGGGAGCGATGAAGGGCCAGCGCAACGCCAGCCCTGCCGCAGCACGGGCCGGACGGCTGGGCGTGGTGGGCGAAGATACGGCCAATCCTTTTCGGGAAGAACTCGAACGGGCCAGCCAGGATTTACCGATTCAGGAAATTGAAATCCAAAACCTGCACGATAACCCTTTTCAACACCTGGCCCGGCCAACTCTGGACGAAGACGGATTGGACGAACTGGCAAGCTCGATCCGGGCGAACGGCTTTTACGGTGCGCTTTTAGCCCGGCACAAGCGCGGTGGCCCCAACCAGTACGAGTTAGCCTACGGCCACCGGCGGCGAGAGGCGGCGCGGCGGGCCGGACTAACCCACTTGCCGGTCAAAATTATCGAGCTGACGGATACGCAGATGGCCCGGATCATGGCGAGTGAGAACTTTTCCCGCGAAGACCTGACGCCGCTAGGCGAGGCTAACGTGGTCGGCTACCTGTATAACTCGCAAAATATGACGATTGAAGAGGTGGCTCAGGTCATCGGCAAGAAGCGTAGCTGGGTGCAATTGCGCCAGACCCTGTACGAAGCTCCCCAGGATGTCAAGAATATGGTCGAGCTAAAGCACGAAACTCTTAGCCACGCCGGCCTCCTCAAGAGCGTGGGCGACGCGGGCCAACGTTCGAGGCTGATCGAGCAGGTGCTAGAGGACGGTTTAACCTTCGAGGGCTTGCGGAGCCTCCTGAACGAAGCCAGAGAAAGCGGTAAAGCGGCCAGCAATAGTAAGATTGATCATGAAATCACAAGCAACCGTAGTACGACAGATGGTGAGAACTTTCACAATGCTTCACGTGAAAAAGATGGAGAAGGACTGCTCTCGCCGGAACGAGTGCAACGTGCTAAAGCCCTTAAACGCCTGGAAGATGCCACCGAGAAGTTCGAGAAACTGGCCGAAAAGAGCGATTATCGGCTTTTGAAGGATGAAAAAGAGTACCTGGCCGAGATTGTCGAACGGCTGGGGGCTTTTCTGGACAACTGATGAGCGAGGACGAGCTAAAAGCAATAGTTGCCCGCGACGAGGAAACCAGGGTCGAGTTTAAGCTGGAAAGCGAGAAACAGCAAGCCCTGGCCGAAGTCCTGGGCGCAATGGCGAACTCGCAGGGCGGTTGGCTGCTCGTCGGGGTAGCGGATGACGGCGCGATTGTAGGGGTGAACCGACCAAAAACTGTTATTGATCGCCTCTATTCTGCCGCCGCAAACGTCGAGCCGTCGCTGGCCGGGCGCGTGACGGTCGAAAGCGTGCGGACGAGCGACGGGTTGAGCGTCGTGGTAGCCTTCGTGCCGACAGGTTTACCGGCTATTCACGCCGTCGCCGGGGTCTACCGGTTGCGGGTCGGCTCGTACAATAAGATTATCACCTTCGACCAGGCCCAGGCTCTGGCCTATCGGCGGGGCATCTTGCACCACGAGCAAAGCCCGGTGCAACACCTGAAGCTAGAAGACCTCGATAACGCCGCAATCGAGGCTTACCTGCACCGCCGTTTGAACGATTATTCTCCCCAGGTTTACGCTCATCTAAGCCGTTTCGAGATCCTCCGCAACCTCGGCTGTGCCTTGCTGGACGAAGGCCAACCCGTGCCGAACGTAGCGGCGGCTCTTTTCTTCAGCCCTACCCCGGATTTTTGGGTTCCCGGCGCACAGATTATCGCCGCTCGCTTTGCCGGTTCGACCAGCGACCGCGTGCTTGATCGCCTGACTATTCGCGGCTCGTTGCCTCAGATGATCGAAGCTGCCGCCCGGTTTGTCGAAAAGAACATCCGCCACCCTCTACAACTACCCGCCAGACCGGGCGGTAGCCTGGCCGCGCAGGAAATGCCAGAATATCCGATTGCAGCCTACCGCGAAATGATCGTCAATTTGCTGGCCCACCGGGATTACTACAACCTCGTTCCGGCCCATCTGATGATTTTCGATGATCGGTTGGTAGCGGAAAACCCAGGCGGTCTTTTGCCCGGCCTGACCCTGAACACACTCGAAAACCGCCACCGCCCGCGCAATCCGCGCCTGGTCGAGATGCTGCACACGCTCGGCTACGTGGAGCGGTTCGGGAGCGGCATTGGTCGGATGCGTTCGGCGATGCTGGAAGCGGGCCTACCTGTCCCCGGCTTCGAGGCCGACGAGAATTATTTCCGCGTGACGCTCCGCAACACTCCGGCCCTCGAAATCGCGTCCCAAACCCTGCCGACGAGCCATTTTGTAACTCAAACCGAGCTAAGCCCTACCGTTCGACCGGTCAGGCCGTTATCAACTCTGCCCGCCGTAGAGGGACATACCCGGCTGCACGAGAATACAATCCTCGAAAAGCTGCCCCTGGTGCGGCTCAAAGCCCGGCAGATCGAGGCTCTCCGCTACCTGATCCGTACCGGGCGTATCACCAACACGAACTACCGCGCCGTGACCGGCCTGGCCGAAGATGCAACCCTGGCCGACCTCAAAGAATTGCTTGAACTCCACATCCTGCAAAAAATCGGCACAAGTGGCCGCTCGGTCTACTACGTGCTGCACCCGACGGTAGAGCAGGATTAGTCACTTCCAATATTAAGATTGGTAGAGCCAGGCGTTGGGGGTACAAACCGGGCCGCGCTGTCCGTTGCTGTAGCCCCCGACCAGCAACACGCGCCCATCGTCGAGCCGGGTGGCGGTTGGGAAATAAAATGAGTCGCTTAGACTTCCGGCTACCGAGCTAAAGCGGCGGGTCGCCGGATCGTATAGCTCAACCTGCCGACTACCACCCGCCACCAGAACTTTGCCACTGGCTAAAAGGATCGCCCCGGTTGGTATTTTGAAGTGACCTGAGAGCAAATCGGCTCCTGACACGAAAGCCGCTCTGGACGGGTTATACAATTCTACCGGCAGACGTAAACCTTGCCAGTCTCGCTCGTCCGCGCCACCCAAAATCAGCACCTCACCATCCGGCAAAAGGGTGGTGGTATGTTTGTAGCGTAAGAAGTTGAGGCGACCAGTCGGGCTAAAACGGGAAGTAGCGGGATCGTATAGTTCGGCTCCCGCGAAAAGTTGGTGGGGAGCGGTCGCGCCGCCCGTGATCAAGACTTTACCGCCCGGCAAAAGCGTCGAGGCATGGGAAGTCAAGCCGCTCGAAAGGGAACCGGTCGGCTGAAACTGACCAGTCGCCGGGTCGTAAATCTCTGCCGTTGCTAAAGTGCCGGCCTGGGTTCCCGTCGTCGTGCCGCCGACTACCAAAACTTTGCCATCCAAAAGCAAAGTAGCAGTGTGATCGGTGCGAGCTTCGCCCAGGTTGCCAGTCAGTTGGAACTGACCACTCCCCGGATCGTACAATTCAGCCGAGTTGGTGGCACTTCGTCCGCTCAGGCCACCAACTATTAACACTTTGCCGCCGGGGAGCAGAGTAGCAGTATGGCTGATCCGGCTCTGATTCATCGTCTGGGCGGGAGTAAATTTGTTGGCAAGCGGGTCGAAAAGTTCGGTACTGGCTAAGAAGACCCCTTCGCGCTCGAAGCCGCCCGCAATTAGCACCTTGCCACTGGGGAGCAGAGTAGCGGTGTGGCTGGCCCGCGAACTGCTCATCGGTGCGGTCGAAACGATTTGACCGACCGGGGTAACGGTCTGGGCGGGTGTAGGCGAAATTGGTTCAGCCGTATTAGAAGCAGTCGCCGAACCGGGCGGGCTAACCGCCTGAGTAAAGACAGGAGACGAGGCTGACCGGGTGGCACTGGGGCTGACCGGAACCGAAACCTGTTCGGCACAAGCTATCAACACCAGGCCGGTTAGTAACACCAATAATAGCAAGCTTATCAGGGACTTTTTAGAATTTATCACCACTAACTCCTCCTTGTTAAAGAATGGATACGCCTGGCTAGACTGGCCGGGCAATTCAAAGGTCAGGCGAAGTGATATTATCAAAGCTTACAAAAGGCGGGTTTCAGGCGGGAAGAAACATAGGCTGAAAGTGTGGCTAATGAGGTTCTCTGGCAACCTTTGATTTTCAGGTTCAAGTTTTGTATTTTTGCACAAGTGTTATCCAGCTAAAGTTTAGCAGCTTCGTCAAATGAGGTCGGCTAGATAAGGCACTTTTGCTTAATTAAAAAGATGCTTCCCTTCGCTCGCACCCGCAGAGGTATCCTCTCAATTTTTCGTGGTAAACCAGCAAAATAAGACTATTTTGAGTTCAGAGAATTAGATTTACCCCGGATTTTTGAAAAGATACAAGAAATGGATGTTACCTCGGATTTTTGAGAGGATACAAGAATAGTGTGATATTGATCACTGTGTTGAAGTAAAAGGCTCGTTATAATTGTTTCATTACTTTATTCAAAAGTCATAGAATTAAGTTGGAGAATAACAATGTTTAGATTTCGGCGTAGTAGAGAAGATAACGATAATAGTAACATGCGCGGTCACGAGGCGTACACCGAAAACATTTTCAAACCCGGTGTTATTACTCCTAGATCAGGTCTTTATGATCTACAAGATCAGAATGGCACTTGGACTGGTTATCAAGCAACCTCGACAGCAGGCAATCCTTTACCTCCCACTCAACAAACAGGTCAAGGTTGGGTTCTTCATACAGCTGCAATACACAAAGGAAAGAAAAAGTAAAAGGTTTTGTTACTAAATTTCTAGGCGACAAGCAATATTTGTAGTTTTTAAAGGAAGCCTATAATGATTGTAGGCTTCTTTATTTGTGTCTGACACAACCTGTGTAGTTAGCATCGTTTGACGAGGCTGATAGACTGAATACAAACAACTTTTCAGCCAATTAAACTTTACAATTATGATTCAAGATTGTGAGTATTCATAGTTTGAATAAACAATACCAAAATCGAAAATTTGTGGGTGAATTTTCCGCTTTTGACCAATTTTAGGCTAAAATCTCTTGACATTGCCCCTTATAATCATGGTAGTAAGACATGAGAAACATTCGTAGCGTAACAGCTTGCTCAAGGATCGGGAAGTATAAGCGGCAATGACCACACCCACGCAAAATAGAAAAGCTAACGGAGCTTCCGGCTCTAAAAAAGGCGATGCTAACCTTGATCGCCTGGGTCAGGAGTATTATGTCAACTTCTACGGTTTGTTCGAGCCGCCCTTTCAGGTGACGGGAACCGACCCGCGCTTTGTCTATCTAAGCGAGCAGTATAAGAAAGTAATCTCGCTGGGCCTGCAAGTGGTGCGCGACCGGATGGGGTTGGCGATGGTGCTGGGCGCAGTCGGGACGGGCAAAAGCTCGATCTGCACGATCATTCGCAGCCGCCTGGCCTCTCGCACCGATTACCGGGTCGCCTACCTGGACGACCTGGCGGCGACGCCTTCGCAGATGATGATCAACATCCTGCACGAGTTTGGCCAGACGCCAGTATCGCGGCAGGTGGAAGCCTTGAAGCGACAGTTCAAAGGACTGCTGGTGGAAGAAACCCAGAAGAACGGTAACTCGCTGGTGCTGCTGGTGGACGAGGCCCAGACCGCCACGAAGTACAATCTCGAACTGTTGCGCCAGCTTTTGAACTTTGAAACCGGCAACGAGAAGCTGGTGCAGATAATCCTGTTCGGCCAGGAAGAGCTATCGCGCAAGGTAGCGGCCCGGCCTAATTTTATGAGCCGGATCGTGTCGCAGGTGCGGCTGGAACGGTTGAGCCGGGAAGAAGTGGTGCGCCTGGTCAAGTATCGGCTGAACGTGGCCGGAGCCGAGTACGACCTGTTCAGCCCGGCAGCCCTCGAAAGTCTGGCCGATTACAGCAAAGGCATTCCCCGCGAAGTTTGCAAGCTGGGCTATCACGCGCTGCTGATCGGGGCGGGCGGCGGCGAACATCAAATCTCGGCGGCAAGTGTGGCCGAGGCAGCAGGGCTGGCGCAGGGTCGGCTCGAAATCCCGGCAGACCGCACCCGCGCTCAGAAGCGGCAGGAAGAAGACGGCTATGGCGACCCGGCGTAATCTGTTTGAAATCGAGGAGCAAGTGCCACGCGGCACGCTAGTTTACCTCGCCCCGGAGCGGATCGAGCCGAACCCGCGCCAGCCGCGCCAGCATGTAAGTCGGGCCGGGCTGGAAGAGCTTAAAAGCAGCATCGCGGCGCGAGGTATTTTGCAAGCCCTGCTGGGAGTGCGCGGCGAAGGCGGGCGGGTGCAGCTTATTGCCGGACACCGCCGGTGGCAAGCCGCTCGCGAACTGGGCCTGGGCCGAGTGCCGATTATTCTGGTGGACAACCACAGCGAGGGAGCCGACCCGCTGCTGGATGCGATCATCGAGAATGTGCAACGCGAGAATCTGGCTCCCTGGGAAGAGGGCGAAAGCTACCGGCAACTGGCAACTGAGTTTGGCTGGGATCATAAACAGATTGCCGCCAGCATCGGCAAGTCGCGCCCCTATGTCACGCAGCGCATCCGGGCGGCGGAAAACCTGGCTCCGGCGGTCAAAGAGTTTTTCGTAACCGGGGATACCGCCGCCTTGAACCCCGGTTGGCTGGCAAGCCAAACCCCGCAAACCCAGGTTGACCCACAGGTTACGGCTGTAACCCCAAGTTACAAATTTCACAACCTGGGCGCGGGCGGGACGCAGGAAGAAGAAGGGCTGGCTCACTTCCTTAATAATGTCGAATTAGTGCGCCGCCTGACAGCGCTTCCAGCCGACCGGCAGATTACCGCCGTGCAGGAAAGCCTGGCTCAGGCCAAAGAGCAAGGTAGGCCGCTCGACCTGGCCGACCTGACCCAGACCCTCAAACGCTACCGCGACCTGACGCCCAGTCCGAAAGCTCGCCTTAAGCCGCGCCCTGCCAACGGCGGCTATACGCAGCTAAGTTTCGATCTGAGTGGCCTTGAAGTGGTGCGCTGGTCGGCCCGGCAGGAAGAGAGGAAAGACCAGGAGTGGCAACGCGCCGATCTGGACGGCCTGATCAACTCTTACGAAAGCGACCTGGAAAGGCTGCGGCAGTGGCGCGAACAGCTTTAAGTCCTGGCGGAGACCCGGAAGAAATACGAATATTTGCCAAAAAACAAAATTCGACTCATTTTTACTGGATTTATAGTAGATAATGTGCATTAATAGATTAGGCGAACAAAAGGTCTATTTATTATCGAATCAGGGCGGATAAGGGAATTGAGCGGGCTTTCGTTCGTAGGGATAAAGGAGTTCGTCGCAGGGTTTCGAGAGTAAAGTCGGCCCTGGCCTTTCTAAGGCGGACGCAAGAGTAACAGGACAAACAAAAAGACAACTCAGGTTGGTAGCCGGGGAGTTGTCTCTCAAGTAAATCATTTCAGGTAGTCTCGGCCAGTCTGGCGAGACAAGTTCTTTTTGTTACTTTTATTATAGCCGATTTAAGCCGGGCGTCAAGAGTCGTGGGCAGATTGGCAGGGTGAATGCAAAGTCCTACTCGGCTAATGTCACGCCCTGTCACGCCCTGCGGGTGTGAGCGACAGCTAATCCAGGTCTTGATTAAAAGCAATTCTAAGCGAAGAATCTTCTTCACTAAGCACATTTTTGCTCTTTCAAGAAGATTCTTCGCTTCGCTCACACCCGCAGGGCGTGACAAAGGCCAAAACCTGGACTTTGCAATCGCCCTGGGCAGATTGGTTTTGGTTCACTTTACATAAATGGAGGATTGGCGAGTGCCTCGTAAGAAAGAGAGCAGCACAGCCCCGTTGCCGGGCTTCGATATTTTCGACCAGCCGATGAGCGAGGCCGACCGGGGCGTGCTGCTCAAGCCGCAGTACCGGCGCAAAGCTCTGGCCGGGTTTGTGCCGCTCTGGAACGAGTTCTTTCGGTGTTACCACCGGGCCGGGGTGAGTCCGCAGGCGGTCTACCTTTGGGCTTACCTGCGGCAGTACGAACACGAGCGGCGCGAGTGGAACGCCGTTTCGGACATATCCTGGCCAGGCCGACGGGATATAGCCGACGCGCTGGGCGTGAGCATTTCGCATTTGCCGAACCTGCTGGCCGAACTGCGCCGGGCCGGGTTGGTGACGTACCAGCCCGTGCTACCTGGTTTTGAAGATCTGGCCGATGCGCTGGATAGCAGCGTGGAGGAGGTGCGCGACCGCGCCGCCGAATATGGCGTTAGCCCAAAGGTAGACGGCACGCTCTACCGCACCGCCGACCCTTTCACCAAGACCGAATTTGCCGCCTTTACTGGCACGAAATTTTGTCGCGGCTGCAAAGCTTACCGCTATTGCGAAGGAGTCAAGGAAGCGCAGGCGCGGCTTAGCGAGGGCAAGGCAACTGGGGCTAAACTGCCCGCGCCTGTGGCAGAGCGCAAGCTGGCTTTTGCAGACGGTGGCGAGGGAGGGCGTACTGCTGTAAATACGGTAGCTGTAACTAAGAAAGATCGCTCGGTGTTACGGGCTAGAATCGAAGAGCGAATCGAAGTGGAAACGGTGGCTGTAGCTAAGAAAGATCGGTCGGTGAATCCAAGTAAGATCAAAACCAACTCTCTAAAGCCAACCGTATTTAATCAACCTGAAAAAGCCAACCACGAGATTGGTGGCTTGAAGCGTCAGGCCGGAGCAACTCCGCACGATCTGGTGGTGGCTTTTGTAGGGGAGAACAACGTTACTTATCCCAAAGGAAACCGAGAAGCTGCTAAAGCCGAACCGTCAGCCTGGAAAGAACCGTCTACCCAGGCCATGCCGCTACCGAGCCAGACCGAAACCGGGCCGGAGTTGCAGAGTTTGCTCGATTTTGGGTTCGACCACCAGACTGCCGCCCGCTTGCTGGAAGTCGCCGCTTCGCAGGGTAAAGCCGAAGGGTATGTCGAGCGGATTTTGCGCTATTGCCGCGAGAATGCCCGGCAAAGTCCGCAGGGAATGGCCCGGCGGTTGATCGAGCGCGGCGAGGAACGCCTGGGTCGGGCCGACCGCTACCTGTGGCACCAGCAAAACATGTTTGGCGGAGCCGAGCCAGTGCTTGAGCCGGAAGGCGATTTCGAGGAGCCGCTTAATTCCGCCGAGCCGCCAGTGCTAACAACGGCAGAACCGGACAACCAGCCTGTCAGCGACTTATCCCAGCGGAAGGGGTTTGAGGTAGATGCTGCGATAGACAGCGTGCAAGCCACTCTTGCAACGGCCTACCGGCTAGGGCAGGCAGACCTGGTCTGGTGGAACGGGGTTCTGGCCCGGCTGAATACGGCCAGCCCGACTGCGACCGACCTGTTCCGGCGGAGCGTCGGGCTGCAAAGCGGTGACGGTCGGCTGGTGGTAGTTATGCGTAACCTGTTCGACCGCCGCCGGGCCGAAGCCTATGCCGTCCAGCTAGAACGAGCCGTCGCCAGCGTCACGGGCAAACTGCCGCAGTTGGAATTTACCAGTATGTAAGAAAAGTTCGAGCTTAAAATTAGTGGCGTGTTTTGTTACCAGGCGGCATTCAGGAAAGCGGGCTTTATCTAGTACCAGTGCGACCGGGCCGTTCCATTTCAACGGTGCAATCTTGTCCAGTAATTCGCACACACTCTGAGCGTTAGTATAGCTCCCGTTCTGTTGACACACTTTAGGCAGGTGCTATTCTTAACTTGACTCAGAGGTTTGAGCTAATTTCCAAGCTTCAGAGATAGCTTCGGTCAACCACCACTCCCAAAACTCTAATCTTTTTATAGGATCAAAAACCAAAGGGTTATATCTTTCTGGATACCTTTTTCTCGACCGCCAAACTCCAGGAGGATTGTTATCAGTAGAGGTATAGGCTCGTGCAGCAAAAGCGGCAAAGTCGCGTTGATTATAACTTATGTTTTCATCAAGAAAATCTGAACCTTTGTTATCAGAAACTCTTAATCCTGATATGCCATATAAACTAACTTCTAATGTACTATATGCTGTAGAAGCAACACAATATATCTTTTCGTTAACAGTATATTCTAATCCACCTAAACCATCATAGAATTTACTAGATAATTCACTTTGAGCTTGAGCGAATTTCATTCTCTTACAAATAACATCTTCTGCTGTTTTTATCATTTCTACAGGGTTATTAGAGTAATCTTCATCGCTAACTATGTACTGAACAGCTTCATTACCAAGCCAAATTGGTAGAACTTTATTAGCTGTTAAAATTGCCAACAATCCTAACATTTTATCAGCCAGGCCTAACTCAAATGAATAGCTTGTCTGAGTATTTGTCACAGTATTAGTTGAGCTATTAACATTATGTTTTGAAGAACCAAAACTTTTGTAGAGATTGATTCTTTCTATAGGTTTGAGTTCGTGATCGGGACTATTACGTACAACACCTAACAGATAATCAACTTGTTGTTCCAGTTCATATGGCTGGCTCATAGCTTAACACGCTTTCAGGGTATTTACCTTGATTGCTCTTTATTGACGTTTAGACTAAAAAGTATATTTATAATGATGACATTATACACGAATGCCCTGAACCGGGGCGAGCCTAGACCAGAATAGTGGAAAGCTCGTAAGTTTCTTCGATTAAACCTGCCACCATAAAGTTATAAGCTTCTACCCCCGAAGGAATCCATTTGAGGCTGCACTGGCAAAACCAGCGGATCATACTTAGCTTCTTTTCGATCTGGCAAGCTACGAAAAGTTCTTCGAGCGGTTCGCTTGCCAGGGGTTCGCCACTGGCGTTGCGGTAGGCGGTGCGATAGGTTTGAAGCATGCGCGGGAGGATTTCCGGCCCAAAAGCAACCGTAGCAAAATTCGCCAGGTCTACGAGGTCTACCAGGCCCGTGCCAATATGGGCGTTGGCCCAGTCGAGCATAAGTATACCGTCGCCGCCGGTTTCCAGGGCGATATTATCGGCGTGGTAGTCGCCGTGGACGAGGGTTTGCGGCGTACTTGCCAGGCCCAACGCAACCCGGTCGTAGCGGTCGGCCACGGCTTCGAGCTTGGAGAGATGGCCCAGCGTCACCCGTGGAAAGAGGTTCTTGTTGACCAGAGCGCGGGTCAAAACCAGGGCTTGCCTGGCCCCGGAGATATAAGAAAGATAATCGCGCACCGGCAGAAAGTCCGGTTGCTGCAAAACGCCGTCCGTAACTTCTCGCCCGTAAAAGACGTGCATCCCGGCCAGGGCGGTAATCGCCCGGTGCAGGTTCTCGATCGTCGGTTCAGCTTTGAGCAAGCGCGTTCCGATGTCTTCGAGAAAAAGCCACCACTCGTCGCCGCGCACAACGTGGCCGTAAAGCAGAGGCGTCCAGCGTCGTTCGTCGGAAGCGGCCCCGCTAAACAACTGCTGATACAGTCCTAGCTCGCCCTGCATCGGCTCGACCACGCATTTGAAGATCACCGAAGGCAGAGCAGCCGAGCGAAATTCCAGCCGCTCGACCCGGCTCAGGGGCCAATGCCGTAAGAGGGTGCGGCTTTTGAAATCGGTATCGGTACGCGACGAGTCTATCAGACCTGTTTTCAGGTCAAAGATTTCTTCGATAGCCTGGCGTACCTGGGCGTCGAGCGGCTTGTTCATAAGCTGTGCTGCTTTTGTTTGATGTAAAGAACTATGCTATTTGATTGATCAAGATAAGGTAAGAGGATTATAACATATTTGTGGTACGGGCTACTTACTCAAGAATTGCCTAAAAATTTCACAAACTATCGAACGGCTTTAGTAACAACCTCCCCGCCTTTGCCTTTGGTGGTAAAATAGGGCTAACGGTTTTAGTCTTATTTAGAAGTAGAAGCATTGACAGGGTGAAGGCAAAATCCGAGTTTCACCCTCTGTCATTCTGAGCGTAGCGAAGAATCTTCTTGAAAGAGCAAAATTGGGCCTTGCCAAGAAGATTTTTCGCTTCGCTCAGAATAACAGGGCGTGACAGAGGGTGACCTGGCGAGACCGGGTGAGAAAGAAAAGGGCAGAACCCGACTTTGCAATCGCCCTGGAAGCTTTGAGGACTTTCTTGCCTGCGTGCAAAATAAGGATGAAACAAGCAAATGCAAGACTATGAGATAATCAAGCAAGCCTTTACCAACCAATCGGCCCTGGTGCTAGAGGGTCTAAACCGCCTGGAACCGGCCCAATGGGACGCTCCTACCAGATTGGAAGGCTGGACGGTTTATACCCTGGTGGCTCACATGCTGAGAGTGCCACAGGTCGTCGTCACTTATGCAAGCCAGGCGGTCAGTACCGCCCCAGTAGTGGATCGGTTGAGCTACTGGAATTTTAACGGTCAGGAGATCGCCGCCGGTGTCACCGAACGAGCTTTACAAAGCGGGGCCAGCACGACGCGGGCGGATATGGCCCAGACCTTTGCCGCCACCAGACAGGCGGCCCTCGATACGCTAGAGCGGATAGCTTTAACGACAGTAATCAGCAGTGCCTACGGAGCCATCCGGTTTGGCGAATACCTTGTTACGCGCATTCTGGAACTGGTCGTTCATAGCCTCGACCTGAACGCCGCCCTGCCCTCAATCGTGAAATTGGATCAGCAAGCGGTAGCCCTGACCGTCGCCAGCCTCGAAGGGCTTTTGAATCAACCGCGTTCAGCAGAGATGACCGACGACATCCAGTTTATCGAAGCTGCCGCCGGTCGGATCAAGCACCCAAGCATGGTAATTCCGGCTTTTACCTGATAAGATTTGTAACTATTCAGCCCTGTCATTCTGAGCGTAGCGAAGAATCTAGATTCTTCGCTACGCTCAGAATGACAGGGCGTGACAGCATGTAGTGTTCGACGGTTGCATCATCTGGGCTGTTCGATCTTATCCGTAGCCTGTGGTTTGTAAAGTGGGCTGTGGTCGAACGGATTCACAAACGGCTACACTTACAAACGAACAGGGCCGGGTGATGCAACCGTCGAACAATACACAGCAAGCGAGGCTAGGTGAACAGTTACAAAGATTTTTATGCAACTCGCTACTTGATACTTGATAAAAGCAAAAGAGCCGGACAACCTTTTGGGTTTGCCCGGCTCTTTTGCTGCTTGCTAAAACTTTACCAGCGGTCGCGTCCGCCACCGTTGCTGCGGGGTGGGGGGCCGCCACGGTCGCCGCCGTTGCTGCGAGGAGGGCCGCCACGGTCGCGGTCGCCACCAGGACGCGGGCCACGGTCGCCGTCGGTCTTGGGCGCGGGCATCTGGCCGGTCAGGATCGCTCGGCGCGACAGGCTGACTTTGCCAGCCTTGTCTACTTCCGTCACCATCACGTTGATTTCGTCGCCCATATTCACCACGTCCTCGACGTGCTGCACGTGGAAGTCGGCCAGTTCGCTGATGTGGACCAGACCGTCTTTGCCCGGCATAATCTCGATAAAAGCTCCGTAAGGCATGATCCGCACGACCTTGCCCAGGTAGATTGCGCCTATTTCGACATCTTTCGTCAGGGCTTCGATCCGACGAATGGCGTTCTTGGCACTCTCGCCGTCTACGCTGGCGACAAATACCGAGCCGTCATCCTCTACATCAATCTTTGCGCCGGTTTCTTCCACAATCGAGCGGATCATCTTGCCACCCGGCCCGATCAAGGCTCCGATCTTTTCCGGGTTGATCTGGATACGCACGATGCGCGGCGAGAACTGCGAAAGCTCGGCCCGTGCCTGGCTGATTACAGCGTTCATCTTGTCCAGAATGAACAGGCGACCCTGCCGGGCTTGCTCGAAAGCTTGCTTCATAATATCGAAGGTGATACCACGGGTTTTGATGTCCATCTGGAGGCCGGTTATGCCTGTGGCGGTTCCGGCTACCTTGAAGTCCATATCGCCCAGCGAGTCCTCGATACCTTGAATATCGGTCAGCACTTTCCAGCCGCCCTGTTTGTCCGTCACCAGGCCCATCGCCACACCCGCGACGGGAGCTTTGATCGGCACCCCGGCGTCCATCAGCGAAAGGCTGCTGCCGCAGACCGATCCCATCGAGCTAGAGCCGTTGGAGGATAGCACTTCGCTGACGATGCGGATCGTGTAAGGAAAATCGGCCTCGTCCGGGATGATCGGGGCCAGCGACCGCTCGGCCAGTGCGCCGTGGCCGATGTCGCGCCGGGAAGGGCCGCGCAACCGCTTGACTTCGCCCGTGCTGAACGGTGGGAAGTTGTAGTGATGCATAAACCGCTTCGACTCTTCCAGGCCGATGCCGTCAATCGTCTGCTCTTCGCCGCTCGTCCCCAGCGTGGTAATGCTCAACACCTGGGTCTGGCCGCGCGTGAAAAGGCCGCTGCCGTGAGTGCGAGGCAGGATACCGACTTCGCAGTTGATCTCCCGAATTTCGTCTACCGCTCGACCGTCGGGCCGGATGCCTTCGTTCGTGATAGCGGTGCGGACTTCTTCTTTCAAGAGGCTATCGAAAACGCGGTCAGCTTCCTTGAATTTAGTTTGCTGGGCCTCGCCTTCGAGTTGGCCGGTGAACTGGCGCATCGTCTCGTCGCGCAGAGCCGTAGTCGCATCCATCCGGGCCGTTTTATTGGGGTTGCGGACAGCCCCGCGCAAGCGGTCGCCCACCCAGTTCTTGATCTCTTCCTTGAAGCTTTCGTCGGTCGGGGCGGGGGTATACTCGCTGCGTACCACTCCCAGAGCTTCGACCATTTGCTTTTGCAGCCCGATAGTAGCCTGCAACTCGGCGTGGCCGAACTTGACTGCTTCGAGCATAATGTCTTCGGTCAGTTCCCAGGCTCCGGCTTCGACCATCATCACGGCGTCTTCCGTACCGGCCACGGTCAGTTCGAGCTTCGAGTCGGCTAAATCCTGGGCAGTCGGGTTACAGACGAATTGGCCGTCAATGTAGCCCACCTTGACTGCTCCGACCGGCCCACCGAAGGGTAGCCCGGCAGCCATCAGCGCGGCACTGGCTCCGACAATTGCCAGCGTTTCCGGCTCGTTCGACTGATCAGTGCTGAGGGTGGTAATCTGGATCAGCACTTCGTTGAAGTAACCTTTGGGAAAGAGCGGGCGCAGGGGGCGGTCGGTCAGTCGGGAAGTCAGGGTAGCCTTTTCGCTGGGCCGACCTTCTCGCTTGATAAAGCCACCCGGTATCTTACCAGCGGCGTACATTTTCTCTTCGTACTCGACTGTCAGAGGGAAGAACTCCTGGCCCTCGCGGGCTTCGTTGGAAGAAACTACCGTTGCCAGTACCATCGTGTCGCCATAGCGCACCACCACGGCACCTCCGGCTTGCTCGGCCACCCGGCCTATCTCGATACTGAAATTCCGGCCACCTATGGCCGTCTCAAACTTGTGTATTTTGCGTTCTGCAATCGTCATTTTAGTTGTTCCTAACCTCTACAAAGCCCTTCATGGCTGGCCCGCGCCGCCCGCCTCGAAGCCACTGCCCGCCGCCAGGCTACCCTGGCGGCGGTGGCGAGTTCGCACAGGTAGGTAAGCTCGCTGGCTTCGTCCAAATGCGCCACCTTTGACACACCAAGAAGCCAGGACGCCACGTCCTGCCAGGCTTTGCCTAATTTATTGTACCTTGCTTATTTCCACGGGGAGTTAGGAACTGGAGACCGGCTTTTAGTAGCACTCGACTGGCTCCGGGCAACCCTTTTGCCCGGCTAAAACCCAAACTCCAACCCCTAACATCCCCACCTCCGGGCCGACGGCCAGGCCAGCCGACAACCTTTAGAACTGAGTCTTTCAATTCGTCCTGTATCTTAACCTAAATAGCCTTAAATGTAAAGGTTAAGTTCAGTGCGGCCTCAGGGTGAAGGCAAAATCCCGCTTCCCCCTGTCACGGAATGTCACGCCCTGCGGGTGTAAGCGTAGCGAAGAAGCTTCCTTAAAGAGCAAAATTGAGTTCTCCTATTTTCTGATTCAAAAGCGAAGGCTTTTTGAATCAGTTAGTTTGAGTCGTTTTACTTTTAATGCGCTCAATCGCTTCTTTAGCTGCCTTTTTAACATTAGCTCCTGCTGAATTCTTTTTGGAATCATTCTGAGAGGCCCACTCTAATCTGGGAAGGGCGCGTTTATCTTCCAGACGACCTAAGGCTGTTACCGCCCAAAACCGAATGTTGCCATCCTCGGCATCCATTGCACTTAATAACGGTTCCAGGGCAACTTCGCCTATTCTGGCAAGAGCCGTGGCAATTCTCTGGCAGACTTCCCACCGGCTTGTTCTCAAAGCTTCAATAAGTGCCGGTACAGCAACTTGACCTAGTTTGGCAAGAGCATTGCTAGTGCTTTTCCCTAAATATACATCCTCAGTGTTCAAAATTTTGATAAGGGATTCTACAGCCCTGCTATCCTTTAGGTTTCCCAAAGCATTCACAGCAGACACTTTCACTACTTTATCTTCTTCTTCCAAAATTTTTATGATGGGTTCCACGGCGTTTTTATTTTCAAATTGACCCAGAGCTTCAATAGCTTTTGAGCGCACCCGTGAATTTTTGTCGTCTAACATTTGGATTAGAGGTTTAAATGCTCGCTTATCATTTAAGTCGCTAAGACTTTGAATTGCTGCTTCCCGAACCCAGGCATCCTCGTCTTGTAAAGCCTCGATTAATGGTTCTACTGCTATCTTCTCATTAAAACACCCTAAAGCCCAGGCGGCTTCGCGGCGTACCCGGCTATCTGAGTCTTTGAGGAGAGGAAGTAAAGGAAGGGCAGCCCGGCTATCCCACAGACGATACAAAGTGTAGGCTGATTGCCAGCGTACCGTTGGATCGTCATCTTTTAGAGCTTCAATTACAGGCAATACAGAGCGGATATCAATAAATTCACGCAAGAGCATAGCGGCACTTGCTCTGATGTTACTATTTTTATCCTCTTTGAGTCTGGTAAGTAATGCCTGGAAAGCTTCTTCTCCAAAATTGATTAAAACTTCGGCCACTATTAAGGAAAATACTTCATTCGCTGGATTTTCAAACATTTCGATAAGCGGCAGTATCGCTTCAGGGTTTCCCAATAATCCTAAAGCTCTGATCGCTTCTGAGTCCGCCTCAGTTCGGAGTTGCGAGACTAATTTATCGAAATTTTGGCTATCATTTGAATCAGGTTTTTCTAAATTATAAGCCACCACTACTGACACCTTGTTTTGGCTAAATTTATAAGCCACCACTAAATAGACTTTCGTTGTATCTCACATTTAGATAGTTCGATATACAATGCAATACTTCCGACCTGGCTTTAGTTTTAGGCTTAACCCAGGGTTGGTGGAGCTTAGTGCTAGCGGTGACTATGCTATATTACTACTAACGCGCCTTATTGCCTATCTTAACTACCTTTTTGAACTACCTCTACTTATTCTTAATCGCTGCAATTTTGACAGAGCCGCGCTATAAGCTGGCATAGAATTGAAATGAAGCAATAGGCCGCTCTGGTAGGCTGAAGGCAAAATGCAGACTTGTTATCTGGGCTTTTGTAGAGTATATTAAGCTATCTTTGGTTCGTTTTGGGTTATAAGCTGCGCGAGCCAATTACATCTGGCGGTGTCAACCGAATATGTCCTCTAATAACAACGGGATAAAACAAGCTATGAGTAACAATCACAAGCACCTTGAAAATCATTCGACCTTGAGTACCCTTTTGGAACCGCCAATGCTCTCGACTAAACTTGGTTCGACCCCCGACCTGGAAACAGTTTTCGAGGAGCGCGGACTGCGCTGGACGCCCCAACGCCAGCTTGTACTGGCCGTTTTGCAGGGACGCGGCGGGCATCTGAGTGCCGAGGAAATTCACGCTGAAATCAGCCGAACCTTCCCCAAAGTCAATATTACGACGGTCTACCGCACCCTGGAAGTGTTGTGCGAGGCTCACGTGCTGGTGGCAATTGAACCGGCCAAGCCGGATACTTACCGCCGCTTTGAACTGGTGCAATCGGCCCCGCATTACCACCTGATCTGCACGAATTGTAGTGCCCACATCGAACTGGAAGCCCCGGTTATCCACGACTTGCAGGCTTATGCTCTGTTGCACTATGGTTTCAAGCTCCAACTTTCGCATTTCGTCGGCACAGGTCTGTGCCAGGGTTGCCAGCCCTCCTGACGGGCCGCGCCCGGTATAACGCCTCTCTCTCGTTAACTCGCGCCCTCTAAAACGTGCCTTAGCCGCCCGACTGCCCGGCCATTCCCGACCGGGTGCAGTCGGGCGGTCTGCGTTTAATTTGCATAAGATCTGGTGCAGATGAGCGGTCAGGTTATGATTAGGTGATTAAAGACCGGGTGCGGGTGAAGACCGCCCGGCCACACCCGTAGGGCGTGGGCCGGGCTACC
>JBBRBE010000092.1:0-24789 GCA_038206175.1 Chloroflexia bacterium
TCGGTAGCCAGCACCGGCAACCCGCAGGCCAGAGCTTCCATGCAAGACATGTTAAAGTTACCCTCTAAGGAGGTAGGGCAAACATAAAGGTTAGCGTTAGAGTAGAACCAGGGCAACTCGTTATCCGGCACGCTTCCTACCAAAACTACTTCCTGTTCCAGCTTTAGCCGGGCAAGATCAGCTTTGGTCTGGTCGCGCCAGCGTGCGCCACCCGCTCCGCCTACTTTTAGCAAAAGAAAACGGCGACCTCGGCCCTTGAGAATTGCCAGAGCTTCCAGCAACATCCGCAAGTTTTTGCGCGGTTGTTCATTCCCCACATACACTAGAATTGGCACGTCGTCGGGAAGCGTCAGGCCGTACTTTTCTTGAAGAGCATCTTTAGTGTTTGACTGCGGGTAAAAGTTGTTAAAATCCACCCCGTGTAGAATAGTCTGTACTCGCTCTTCGGCAAACCCTAACTTTTCGATCACCTGTCCACGGGTGTGGTCGGAGTTCACGGCCAACCAATCCATCCGCTTGATCCCGGCTATTTGCAGATCGAATATCTTGCGATCAATCGGGTTCCATAAAAGCTGATCTTCGGGACAAACCAGCACTCCAAGATCGTGAACGGTGCTGATACACGGGTGGTAGGGATGCCAGAGTTGGACCGAAGCTCCCATTATCTGGGTGAAGTGAACAATGCTCCCGGCAGTATGCGGTTTGAGGTGGGTCGGAAAGTGTTGCAAAGAACTTAAATATTTTGCCCCGAAAAAAGGGACGGTCTCGACACTCTCGATCTCCACCAGGTTTTGCAATCTGGAAAATATTTCCCGTTTGTAGCGGCCTATGCCGCTCAGGGACGTTTTAGAGCCGTGGCTTACAAGTTCAACTCGCATAGGATTATTCTTGCTCTCGCTTCGATACTAAAGTAACTGAACTGAAACTAAAAGACTACGCGGCCAGAGACAGGTAGAGTTTGTAGGTTTCTGCCGTGGTACGTTGCCAGCTAAACCGGGCGGCCTGGGCCAGACCCGCCAGCCTCAAGCGGGCCTGTTCCGCCGGGTTTTCCAGCACGGCGTTGAGAGCCTGGGCCAGACCGTCTTCATCCAGCGGGGCGTGTTGCAGGGCCGTTGCGCCGACAATTTCGCTCAGGGCGGGCGTATCGGAACAGACCACGCTCGTACCACAGGCCATCGCTTCCAGCACTGGAAAGCCAAATCCCTCGGCCAGGGAAGGAAAAGCAAAGACCTGGGCCACGTTGTAGAGCAGGGGTAAATCTGCTTCGGCCACGTTTTCGATAAAGCGCACCGAGGCGGTCAGGTTCAATCGGGCCACCAGGTCTACCAGACGCTGGCGTTCGCCCTGGTAAAGGGATTTGCCGACTTTTAGCAGTACCGCGTTGGGGTGCTGGGCGATGACCTGGGGCCAGGCGCGGAGCAACGTTTCGACATTCTTGCGCGGTTCTTCGCTGCTCAGATGCAGGACGTAGGGAGTAGCTTTGTCCAGCCCGTACCGTTCGTAAAACTCGGCGGGAACTTGCAGAGGCCGGAAGACCTGCTGGTCTACTCCTAACGGGATAACCCGGATTTTCTCAGGCGATACCGCCGCGTGTTTGATCAATTGCTGGCGGGTAAATTCGGAACTGGCAATAATCATCCGGGCGCGGCGCAGGTGCCGCACCGCCAGCGCATCGGCCAGTTTCTGCACGCTGTGCTTGTAGGTGCTGAACCGGGCGTCGCGGCGGTAGACGTAATGGATGATGTCGTGAACCGTTACGATCACGGGCGATTTGGAGCGAAACCACAGCCCGGTAGTCAGCGAGCTAACCGTAATATGGGCCAGGTCAGCTTTCGGTAGAGCCAGCCAGAATGGATGCACTCCCCAGAAGGCCGCTAAATCCTGGTGGGTCAGCTTTTTGACGAACTTGAAAAAGAAGCTGTTGGGGCGGCGCACCGGATGCAAAGCTACCTGGAGGTTCTGGGGGTCGCTGCCGCCCAACCCTTCGTAGATAGTCTGGTCGTAGCGGGAAAGGCCGGTAGATTTGCCTTCAAAAGGTCGGGTTATCAAGCTGACTTTTAACATTAAGTTTTAGACCTGTCCAAAATATTTTAACTTTACCAGCGGTCTCTTTTTTCGAGCAGAATATCCAGCCCGGCATTTGCCAGCATCGAGAAATCTAACGCGGCATAGAAGGGTGCTTGCCAGAAAGCGGCGGCACTGACCGGGTGGCCGCCTTGCCGGGCGAAGGCCAGATAGCGCACCCGGTTGAGGGTCGCGTAGTTCCAGGCCAGCAACCACATATTGCGAACTAGCCGGGAACCCGTCGCGCCCCAGAGCAATCCCAGGCCGTAAAACACCAGGCCGGTCGAGCAGTTACGCAAGACATTAAAGGTCTGATCGGTCTGCCCAAACGAGCGGCTGTGCTTGACAATGTTGCGCAGCCAGCGAGTTTGCTGCCGGAAGTAAGGCCTTATTTTAAGGTGGTAATCCGACGGCACCAGGCTATTGTTGACGTTTCTGATCTGGTGGCCCTGCGCCAGCAACTTCCGCGCCAGATAATAATCCGTGCCGATAGTTACTTTTTCTTCCAGAGCCTGCGATGCTTCTAATACGCTTCTGGTCAGTAGAGCGTTCCGCCCGATCAGCCCTTCGACATAGCGGCCAAGCCTGTGGCGGGCGTAATTGTCTACGGCCCACTGGTTGAGCGCGAAAGGATGGCGGGCCTGCTGCGGTAGCGGCTTGAACCGCCCGGTGGCGACAGTTTCGGCTTCCTCGATGACCGCCGAAAGCAGCCAGCCCAGGGCTTCTTCGTCGTACAGGCAGTCGGCGTCGGTTAGATAAATTAGTTCGCCGTTTGAACGCGCCAGGCAACGCGCCAGACTGCGCTGCTTGCCCTCGCCCGGCTTTTGAGGCAGGACGATAATGCGCTCTCCGGCGTATTCGAGAGCTTTTTCAAAAGTTCCGTCCGGCCCACCGGCACACAGCACTAGCTCGATCTGAGGATATTGCAGAGCTAAAAAGGAAGTAAGATGAGCTTCGATCAGCTCTCGCTCGTTCCAGGCTGCTACCAGCACGCTTACTTTCGGCGTGCGGCTCAGGCGGGGGCGGAGTTGGCTTTCCGCGCCCACCCTCTGTTTGTCCGTTTGCCAGAGTTGCCAGTTGCGAGCGACAATCGCGGCCAGTCCCGCCACGAGGACTTTGTTGCTCTGGCGTGCCAGGCTGCTATTTAGTTTTTTGATTTGCTGCAACATTTTTGTATCTTGGGTTTTGCTGGTTTTGCTCGGCTATCGCAGCCAGAACTGAGGCCGGGCAACCTCGGCTCGATGCTGCCCTTTACGCCAAAGATAAGCTCTTTCGACCCTTTCCAGGTCAAAAATTTCAACTTCGCGGGGAGTTTCGACCAGGTGCATCGGGCTATCCTGAAAGGTGCAGAGTGCCTCGAAGTTTTGAACCGCCGCCGGGGGTAACGCCTGCTCGGATACATGCCCGGCCAGGAAGCGAAAAGCTTTGTCGCACCATCCGGCGACGTGTAGCACGTCCCGTACATCCGGTTGGGCCGCCAGCTTTCCCCGGAAAGACTGAGCGGCAAAACCAATCGCGGTCTGGATGCCGCCAGAGCTATCCTGCCCGGCCAGCAGGCATTTCAGGGTCGCGCTCAGGTCGGTCTCGAAGCCCAACGGTTTTAATTCCTCGGCGGCCCGCAAAATGTCGCCCAACGGAGCTATCCAGGCCGGATAGCGGTTTACTTTCTTGTTGGGATAAATGACGGTCGGAAAAGTACCGTCCGGGTAGCCCCAGCGCAAGATAAAGCTCATCGCGTCAAAAGCAGCCTGAGCGTATTTTTCTTGCTTCGTCCAGTGGTAGCCGCGTAGCAAGGCTGGAATAGCCCGCGCCATGTAGATCGGAAAATATTTCTCGACCTTGCGCGTGCCGAAGCTGTTCTGCGCGATAGCTCCATTTAGCCGTCCGTCTTTAGAGCGCACCTGATGTTCGAGGACGCGATCCAGATTGGGCAGAGCGTATTCTTTGGCCCAGCGAGCCTCGCCCCGCACCTCGCTCAACAAGAAGAAAGCTTCGGCGGCGGTGGCGGCTTTGTTCGGTACAAAGTCTGGCCGGGAGGGACTATCGCGGAAGGCTTTAAGCTCGGCGTCCCAGAGTTGCCCGATATAAAATTGCTTTAAGTTCTTCTCGGCACAGTCGGCGTAAGCTTGCCAGCCACTCTTGCCCGCCGCCCGCAAAGCCAGGGCCAGGTGCAAAAGACCAACTGCACAGGCTCCTTCGTGGGGAGTACCTGCCGTAGCCGGGTTGATCTCGAAGGCCGAGGCCGGGTAATGGCCGTCGTCCAATTGGCCTGCTACGAGGTCATTCCCGGCCCGAATTGCTTTCGTCAGCCAGCGAACCTCACCAGTGCGTTGCCATAGGGTCAGGTAGCCGGTAATAATCCCTTCGTAACGCCAGTCCAGGCCCGGCCCGGTATAGATCAAGCTCTGCTGCCACCAGTGTGCGACCGGGCCGCCATATCCCTCTGGCCCGCGCATGCTCTCAAACCATTCTTCCAGGTTTGCTACGGCCAGGTCTAGCCGGGTCTGTTCGGTTGTTAGTTCTTGAACTGCTAGCATTTGTTACCTTTTAACCTTTAACCGCTACCAGCAGAGCCACGGTGGAAAGCCAGGCGGTCTGAGCGTCGGTGCGATAATGTAACCGGGCCGAAAAGCGCATTCGGTCGGCCAGGTCGGGCCGACCGCGCCGGTCGAGTTGGGCGGCCAGGACGTTCAGGCCAATCGAGAGGCCGGTATGCAGGCCGTGTAGCTCTCCAACCGTGAACCCGGCCTTGCGCAAGGCCCGCCGCAACCGCCAGTGACCACTCCACTTTACCCCGGAAGGTTGCCCGCTCCATTGCCGCCGCTCGGACACAAAGCGGGCCAGAGGCTGCGAAGCTACTATTAAAAGGGGAGCCGCCGACGGTAAAGTTTGCTGGAAAAAGGCCAGGTCGCGTTGCCAGTCGCGGTGTTGCGGTTCCACCCACAATCCGGCCTGTGGACTGGTCGGGTCAGTCGGCCCGCGCTGGCCGAGGCGTTGGCCTAATTCTGCCTCTAGCTCCGGCTGCCCGCACTTTCGAGCGATCCGGCGCGGGTCGAAGTCGGTCAGGAGAGCGGTGGCGGCATCCAGCGCGTAGCAGTATTCTAGCGGCGCGAGTTCGGCCACCGGTCGCCCGCCCAGCCCGGAAAAGGTTTCGGCCCTCATGCACTCACCCCTAACGCTTCAAAATAAATCTGTTCTAACTGCCCGCCGATAGTTCCCCAGTCGTAATAGTCCTGGACTTTCTGGCGACCCTGCCGGGCCAAAGCCTGGCGCAAGGGTTTGTCGTTCAGTAGGGTCGCGAGGGCTTTCGCCAGTTCGACCGGTTTGCCCGGTTCGACCAGCAGCAGGTCGCGGCCCGCTTCTAAAATACTTCGCACTCCCGGCCCGTCCGAAGCGACCACCGGAATGCCACAGGCCAGACTTTCGACCGCCACCAGCCCAAACGACTCGGCCACGAGAGAAGGCATCGCGGTTACATCGCTCAGGCCGTAATAAGGAGCTAAATCTTGATTGGCGACTTTGCCGCAAAAGCGTACTCGCTCGGCCAGCCCTAGCCGCCGGGCTTCCTGGCGGTATTGTTCTTTCAAAGAGCCATCCCCGACCACTACTAGAAAGGCGGTTTGAAGCTCTTCCCGCCCAAGAGCCGCCAGCAGCACGCTCAAACCTTTGTAGTGGTGAGCCGGGTCGAGACCGCCCACGAAACAGATCACCTGGCCCTCTAAAGGAAGGCCAAGTTTCTCGCGCCACTCGGCCCGCCCCGCCATAGGGCTAAACTGGCGGGTGTCCACGCCGTTGGGCAAAATCCGGCACTCGCTCTGGCGTTTGAAATAAACCTGGCTCTGGTTGCTTGTCCGGGCGTGGCCCTGGCTGACAAATAACAACCGTTTGGCCCGGTACAAAACGCTATGGCGGCCCAACCAGTTTTCCAGCCGAAAGAAACCATCCCGCAGCGTGCCGGAGTAAATTAAATCGTTGTGGTAAGTAACCACTAGCGGGATACAGTGGAGAAGGGCCGCCAGGGCCGTAACTTCGGAGCCACTGATGAAAGGATAGTGCAGGTGGATCAGGTCGAAACCGCGCAATTCGGTCAGGAGTTGGGGCAAAAGCGGAGCGTTGCCGACCCGCAGCAGGGGTTTGAGGCGATGCACCTTGAAACCTTCTAGTTCCTCGGTGGCAGGCGCAGCAGCCAGGGCCGCCGTAAAGACCTCGACCTGGTGGCCGCGCCGGGCCAGTTCGCGGGCGTTGTAAAAACAGACGTTGCCGGTTCCAGCCTGGTAGGGTGGAAAAGTCGCCGTGACCTGCGCGATTTTTAGTCCTGGCCCTCGCCCTGCCGCATTCGGCCTGGTTTCGAGCGTACTAGGTTGAGAAAGCCGGTCTGTTTGGAGCAAAGTTGTATTCCTGACTAAACTAAAGCGTAAAATGACGTAGATAAAGTTACGATTACGATTTGGGCCAGCCGGACAGCCAGGGCTTGACCAGGCTGCCATAAAGCTTGAAGAACGGGTTAAGGGTGTAATCGGCTATCCGGCCCAGCCGTTTGCCGCCGAGTTGGTACAGGTCGAGTTGCCAGCAAAGTCCGTTGAGCAGAGTTTTGTCGTCCACCCGGCGCAGAGCCTGTACCCGGCGGCGTTTTTGCAACACTTCGGCCCGATGCCGCCACAGCCAGCCGTAAGCTCTTAGCTTGGCTCCTATCACTGCCGGGCCGCTTTTGAGTGCGTAACCCCAGGTGACAAGCTCGGTCAGGCCCAAAGCCGGAAGCAACCAGGCCAGCGTCGGCCAACGGTAGATTTTCAAGAGCATCAGCAGTCGGTTGCGTTCCAGGTGATAGAGCTTACGGGCCGAGAAACGGCCTGGGTCGTAGTCGTGATAGACTACCGCCTGAGGCACATACAGGCAGCTATATCCAGCCAGGCTTGCCCGGAGCGACAGGTCGGTGTCTTCCAGGTAAGTAAAGAAAGTTTCATCCAATCCGCCCAGGCTTTGCCACAGGTCGCGCCGGAGCGCAAAGCAAGCTCCTGAAACAGCCGAGACCGGACTGGTCGTACTCATCTGGGGCGCATCCGCCGCCAGGCCCAGCCCCCGGCATACCGTCAGGCCGGTGTAGTGGGCGTTGTTGCCACAGGTATTGATCAGAGCCGTAGCCAGGTGCGCCTGGTCGGTGTCTTGCCCGGCCATTACCAGAATGCGGGCTGTAGTCAGGCCGACCGGCAAAGCGGCCCGACTGACCGGCTTTGGCTCGATCACACCAACTTCGCCCTGAGCGTAGGCTTCGGGCCGGTTTTCCAGGGGGGCCAGCAGTGCTTCCAGCCAACCGGGTGTCACTACGGTATCCGGGTTGAGTGCTACCAGGTAGCGGCCCTGAGCCAGCACTACCGCTTGATTGTTAGCGGCGGCAAAACCAGTGTTGAGGCTGTTGCAAACCAGGCGCACACCGGGAAAAGCCTGAGCTACGAAGGCGGCACTGCCGTCCACCGAAGCGTTATCTACCAGCACAATTTCGCAGTCCGTCCCTACCGTTTTCAGGACGGCGGTCAGGCATTTCTCCAGGTAAACCCGGCTGTTGTAGCTGACAATCATTATGCTACAACGGACTGCTAAAGCCGAATTATTTTCTGCGGTCTCGCCCCTGGCGTAAGCTCCTACCCCTGCCGGTTGCAAGGCTGTGGTCTGGGTCGGGTCGCCCGGTCTGGCGGTAGTTCCTACGCTTGAGGCCACGTTCTACTCCCCTTTTTAATTTCGCAGAGTGATTTCACTGCTGGAAGCAATTAAAGGAAGTTTTACGTTCTCGGACGTTTTAATTTCTACTTTGACCGAGCGTTGAACGCTTTTTTTCAGGTCTAAGAAGAAAGCTTTGACCGAATGTAAAATCATTCCGACGAAGACCGCCAGGATGCCCAGCAGGATCATCAGGACCGACAGCAGGGCGTAGCCCATCGCCAATGCCCCGGAGCGCGAGTAAATATCAGTCGTCACCAGCCCAATTCCAACTCCAACCAGGAGGCAAATTAGACCGGGCAGTCCAAAGAAGAAGAGCGGGCGGTGCTGTCCCACCAGTTTTGCCATGTTGGAAATGATTTGCATCCCGTGCGCGAAGGGATTTCGCTTGGCTTTCTCCTGATAAACCACGCTGATCGGCACTTCGGCCACTTTCAGGCTGTGTTCCTTCGCCAGGAATTGCATTTCCGACTCAACCGAGAAGCCTGTCCCGGCAAAATGCAATAACTCGATGGCCTTGTGCGAAAAAGCGCGGAAGCCGCTCTGGGAGTCGGTCACGGATACGCTGCTGGCGATATTAGTCGCGGTAGTCAGAGCGTGCTGGCCGAACTTGCGGTAGAGCGGTATTTTGCTCTTGACTTCCAGAAAGCGAGAACCAACAACCATGTCGGCCTGGCCCTGTAAAATCGGCTCTAAAACGCTCTCGATTTCGGAGGGGCGGTGTTGTCCGTCTCCATCAATAAAAACGAGAGCCTGGATACCCCGTTGGCGCGACCAATCTAAAGCAGTGTTAAGAGCCTCGCTCTTGCCCTTGTTACCCTGATGACGTAGAACTTGCGCCCCGGCCATTTCTGCAATGTATGCGGTGGCATCCTTGCTGCCATCGTCAATTACGATTACATTCGGGGTAACGCGCAAAGCCTGGATGACGACGCTACCGATGAAACGTTCCTCATTGTAAGCTGGAATAGCTACCGTCACCGAAATTAGACGCGCCGGGTTTTCAAGATTAGTCCTTAAAAAGAAATCAGGCTCGAACGGTGAGACTTGCGCCTCGTTGATCAACTGTGTCATTATCTAAAACTCTCCGTGTTAAATTGATTAGAACGACTTAGCTAAAATGTAGTGCTTGAGCTTTTGCCAGTGTTTGTGCGTTTGAGAGTATCAGGTCGGATTAAAATATTTTTAAGTGCTTGACAACCTTTTCTACTTGAACAGGGGTTTGATGTGTTCTTTTCTACCGCTAATCTACCATACTTAGATTACGATAAACATTACATCCAGGGCAAATGACAACTATTCGTGTCCTATTTCAAAAAAATTCAATAAAATAAACGGGCCGGTTTATTTATTTTTGCCTCTGCTTAGCTCGAGACATGGGACTTTTGACGACAAATTGAAGCTTTTTCTTAGTCCATTTTTACTATATCTAAGGTTTTTTCTTCTTGTAATACTTTACTTAGTCACAAAAAACAGTTAGAAAAAGGCTAATTAGGCTCAGGTAAAGGACTTGAAGGGGCAAAAAGGGCTGGAATTAAGTCCGTAAGTAGTATAAACACATTTTAATAGAATAAGCCCAAAAATCAAAGTCTCGTTTAACAGTGGAAAATAGATTAAAAATTTTTGATGTAGTTCTTGAAATTAGACAACTATAAGTGAATTTTTACTAAGATTTAATGTAATGGGTTTTTCTACACGTCAAATAAGATAAAGTAAATAATATGCAAATGCCGATTTGTAATTAGGTAAGGTAAAAAAGGGCCACTACAATCTGGTTGGTGGGTCGGCAAACGCAACCTGATAAAGAGGCTTCAAAGCTTTAGGTTAACGAGCTTTGAAGCCTCTTATCTTTCCAAATTTATTCCTGGGGCGTCAGGTTTCGCATAGCCGGGAATAAAATCACATCGCGGATACTGGCCTGGTCGAGCAGCAGCATCACCAACCGATCCACTCCGATACCCAGACCGCCGGTAGGCGGCATTCCGTACATCAAAGCATTGATGAAGTCCTGGTCGAACTGCATCGCCTCGTCGTCTCCGGCTTCCTCGTTGCGGCGTTGATCCAGGAAGCGGTCGCGCTGGTCTAGCGGGTCGTTTAGTTCACTGAAAGCATTGCCACATTCCAGCCCGGCGATAAAAGGTTGAAAGCGTTCGACCGTCCCCGGTTCTCCCGGTTTGCGCTTGGCAAGCGGCGAAAGCTTCTGGGGGTAGTCGTAGAGGAAAGTCGGTTGGATCAGGGTTGGCACTACTACCGCCTTCATCAGTTCGTCTACCAGTTTGGGCCAGACGGTACCGGGAGCAACCTCGATACCGAGCTTTTTGATTTCGTTATAGAGGTCGGCCTGTTCGGGGAAAGCTTCGTAATCCAGCCCGCAGCGTTCCTGGATCGCCTCGCGCAAGCGCAGACGCGGCCAGACCCCGCCAAGTTCGATTTCGTGGCCGCGAGTGGTGATCCGGGTCGTCCCCAGCACCTCCTGGGCGATGTAAGGAATCATTTCTTCCACCAGGGCCATAATATCGTTGTAATCAGCAAAAGCCTGATAACACTCCATCATGGTAAATTCGGGACTGTGGCGGTAGTCAATGCCCTCGTTGCGGAAATCTTTACAAATTTCAAAGACTTTGCCGTAGCCTCCCACCACCAGCCTCTTGAGGTAAAGCTCATCGGCAATCCGCAGGTAGAAAGTCTGATCGAGTGAATTGTAGTGGGTTGTGAAAGGCCGGGCCGACGCGCCGCCGTAGAGCGGTTGCAGGGTGGGTGTTTCGACCTCCATAAAGCCTTTGCGATCCATAAAATTTCGCATAGCTCGAATAATCGCCGACCGCTTGGTAAAGACTTCCCGCACTTCGGCGTTAGCCAGCAGATCGGTGTAACGCTGGCGGTAGCGCGTTTCGATGTCTTTCAACCCTTCGTACTTGTCGGGTGGCACGTTAAGAGCTTTGGTCAGGATCATCCATTCCTGTACTTCGATAGTTTTCTCGCCGGTACGGGTCAGGAAAGGTGTCCCGACCACCCCCACGATGTCGCCCAGATCAATCGTATCTTTGAAAAGTTCGAGGTCTTCGGTCCCTTTCAAGAGGTGGTCTTGCTTGAGGTAAATCTGCACCTTTGAACTTTCTTCAACCAGGTCGGCAAAGATCACCTTTTTGTCGCGCTTGGTGTGGATGCGCCCGGCCACGCCGACTATTTGGCCCATCAGGGGCGGTTCGGCGTGTTCGTCTTTGCGCAGGCTCTCGAAATCTTCTAGCACCTGGGCGACCGTGTGGGTGCGCCCCTCGAAGCGGGGAGGGTAGGGGTCTCGCCCGGCCTCACGTAGCCGGTCGGCCTTTTCCAGTCGCAACCTTTGATACTCGTTTAGCTCTAAATCTTCTCGGCTCACGTTCCAAACCTTTCGTTTTAATGAGATGCAGGCAGCAGTTAAGCTGCATTATAACAAAAAAGGCGGTTGGGGTTGCGCCCCGACCGCCTGACCAGACCTTTTAAGTGTTAAGAGAAGTTACTCAATCGAAACAATCGTAAAGGCGAGGCGGCCTGCCGGAGCATCCACAAAGAATTTGTCGCCTTTACGTTTACCGACCATCGCCGACCCGAAGGGCGACTCGTTGCTAATCTTGTTCTCGCTGCTCTTGGCTTCCGGCGAACTGACCAGATGAAACACCTCTTTATCGCCCGCATCGTCTCGAATAGTAACGTGAGTGCCAATGCGAACAATACTGCGGTCGCCATTGCCGGTATCCTGAATAATCTCGGCGTGGGCCAGCCACTGCTCAAGTTCGCGGATACGGCCTTCCGTCCAGGCTTGTTCGTTCTTGGCGTCCTCGTATTCGCCACTTTCGCTGATGTCGCCGTAAGCTTTGGCTTGCTGAATCCGCTCGGCAACTTCTTGCCGCCGCACAGTTCGTAAGTTCAGCAACTCGTCTTCTAGTTTCTTCTTACCTTGTGGGGTGAGTTGAATGGTCTTAACTTCGCTCATAAATGAGTCTCCTCGAATCAAAATAAATTTGTGCAAGCCCCGCTCATCGGCAACCCTGCCACCGACGAGCCAGATACTGATTTCTGCTAAAGCTGGGAGCCAGAAATCTAAACTAAAAACATGTTAAACGAGGCTCAGGTGTTAGGACCTGACCCTAGCCATATGATAAGGAATATCGGAAAAAGATACCGTTTTGGGCCGCCTCAAAAGCACATTTTGTGATCGAAATTTAGCGAAGTTGGACAAGCGCGGCAGCAGCGGGAAGGATTGGGGCGTACCTTCTCCCGGTGGGCGCGGCAGGTTGCGCTAAATCTGTATGGGCGGGCCAACCGGCCTGGTTCCAACCGCGAAGGATGTGTGCTACGGATTGGAACGGCTCTTGTCCTGGCTCTACTTCCTTGTATAGGCCAGTCCGTGAGTCTGGCAGTGCAACCCGGCTTTTTCAAGCTATCTGAGCTAAGTATACAGGGTATACAACAAGGGAAAAGTCAGATAAATGAAAAACCCAGAGGGGGTGATCCACCCGACTCTCGGCTGCGCTCTGCCGAAATTATAGCCGATCATTAAAAACTTGTAAAGAGTTTTAGCTAAGAAAAGGTTTAGTGGAACCCGTTCAGGCGTTGCAAGCTGGCTTCAAGCTGGCTCAGGTTTTCCCGGACTTTTTTGAGATAAGCCTGACTGACCGCGGCGACCTGTCCCGGTTCAACCCGGCCTCCCCCGGCCTGAGCTTCCTCCCATAGTTTTTCCAGCCGGTTTATCCCGACCACCGCCTCTTTAAGCGGCTCGGCCAGGTCGGGCAGGTGGGCGGCCAGGACTGTTTCGGCGGCTTCAGCCTGGCCTTGCTGCCGTTCGTAGCGCAGTAATTCGTCTTGCACCTCGGCGACCCGTTCGAGAGCTTCCAGCATATTGTCCTGGGCCGTTTTCATGCGCAAAAGCGTGCGGATCGTCACGCGCAGTTCTTCCCGCGAGACAGGTTTAGCCAGAAAAGCATCTACGCCGCTATCAAGGCTACTCAGCTTCACCTCGCGTTGGCTGGCGGCTGCGGTCAACATCACAATTGGAATGTAAAGCAAATCCTGGCGGGCGCGAATCTGCCGGGCGACTTCCTGGCCGTCCATGTGGGGCATCATATAGTCAATACAGAGTACATCCGGCCCGAACTCGTCCAACTTTTGCAGCACTTCCAGCCCGTCGGTAGCGGTCTGTATTTTGTAGCCTTCCTGCTGCAAGCTCATTTTCAGAATCTCCAGAATATCGGGATCGTCGTCGGCCAGCAACACCCGTGGTTGTTTCGTCGGGCGCACGGCCCAAAAGTTCTTTTTAACGTTGGCGTCTCGCTTGGCTTGTCGTTCGGGTGTCATGAATGCTACCTTATTCGCTTACTAACACTTGCTAAAGAAAGGCAAAGTCAAAACCGCGCTCAGTTGGGCGTTTCATGAATCTATTATAGCATTGCCCGGCCTGGCTTTACAACGCGTCCACTCTCAACTTTGTGTTGTCGGGTCGAGCTTGAAAAGATTGGGAGTAACTAAAGAATGCCTGGGTGCGTTATAATGGGTACATGAAACGGTACAGCTCAATCATAAGGAGCGAGGAAAAAGGCGATGAGGAAACCTGAGCGTCCCTTTAGTCCGCGAAAGGGCTATTGGCCCGACCTGCGACTCTTACAAATAGCCAGTAGCGGGGCTTTTTTGATGCTTCTGGCGGTACTTTTCTGGCCTCAGGCTCCGGTTGCCCAGGGTGCTGCCCGACCGCCCGACCCGGCCCAGATTGCGACTGCCGCGCCAATTTATGGTAGCCAGCCTACTCCTTGTCCGCCTAAAGTGACCTGCCTCACGCCCCTGCCGCCCACTCCCGACGCTTCGCCGACCGCTTCGCTGCCGATTGCAACCAAGAGCGGGGTGAAATTGACCGCCGAAGCCGGATTTGCCTCTTATGCACGGGCTGGAAACTGGCTCCCGCTTTACCTCTCCCTGGAGAATAACGGTTTGGCCCTGAATGGCGAACTGGTGATCAGCGTTTTGCCGGGTAATTCGGCTAACTATGGCCCTTATGGGCCTTACGGCCAGAAGCCGCTCGAACTTTACACCAGCCTGTACGTCCAAAAGGTCGAGTTGGCCCAGGGTGCGCGTAAAGGGTTGACTATGTACATTCCGCTGGTCTCGAACGATCTGTTCAGCCGGAATATCCGGGTTGAATTGCGCGGGACGCAAGGCGACGGCACCCAGAAGCTTCTGGCGACAGGCGAAGCCGACCTCAAGTTTTTGCTCAACCAGTTGCTGGTGGGGCTGCTGGCGCCCAACTCCGACCTTTTCCAGTTCTACGATAACATTGTGGTGGGCGACCCAACCGCCGCCAGCAAGCAAAATCCTGGCGGTGGGCCAGGGCCGACCCCAACGCGCCTGGCCCTGGCCCGCCTGGAAACCGAACGGTTGCCGGGGATCGGTCAGGCCTGGAGTTCGCTTAACGTCCTGCTGGTGCAAGATTTCGACCTGGGAACACTTTCGGCTCCGCAGAAGGTGGCCCTGGAAAGCTGGGTACGAAACGGTGGTCTTTTGATTCTATCGGGCGGGGCGAGTGCGGGCCGGAGCCTGAACGGTCTGCCGCCGAGCCTTCGCCCGGTAGCCCTGCCCGGCCCCGGCGAAGGCGGGCCGCTGGAGGCGGGCGCAGCTACCGCTTTGCAAAAGCTGGGCGGTGGCTTGCCTTTGCCCCCCGCCACTACCGGCACAAGCTTTTTGACCCGCCTCCAGCCCGTGCCGGAGGCCACCGTTACCGCTCGCGCTGATAACACGCCGCTGGTGGTGAATTTGCGGCGGGGCGCGGGAGCGGTCGTGATCACGGCATTCGACCTGAGCGAAAGCCGCTTTACGACCTGGGATGGCTCGTCTTTTCTGTGGGAAAACCTTCTAGGTAATTCGCCCTTGCTGGGGTATGGGGGCGGCGGTATTTACGGCGGTTACGGCCTTAACTCTAACCTGATTAACGGCGGCAGCAACGTTCTGACCAATATTCCCGGCCTCGATATTCCGTCTCTAAAAGTGATTGCGCTGCTGGCTTTTCTTTATATCCTGATCGCCGGGCCGGTCAACTATTTCGTTCTCAAACGGCTAGGGCGGCGCGAGCTTAGCTGGATTACGCTGCCGGTTTTTACGCTTCTTTTCACGCTGGGTATTTATCTTTTTGCCCTGCGCGACAAAGGCACCGAGATTATTACCAGTTCGGTTAATATCGTGCGGCTGGACGCCCGCGACGCCAGGGGTGGGCCGCTCGAAAAATCGGCCCTCGGTCTGGTGGGGGTCTTTGCCCCTAGCGACAGTACCTACCGCCTGGAATTGCCTCCCAATACGCTGACCTCGGCAGTGCCAAGTTACATTCCGAATTATGCTCCCCAGGTTGGGCCGGGTGGCCCTGGCTCCGGTGCGCCACCAACGCCGACGCCTTTGCCGGTATATCAGCCGCCGGTCGGTTTGCGGATTGTGCAGGGCGACCGGCCTCAGGTGGATTTGCTTGGTATGTCGCAGTGGAGCTTTCGTAGTCTGATCGTCGAAGGAACGGTACGGCTGGAAGGAACGCTGGCGGGCGAACTGGCTCAGCGTGATGGCCGCATTCAGGGCCAGGTCACGAACCGCACCGGCCAACCCCTTAGCGATGTCACGGTGCTAGGCGGCTTTGGTTTTGCTAAAATCGGCCACCTTGCGCCCGGCCAGACGGCTCCGGTGGATTTTCCAAATGTTTATGGGCAGCCCAACAATATTTTCGGCTCCTATCAGCAGGTCTACTATGGCGGCTCTTACGCCGGGCCGAACCTCCCTAATTCCTCGCCTACCGAGCGCACCGAGGCTCGTAAGCGCGAGTTGTTGAACTTGATCTATAGTTCACTTCCCGGCGCGGGCCAGGCAGGTGGTTTCAAGATCGGGGCTGAGGATGTTAATTCGCCCCAGGTGGCCGTGGTAGGATGGAGCGACCAACCGTTGCTGCGCTACAATGTAAACGGTCGGCAGATCGGCGGGAACGACCTGACGATGGTGGTTGCCGATGTCGCACTCGACCCGACCAGAAGCAACGAGATTTTGCCCGGCGAAATTCGAGCAAAAATAGTGGACAAGCAGGAGACGGTGCAACCTGTTCAGCCTTCGGCCCAACCGGGCGGCCTGGCGGCAAAGCCGGGCGTGCCACCGGGCGGAGCCTCGTTAGAAGTTGGTACTCTGATCCTTGAATATGCCTTGCCGCAATTAAGCGGGCGCACTCCGGTCCGGTTAGTGCTGCAAGCGTCGGGCTATCTCTACCGCAAGGGTGGTTATGGCCCGCAGCAAGGGCCACGCTACACAGTCGAACTGTACAACTTCAAGAGCGGGCAGTGGGAGGCTGTGCCGGTTACGCTGGCTCCCCCCGCCTGCCTGGAGTCTATCACACCCTATACCGGCGGGCCGGTGACGGTTCCGCTTAGCGGGTTCAGCCTGCCGCCAGGGGCAAGCCAGGCTTGCCTGAATGCAGTTCAGGGTGGTAAGACAGGTTATCCGGTCCCGGCCCTGACCGCCACTCCTGCCCCGACGGGCGGAGGTAAAGGCCAGCCAGCAGCTACCGCCACGCTCTCCGGTAGCCCTTCAAGCGGCACTCCCTCGGCTAAAACGACCCCGAAGGCTACAATTGCCGCGCCGCCAACGCTGCCTTTAGGTGGCTATCCCGGCGGGCCTGCCGATGGCTTTGTGGTGCTGCAAAGCGGTCCCGGCTTCGACCTGGCGGCTTACCTCTCGCCCGACGGGAAAGTGCGGGTGCGCTACAATCGCGACGCGACGATGACCGATGTGATGCTGTGGAGTCTGTTCTCAATTGGCGTCAAGCTGCAAGGCTAGAAGACTGATTTAGAAGCCCACACGTCATATCCCCAAGTTGTACTAACTGTACTGCTGGATATATTATTGGTGAAAGCTGGTTATGACGATTGAACTTGTAGAACCAAACGCTCCTCAACCCGCCGCGGGGCCGCCTCTGGTGCGCGTGGAAGGGCTGACCAAACGCTATGGGCGGTTTCAGGCGGTGGATCGAATTTCGTTCGAGGTGCCACGCGGCTCGATTTTTGGCTTTGTCGGGCCGAACGGGGCGGGCAAGACTACCACGATCAAGATTCTGGCAACTCTTTTAGAGCCAAGCGAGGGCCTGGCCTGGGTGGGCGGCTACGACGTGGTGCGGCAAGCGGGCCGGGTGCGCGACTTGATCGGCTACATGCCGGATTTCTTCGGCGTCTATGATGACTTGAGCGTGATCGAGTACCTTGATTTTTACTCCCGCACGCAGGGCGTCGGTGGGCCGGGGCGGGCTAAACTTTTGGACGACCTGCTGGAACTGGTCGAACTGAATTACAAGCGGAACGCCCTGGTCGAAACCCTCTCGCGGGGCATGAAGCAACGGCTCTGCCTGGCCCGCTGCCTGGTTCACGATCCGCAGGTGCTACTCCTGGACGAACCGGCCAGCGGCCTGGACCCCCGCGCCCGCGTCGAGATGCGCGAACTCTTGAAGGAGCTTCAACGTATGGGCAAAACTATTATCGTGTCGAGCCACATCCTGCCGGAACTGGCCGAGCTTTGCACCGACATCGGGATCGTAGACCGGGGCCGTTTTCTGGCCGGTGGGCCGGTCGAAGAAGTGATCCGGCAGTACGGGCGGCGCAGCATTTTGCGGGTGCGCCTTTCGCCGGAAGAAAAAGATCAAGCTCAAAATAATCGAAACGGTGCAGGGAAAGAGGCGGCAGGGTTGGCCCTTCAGTTTGAGCGGGCGGTGGCAGTTTTGCAGGCCCAACCCTGGGCCAGGGCCGATGTCCGCCCGACCGTTCTGGCCGCTCGTGGCGAGGTAGAAGTGTCGTTCGGAGGCACCGATGCTGCTTTGCGGCAAACCCTGGCCGCTCTGGTAGGGGCCGGGGTGCCGGTGGCCGGGTTCGGGATCGAGCGGGGCAACCTGGAAGACCTTTTCCTCAGTATAACCGAGAACCGCCCGCCCGAAGAAGCCGAGGACAACTCGCGGCGGAGCCGAAAACGGCAGAAGAGAGGTCAGTAATGCGGCTGGGAGCTTTAGGGGCGATGCTGGCAAAAGAGTTGCGCGTGCGGATGCGTAGCTGGCGGTCGCTGCTGACTATCACGCTTTACCTGACAGCCCTGGCGGTGATCGGGGTTGGCACGGTGCGCTACCTGCGCGACCAGGGCCGCAATACCGGCCTGGAAGCGGCCTCGATTGGCCCACAAGTTTTCGGGGCTTTGGCCGAATTTCAAATTATCCTGCTGGTGTTTGTCGCCCCCGCCCTGACTGCCGGGGCTATCGCGGGCGAAAAGGAACGTCAGACTTTCGATCTGCTCCTGACCACCCGTCTATCGGCTTTTTCGATTGTGATCGGTAAGCTGGTAATGTCATTGGCCTACCTGCTGCTTTTGCTATTGATGTCGTTGCCGCTCTTTGCCCTGGCTTTTCTTTTTGGCGGGATCAACCCTGGTCAACTGCTTTTGACGTTCCTGGTGATGAGCATGACGGCTCTGGCAATCGGATCGCTCTCGCTGCTGATCGGTACTTTAATCCGCAAAGTGCAAATTGCGACGGTTGTTTCCTACGTGCTGGCTTTCGGCCTGGTGCTGGGAACGGGCATTTTCGCCAATATTCTGTATTCACCGCCGCCCCCGGCCTCGCCCGGTTCGGTTGGCCCGGCTCAGGCTTTTTTCACCCCGCCGCCCGATCCGAACCCGCTGGCCTACCTCAGCCCTCTGGCCGCTCTCTCGACCGTCATAACCAACCCTTTCGGCGCGGCCATTCAAATTCCGTTCCTACCGTTGCCCAACGGCTTACCCGACGAATATTTCAACCGCAGTTTTAATAATCAGGCGGGGCAAAAGGGCGGGCCAATTGTAAACGGCTACCTGCCCGGTTCTTTCTACGCTCTACCCCAGATCTGGCCGCTTCAAACCGCCCTCTACGGCGGCATTATCCTGCTTTCGCTGGGTCTGGCAGTGCTGCTAGTCCGGCCTCGCCGCTTCTGGCCGCGTTTTTCGCGTCGCCGCCGAAGGAAGATCGTCCGTCCTGTTTGACAGGGATTAAGACGGAACTAAAAAAGAGGAACCTGTGTAGGTTCCTCTTTTTAGTTCTACTGGCACTTAGCGGAGTTTGCGGGGCTTACGCGGCAGGAGTAGTGTTAAAAACGCTCTTTGGCCCCCCGAAAGCTATAACCAGCGTATCCCCGGCGTTTAGCTTACCTTTAAGATTATTGAACAGAGAGGTAAAGCTATCCACTTGCTGTTGGGTTTTAAGCTCAATCGCACTGACAGTGGCTACCTCATCGCCTTTGTTAAAGTATAGGCTACCTTCGTTTTTAGAGCGGGTAGTATCCTCGCTAAAACCTTTCTTCTTCAACTCGTCCCGGTAGAAAGCGTTCACCGAAGCGGCAGTTTCTTTTGTCGAATAACCCGCCGTCTTAACCTTGCTCAGGTCTGGCTTATTGCCACTCTGAGGAAAAGCCGCTAACAGCTTCTCTATGTCAGCAGTCGAAAAGTCCAGTTTGGTCGCGTTCTTAGGAGCCGGAATATCTCCCACTCCGCCTCCACCACCGCCGCCCAGAACGATAAAGAGGATCACGCCGATAATAATTGCCGCCAGCACTGCCGCGCCGCCGATGATCGCCGGAAGCGGCAACCCACCGCGCCGGGCCGGAGTCGCTGCGGGGGGTTGGCCGTAAGCCTGGCCTGGCCCGGCCCCGTAAGCCGGTTGCGCCGGAGTAGCGTAGTTGTAGGCCTGTCCTTGTCCCGCCTGACCCTGACCCTGACCGTAGGAAGCATCGTAGCCACCCGTTCCGGCAGTCTGGCCGTATTGTCCCTGGCTGCTATAGTCGGCGGGTGCGCCTGCGCTCTGGCCGTAGTTTGGCTGGGCGTACTGGCCTTGCCCCGCGGCGTAATCGGGAGTCGAACCAGGCGCAGGTGGAGTGCCGTAGCTCGGTTGTCCGTACTGGCCCTGGGCCGGAGTTGCGCCCGAAGCGGCCCCATAGCCCGCCGAAGCCCCATAAGCTCCCGCCTCGCCCGGAGTGACTCCGGCGTTGGGCTGGGTGAAGTTAACGGCCTGGGTTGCTGCCGTATCGGTGGCGGCCATTACTTTCAATACGGTGGTGCCAACCTGGACAGTATCACCGGGCCGCAGAGTCTGGGGCGAACTGATCCGGGTGCCGTTTACAAAAGTGCCGTTGGAGGAATTAAGGTCGGTCACGACCAGATTGCCGGTGCGCTCTTCGATTTCGGCGTGTTTGCGCGAGACTTGCTCGTCCGGCACCACTACATCATTACCCGATTGCCGGCCTACTACTACCTTACGGCCTTCGGTTAAATCGTAAGTACGCCCTGGTTCCGCACCTGATTGCACTACGAGTTGCATAGTCTCCCTTTGCTTTCTAACTTAGCCGTGTTTTTTCCACTCAATAGTCTTAAGGAAATTAAGATAGCTGTGACCTGCAAAGCTTATCGATCACTCAACTGGCGGCATTATACAACGTCCCGCTCAGGCTGGCAACGCCGGGCTTGATGGGCCTGTGAGTCGGGTTAAAACAGCGTGATAAGGGTTGAGAAAAGTACACTTTTCTTAACCCTTAGACTAGAGCCAGGCCTAGTAGTGAATATTGACTGGCGTACCCATGGGTGCCCAGCCGTAGATGAACTTGGCCGCCGGGGTAGGCAAGTTTACGCAGCCGTGGCTCATTTGACGACCGAAGTTGTTATGCCAGTAGGTGCCGTGGAGGGCGTAAGACTGGTAGAAATACATCACATACGGCACGCCGGGCAGGTAGTAATATTCCCGTCCGCTTCCGCCAGCCATAGCCTGGCTGGTGTACTTGATGTAAATATTGAAAGTGCCGGTGACGGTCGGATGGGCCGAGGTTCCGGTGCTGACCAGGGAGCTAAAGACGACAGTCTGGCCGTCGTAGGCGGTCAGGCGTTGGCGCGAAAGGTTTACGTCAATCCACTTACCACCGACTGCCGCCAGCGACGCCCCGCTCTGCGACGGCGCGGGTGGGTTCGAGGCAGGCGCGGTGGTTGGTCGGGCGGTCGGGGCTGCCGGTTGAACTACCGTTCCGGCTGCCGGGATGAGCAGTTTCTGGCCGACAAAGAGCAGGTTCGGGTTTGCCAACCGGTTCGCCTGTTGCAGAGCGTCCAGGCTCAGGCCGTATTTGGCGGCAATGCTCGAAAGTGAGTCGCCCCGTTGCACAGTGTACTCGCTGGTCTGAGCGTTTGCGACGGGTGCAACCGCTTGAGCCTGAACCGCGACCGTCGTTACGACCGGGCCGACCGTGGCGAGGGCAGTTGGGGTTGGGGGCAAGGGCGTATAAGTCGGTGCCCACGTTACCATTGGGGTGGGCGTGGGAGCAATGAACTGGGCGGTGGGAGTTGCAGTGCTAGCGGCGGTGGTTGGCGCGACGGTGGCGGCGGGCTGGACGTTGGCCGTGCCGGGTATACGCAGGGTCTGCCCAACGTAAAGAAAACTCATCACCGACAGTTTGTTAAGCCGGGCCAGTTCGACCTGGGATACGCCGAACCGCGAGGCGAGGCCGGAAAGAGTTTCGCCCTTCTGCACGATGTAGGCCGTTTCGCCGGTTGTAGCCGGTTGAGGGCCGTTGTTCGAGGCGGCACCACTGGCCGAGGGAATCTTGAGAGACTGCCCGACGACGATATTATTGACATTGGCGATGCCGTTGGCTCTGGAAATCGCTTCGACCGTCACGCCATAGCGGGCCGCAATCGCGGTCAGGTTGTCGCCACGCTGTACTTTATAAACTTCATCGGCGGCACTTACTGTGCCGCTTCCGGCCAGGATCGCCAGCGAAAGAGCCAGCACCAGGGCCAGCCCTAGCGAAACCAGGCTATAACAGCGCGGTTTTCGCCCGGCCTTAATTGAATTTGCCATCGCAATTGTTCCTTCCCGCAGCAAAAACTTGGTCAACCACCAGCTAAAGAGATTACGAGGAAGCCTAGAGGTTCCTCTCTCAGACATTGACATAAGAATCGGTACTTTAATTATAGCACTCTTTTCTTACTTGACAATAACTTTAATGCTCATTATTGAAGAAAGTTACCAATTTAAGCTGCCTGATTTTAAGGTTTGTGGTCTTAGAAAAGGCTACGAGGCTTTCAGGCTCTATCAACCGGGCTAGACGGGCTTTAGCCGGATGTGGCATAATTAGCTCAACTCGGCTTTAGCCGGGAAGACTTATTGGAGCCTTTCAAAAGCCGTTAATATTAGTCAGGTAGAAGAATGTACAACGAAGAACTGGCCCAGCAAGCCGAGAGTTTTATCGAGCAAGCCAAGAGTTTGAACAAACGCGGCCAGACTGCCGGAGCAATCGAGGCTTACAAGCAAGCTGCCGATCTTTTCGCCCGGCAGGAAGACGAACGAGGCCAGGCGCGGGCCTGGTCGGGGATCGCTAAAGCTTACGGTAAGAGCAAAGATTACGAACGTTCGATAGAGGCTTTTGGCCGGGCCGCCGACCATTCCGCCAGGGCCAGTTGGCCTGATAAACAGATCGAAGCTCTTTACAACCAGGGTTTGACTTTGCAGCAGGTTGGCGTCAAAGCGGCTGACCTGGGACAGGTTAACGCGGCAATCGAAGCTTTCAGCCAGGCTTTGCCGGTAGCCCGGCAGACCGGCGACCGGGCCAGCGAAGGCGTCTTGCTGCTTTCAGTCGGTTTTGCCTGCGCCTGGGCCAGACGCAACAGCGAGGCCAGCACCTATCTGAGCGCGGCAGTCTCGTTTGCGCTCGACGGCGTAGATTTTGATACGGCCTTTTCAGCCCTCTCTACACTGGGAGTGCTGTTGTCGAACGAAGGCCGGGGAGCCGAAGCCGTCCCGCACTTCGAGCGCGCTCTGGAGATGGCTAAGAGTACCGAAGGCGACCTCGTGGCGGTGGCCGATACTTTTGCAAACCTGGGGGTGGCCTACGAAAAAGCCGGGCGGTTGGAGGAAGCTATCGAGGCGTTGGATACTTACCGCGAGATTTTGCACGTCTCCGGCGACGTAAAAGCAACCGGGGCCGCTGCGATGGTCAAGCGGGTGCAAACCAAATTACGGCTGCAACAAAAAGGTTGATGGTTGCCCTTGCCTTTATCGGCTCAGGGAAACGCGGCTAATCTTCACTCGGCCCGTCAGCTACTCCTTGCGCCCATTTGTCGAGTTGGGCCGGGTCGTTCTCGTCTAATCCCGCGGTCATGTGGTCGAAATCGTAAAGTTCTTCGCCTTCGGAACGGGCCGCTTTGCCCAGGCTAAACCGCGAGAGCAGCCTTTTCAAGGCCGGACTGCCGCAGCGTTCGCACTTCAAACCGGCCTCGGCAGCTTCGGCTTCGCGCACACTCGGCTTGAACAGGCTGTTTTTGCGTCCGCAGCGTTCGCAGCGATACTCGTAAATCGGCATTGATAATCCTGATCCGGCTTTCCCCAGTTCTTATTTTAGGTCGTGTGCGGCAAGCCTTAAACTCTGGCCCTACCCCAACCCTAACCGCTCGAAAGCCGCTCCGATATGCTTGAGGTGGTAAGCGTAGTCGAAAGCACCTTCTAATTCCTGGTCGGTCAAAAGGGCCGAGATTTCAGGGTCGCTTTTCAGTCCTTCGATAAAGCTGACCCGTTCCCGCCAGGCCCGCATTGCGTATTTCTGAACCAGTTTGTAGGCGGCTTGCCGGTCAAGACCCTTTTCAATTAGCTTGAGCAGAACTTGCTGCGAGAAAGTCAGGCCGCCGCTCGATTCGAGGTTGTACATCATCACGTCGGGAAAGACTACCAGGCCATCGAGGATCGCCGTCATTTCGGCCAGGGCGTAATCGAGGGCGAGGCAGGCATCCGGGAAGATCACCCGCTCGGTGGAGGAATGGCTGATGTCGCGCTCGTGCCAGAGCGGGACATTTTCGAGGGCAGTCTGGGCGTAACCGCGCAGGAGGCGGGCAAGCCCGGCGATCCGCTCCGAACGATGCGGGTTGCGCTTATGCGGCATCGCGCTTGAACCCTGCTGATGTTCGCCAAACGGTTCTTCGACTTCGCGGACTTCGGTACGCTGTAGATGCCGTATTTCGGTGGCGAATTTCTCTAGCGATGCTCCGACAATTGCGAGCGTTGTAATATACTGAGCGTGGCGGTCGCGCTGAAGCGTCTGGGTCGAGACCGGAGCGGCGGTCAGGCCGAGGTCGGCACAAACTTCTTCTTCCAGGTCGGGCGGGACGTTCGCGTGCGTGCCAACCGCGCCCGAAATCTTGCCAAAAGCAATCGTGTGCCGGGCTTCTTCCAAACGGTGCAAGTGGCGGCGGGTTTCGTCCACCCAGACCGCCAGTTTGAAGCCAAAAGTGGTCGGCTCGGCGTGCATGCCGTGGGTGCGGCCAATCATGACGGTATCCTTGAATTCGACGGCCCGCCGTTCCAGCACGCTCAACAGTTTGCGGGTATCCGCCAGCAGCAGATCAATCGCCTCGGTCGCCTGAACCGAAAGGGCGGTATCCACAACGTCTGTGCTGGTCAGGCCCAGGTGGACAAACCGAGCATCCGGGCCGATAGTTTCGCCCACGGCCCGCAAGAAAGCAATTACGTCGTGGTCGGTCTCTTTCTCGATTTCGAGCATCCGGGCCAGACTGACCGAACTCCCTCGGATGGCCGGTAAAGCCGCTTCGGGGATCACCCCGCGCCGCGCCCAGGCTTCGCAGACGGCCTTTTCAACGGCCAGCCACAGGTCAATGCGGTGCTGCTCCGACCACACGCGGGCCATTTCCGCCCGGCTATAACGCTCAATCATCTTCCTAAACCCTTCTTCAAAATATCTATCGAAGGCCCTGCTGTTCGACAAATTCAATGACTTCAACAGCTTTATCAAGAAAATCTTTGATCTGGGCAATCGTGATAGTGGAACTTTGGCTTTTACCGTGAGCAATTTGATGTCTATTAGCCATTATAGAGTCTATAGCTAAACCCCGTCCTTTGTCAGCCGCAAAGTTTTCCAGCTCAGTTTTCCAGGTATCGTTAAAAGCCTGAGCAGTCTCATAAAAACG
>JBBRBE010000093.1:0-24414 GCA_038206175.1 Chloroflexia bacterium
AGCCGGGTAGACCCTAACACCCCGGCGGCCCAGGCAGGTCTGCAAGCCGGAGATATTATAGTCAAGATGGATAACACTGATCTCAAGAGCCTGGACGATCTGGCCGGGGTTTTGAGCCGCCACAAGGCCGGTGATCAGGTCAGCGTGAATGTAGTTGCCCGCAACGGTCAGCAACGCCAGGTTTCACTCACCTTTGGCCGCGCTCCCCAGCAAAACTAGCAATCCAACCGGGTTAAGGTCGAGATTAGGACTAAATTCCAGCTGGATTTCGGTTCGGTAGACCTCAAAAAAGGATGAAAGCCCCTGGGCCTTCATCCTTTTTGTATTGGACACCTTTTTAGCAGGGAAAGCGTAACTACTGCGAAGGCGGCCTGGCTACCCTACGAACGAACCGGCACACACAGCCACAACCTGTCCAGTCATGCCACTGGCTAAGTCGGAGGCCAGGAATGCCGCCGTTTTAGCCGTATCCGCTACGGTGATGGGACGTCCGAGCGGGGGCATGCTCATACTGGGCGGCTGGCCGGAAAGATTTATTTGGCCGGCTACGGTCTCCTGAATTGTGCGGGTTTCCGGCATACCAGAACCTCTGACACAATTAACGCGTACCCCGGCAGAACCAAATTCCCCGGCCAGCGAACGAGTCAATCCTTCAACCGCGGAACTGGCTGCACTGATTCCGGCCATATAAGAGGCGGTCATCCCGCTCAGGGTAGAAGATAACGTGACGATTGCGCCGCTACGCTGCTTAAACATGTGCGCACCAACCGCACGGGAGGTTAGAAAAGTCGAACCCAGCACGACCTGTAAAGGGAGCATAAACTGCTCGAAAGGCACGGTCGTGCTAAAGGCCGGATACCCCAGGTCAACCGGACGACCACCGATAGCATTAAAGACTACATCAATCCTCCCGGCGGCTTCGGCCACCCGGTCAATGTAAGCCGTCACTTCGTCCGAGTTAGTTGCATCCACTACCTCTGCCGTTGCTTCGCCTCCCTCGCTTTTGATCGAACTTACAAGCTGTTTGAGGACAGCTTCGTTGCGCCCGGAAACCCATACTCTCGCCCCTTCTCTGGCAAAAGTGCGGGCCACCTCGCTGCCGATTGCGCCGGTTGCGGCAAATACCAGAACATTTTTAGAAGCCAGGATCATCAATCTTCTCCTTATTAGCTTAATCAATCCAAAAGAAAGGCTAAATGTCATTTGATTTCAGCATACGTGACCTTTTAGTCACCTGTACTACACAGAATTATAGTGACCTTTTAGTCACCTGTCAAGACCCTAAAAGAACTTTTGTGTTAATTTTAGGATTAAAAAGAAAGATTTATTGTTAACATGCCGTTAAACATCTTTTAACATAGTTTTGGCTCAAAATCGGCCTCCTGGCGTAAGGGTTGCTTTGAGTAAGGGGAAAAGGTCGAGTTAAAGCAAACTGAAGTTCCAAATTAAAAGGGTATACAAATGCAACTTATGAGTGAGGCAGGAATGCAAGAGTTAAACTGGCAACAGCCCGAACCATCCGAGCGAAAATACATCCTGGTAGCCAGCGGAGAAACAACCGGTACTCTGGAGTTTAGCGAGGCTAAAAAAGCCCGCGCCACCGTCGGCGAGAACAGCTATGCCTTTGAAGGAGCCTTCTTAAAAATACTGCTAAAACGCAACGAGCAAGATTTTGCCCACTTCGACCCGACCAATGCTATCAGTGGCCTGCTGGTGCAGCCTGGAAAAACCGTTCATCACTGGCGTAACAAAGAATACGGTTTTGCCGAGGCTGTATGGGTCTGGCAGAGTAGCACCGGAGCAGAATTGGTACGCTTTAGTTCAAACGGGGTAATAGTCGAGACGGCTGCCGCCGACCTCGAAGAAGTGGCGTTGCTGGTAACTTTTGGCTGGTTTTTGATTGTGGTAGGCCGAAAATAAACAGACTTCTAATAAATAAACCTCTAAAAAGTAAACAGCCCTGGCTGCCCAGGCGAAATTTCTGGCAATAAAAAAGCCCTGAGCTTTGCATTATGTAAAGCTCAGGGCTTTTTTCTTAAAAATTACTCTTCCGGGGCCGGACTACTGCCAGAGCTACTTTGCGCCCCCGAAACGGCAGTCCTGGGCTGTTTACTGGCCTGAACCAGTTCGGTAATGTCCATTACCTTGAACTTATCGCCGATGTCCTTGTTAGTGATAGCCGCCTCGAACATCGAGATGCAGAAGGGACAGGAGGCCGCGACGACATCCGCGCCAGTGTTGACCGCTTCCTGCACTCGCGTCTCGTTGATCCGCGTGCCAATATGTTCTTCCATCCACATCCGGCCCCCGCCGCCGCCACAGCAAAACGATTTAGATTTGTTGCGCGGCATCTCGACGAACTCGATCTTACTCGGCCCACTCGCCGCCGGATTGCTACCGCCATCTGCTCCCGGCAAGGTGGCGGTAGCTTTTTTGAGGCCGTCGCCCAGCGAGTTCAGCACAAAACGCGGCGCGTCGTAAACGTCGTTGTAGCGGCCCAGGTAGCACGGATCGTGGTAGGTTACTTTTTTGCCATCCAGCCCGGCCCCGGTCGTCAGTTTGCCTTCTTCGATCAAGCTTGCGACCAGTTGGGTATGGTGGATTACCTCGAAGTGAAGGCCAAACGCCGGGTAATCGTTTTTGAGGCTGTTCATGCAGTGCGGACAGGCTGTTACGATCTTTTTGAGATGGTGCTTTTCTTTGTAGCCGTTAAGCGTCTCAACATTCTGGTCGGCCAGCATCTGAAAAAGGTACTCGTTGCCGATGCGCCGGGCCGGGTCGCCCGTGCAAGACTCTTCCGGGCCGAGAATAGCCCAGTTGAGGCCCGCCTCTTCCATGATCGTCGCCAGGTTCTGCGTGATTTTCTTGTTGCGCTGGTCGAGCGCACCCATACAACCCACCCACAGCAGGATGTCAACATCCTGGCCTTCATCCATTTCGGCCAGCACTCGAATGTCGAAAGGCATTTTGCTGGCCCACTCCATGCGTTCGTCGGGCCGGATTTGCCAGGGGTTGCCGTTGCGTTCCAGGTTGTTAAAGAGCGAAGTCACTTCGGGGGGAAATTCGCTCTCCTCCATCACCAGATAGCGGCGCATATCCACGATTTTCGGCACATGCTCGATAAAAACCGGGCATTCGGTCATGCAGGCCCGGCAGGTCGTACAGGCCCACAACTCGTCCTGCGTAATCATCCCACCGACTAGCGGCGGCAAGGGAGGATAAGCCGCTCCGCCACCGTCCGCCGCGCCTTCGGTCGTCACTATCGTACCGGCCTGAGCCTGTACCGTCGCATCCAGGTTTTCGCCCCCGTCGTTGCGCGTGCCGCCCACGCTGACGCTGTGGCCGACTAAAGGAATATGGCTCTGGTTGAAAAGCTGCGTTTTCAGGTCAATAATAATTTTCTTCGGGTTGAGCGGTTTGCCGGTGGCATTAGCCGGGCAGACCTGCGTACAGCGTCCGCATTCGGTGCAAGCGGTCGTATCGAGCAAGTCTTTCCAGGTAAAATCTTCGACTTTACTTTTGCCGTAGTGTTCCAGGTCTTCGATATTTTCGACTTTAGCAAGCTGGCCTTTGGGCTTCGTACTTTGAAAGAAAGTATTAAAGATGGTCGTGATGACGTGAAAGTGCTTCGAGGTGGGGATATAGACCAGAAAGACCATCACGTTGACGATCTTGGCCCACCAGAAAACCGACCACAAAGTTTGAGCCAGGTCGCGCACGTTTTGGGGTGCTTCGTTTGCCGTAGGCCAGTTAGACGCGGCAGGAATCAGCAATTCGCCTAGCCGCCGACCTAAAAAAGCATAGCCAGTTTCGGGTGAAGGGCTGGCACGCCAGGCGAAGGCTTCGATCAGGAACTCGAAGACGACGCTCAGCGTAATAAAGGTAATGACGATAAAGCCGTCTTTGCTCATAGTGAGGTAGCGCGGCTTGATGAAAAGACGCCGGATGCCAAAATATACCAGCGAAAGAAGCACTACAATCAAAAAAAGGTCTATTATCACCGCCAGAGGGCGCGAAGACAGAATCGGCAGGTGTACCGGGAACATCCCGTAGAAAATCGAGTACAGCACGCCCACGTTAATAATCAAAAAGCCCCAGAAAAGCAAAGCGTGGATCGTGCCGGGAACCAGTTTACGAAAGAGTTTTTTCTGAAAAATCCAGCCGGTTAGAAAGAAACCGACCCGTTTGCCAATCTGGTCGGAACGGTCTTCCGGCTGGCCCTGTCGAATTAGCTTTACAAGCGGCTGCACCCTGCGCCAGAACAAAAAGAAGCCGATACCGATAACGACTAAGAACAGCAAAATCCCCAGTAAGCTGTTGTTGGGAGCGCGGACGGCTGTTTCGGCTACGAGCGAGGAAAACAAAGACCTCATATTCTCAAACATATTCATGCCTTTTTAGAGAGCCGCCACTGGCCCTTCATGAAGTAAATAAGCAAATAACAAAAATTGAAAATATGGCTATATTCTCAATTTTTGTTATTTTTAACCGAACAGATTTTGGCAAGACACCGCCGGGCAGTTAGAAGCTCTGCGCCAGGCTAACTCTTACGGCGTTTGAATACGAAATAGATGCCGGACGTAATGCCGTCAATCAGGCTTACCGGGCAAAACGAAATCATTTCCCAGCCCTGCCCGGCCAACTGGTTCGTGTAGGACTGGTGCTGAGCCGTCAGGGATTGCTGACCCTGCCCAAAATTAGGGTCGAGGCTGGCCGCGCCCTGTGCGCTGGTTATCTTGGCCGGTAGTACAACGTGATAGTATTCCCACATGTCGTTATTTACCGTTCAGCTTTCCCTAACCTTTGCGCCGCTTAATTTCTTCGGTCAGAGCTGGAACAATCTTCAGAACATCACCGACTACTCCCAGGTCGGCGAACTTGAAGATCGGAGCATCGGGGTCTGTGTTGATCGCGATAATGTACTTCGCGCCCTTCATACCGACGGTGTGCTGGATCGCCCCGGAGATACCGCAGGCAATATACACACTCGGCTTGACTACTTTGCCGGTCTGCCCGACCTGAAAGCTGTATGGCACCCAACCGGCATCCACCACCGCCCGCGTCGCGCCTACCGCGCCCCCGACCTGACCGGCCAGAGCGTTGAGCAAGGAAAAGTTTTCCGGCTGCTTGAGACCGCGCCCGCCGCTAACGACCACGCTGGCTTCTTCCAGCTTTGGCCCTTCACTCTTCTGCACGACGTTCTCGACCACGACGGCCCGTTTCGCGCTCTGGCTAATCGTAGCCGAAATCGTCTGCACCTGAGGCTGGAAAGGTTCGGGCATCGGCTCGGCGGCAAAAGATTTAGGCCGTACCAGGATCAAGCGGGTCAGGCCACCCTGCAAAGTTACATCTACCACGGTTGAGGCACTAAACCAGGGTACTTGTACCTTGAGGTTTTCGCCCTGAAACTCGATCTCGTAAGCATCGGTAATCACGCCGCAATCCAGGCGGGCATTCAAACGGGCCGCCGTATCGCGGCCATCGTAGGTCGTGCCAACCATCACCAGGTCGGGCCGCTCTTGCTCGATCAGGTTGCCCAGCGTTTCCGCCGCCGGTTCCGATAAAAACTGGCTGTAGGCGGCGTCTTCGTGGACAAATACCCGACTGGCTCCATACTGACCTAATACTTGCACCTGGGACGAAGCACCCTCGCCCAGAGCTACCGCCGTCACTTCCCCTAACTGGCGAGCTTTGGTTAGCATCTCCAGAACCACGCGCTGCACCTGGCCCGCGTTCATCTCGGCAAAAACCATTATTTTTGGCATCGTTTTTCCCTCTAGCACTTAGCCTGTAGGATTAGCAGCCAGTCATAAAGCTCTGGCTAACTTCTAACTTCTCAGGGCCTAAATCACTTTCAATTGAGCCAGGAAATCAGCGATCTGAGTAGCGGCGGTACCGTCGTCCTTGATGATCGAACCGGCTTTGCGCTGTTCGGCAGGTGCCCAACCCAACACTTTCTCTTTCGCGCCTTTTTCGCCCACTTGCTCCGGCGAGAAGCCCAGGTCGGCGGCTTTGAGGTTGTCCACCGGCTTCTTTTTAGCCTGCATAATCCCTTTGAGGGCCGGGTAGCGCGGGGTGTTAATCGAGCCGGTCACAGTTACAACTGCCGGAAGTTGAGCTTCAACCCGTTGGTACCCACTTTCAGTTTGCCGCTCGATAGAAACCTTGCCACCCGCTACCTGCAATTTCTTGGCGTAGCTCAACAGGGGCATCTGAAGGTTTTGAGCAATACCACCCGGAACCATGCCGGTGTAGGCATCGGAGCTTTCGGTAGCGCAGAGAATCAAATCAGGATTTTCGCGTTTGATAGCCGCCGCCAGCACCTTCGCGGTCGTCACAGCATCCGAGCCAGCCAGGGCCGGGTCGTTGATCAGTACACCCTTCGTCGCACCCATCGCCAGACCCCGCCGAATTGCTTCGAGAGCGCGTTCCGGCCCCATCGAAACCACGATTACGTTTACATCGGGTTGCGACTCGGCAATTTGAAGAGCCGCCTCAATCCCGTATTCGTCGGCAGGGTCAAGCACCGAATCTACCCCTTGTCGCATAATCCGCAACGTCTGAGGGTCAAGGCGGTTCGTGCCGGTCGGTTCGGGAACCTGCTTCACACAAACAACAATATTCAACTTATAACCTCCCAGGTAGGGTTCTTTCGGAGCGTGATGAGGGGCAGAGGTCGCACAGCTGGGGTTGGTTCCCTTCGTTGGGCTGGTCGGGCAGCCTGGCTACCGCAACCTCTTTCTCTCCCCGATCCTATTCCGTTACATCGGTCTGAGCTACGAAGCTCAACTTTTAGTCAAAGCAAGTATAGTCGCGTTTTTACTTATAGGCAATCGCCACCGGGCGAAGTGCCTTAGATTGTGCTAAATTATACTAACACAGCCTTTTTCCCCTGTCAAACTAAATCAGTATATTTGTCTGACAAATAGCTCACTCGCTATCTATCTAGTTCTGCCTATCAATAATATGCAATTAGCGTGGTACTAATTATGCTGTGTATTTGTACGTAAAGAAAACCGGTATTCAAAGCCGGTAGTAGTCGGTATTCAAAGAGTGATTTTAACCAACAGGTAATTTTTACCTGGCAGGGAATTAAGAAAACAAAAAGTAGTAAGAGCCGTAAAGGAGAAAATTTTATGAGCTATAATCCAACTTCTGACCCGCGTGACCCGGCAAATACGCGCGGTCAGGCCAATACAGACGAACAGTATTTGCGGGAGGTTGCCAATCGGCCAGGCGTATATCAGCAGCCCGGTCAGGTAGTTAGCCAGACTGTTACACGCACTCCGGTAGAAGTGAATGTTGCGGATGGGCCACGTTTGCGTGACCTGGTGCGCTGGGGGCCAATCCTGGCCGGTCTGGTATCGGCCCTGGCAACGCTCTTGATCCTGGCTTTACTGGGCGTGGCAGTCGGCTTGACGGCGGCGGCGGGCGACCCTAACGGCGGTGCCAATGCAGTAGCGGGCAAGACCAGCAATTACGGCACAGGAGCCGCAATCTGGGCCGGGGCAAGTGCCTTAATTGCCTTCTTTATTGGCGGCTTTGTAGCTGCGAAGACAGCGGGAGTACGAGGTAAAGGCAACGGCTGGATCAATGGTGCGCTGGTTTGGGCCGTAGCGATTCCGCTTTTGCTGTGGCTGGCTGGTAACGGAGCGTCCGGCTTCCTGAACGCTATCGGCTTTAACCTGAACGATTTCACTCAAACAGTGCAGAACACAGTCAGCAATCCCGCTACTAATCCGGCCAACAATCCGAGTGCCGTACAAACTACTACCGAAGCGGCCCGTAACGGAGCCTGGGGTGCTTTGGGTGCGCTGCTACTAGGTCTGATTGCGGCTGGTTTGGGCGGTTTGCTGGGTGGTCGCAATTACGAGGCTGAGTATACCGAAAATGAAGGTATTCGGACGCATTAAATAAGCGTCGACCCTAAATAGCTCGCTTCAGGTTAGAGAAGGAACAAAAAAGAGACGCCGAGTGCGTCTCTTTTTTGTTCCTTCTCTAAAATTCGGAAAGGCTGATTACAGGTAGTAACCCTGGATGTCAACCGTAACGTCGGTAATCCGGCGCAGGTAGATTTTGAACTTGTTGGCGTTCCCGCCGGTTCCCAGGTTTACCGCGAAGGTGGTCGAGACGCTGATTCCACCAGGATAGACCAGGTTAGCTGTGAGAGGGGTAGTTCCCAGGTCTGCCGAGTAAACAGTAGCGTAAGGTGTGCCGACATTGGTCGGGCTGACGATACCCAGCGCACCGAATACCGCCGTCGCACCTGCCGGGACCCCAGCAGCACCACCGACGCCACCCGCCGTAATTGTCAGGATCGCGTTATCAACCGCCGGTTTGGTAGCACCGAGAGCAGTACGAGTATCTACAATCCGCAGAGGAGTCGCCAGAATGTGCATCGCGCCGGACGAGCGAGGGCCAGCAACCTTGCGCCAGGCCAGGGGAGTACCAAAAGAGAAGAAGAGCGAGCCTTCACTATCTACGTACAATTCACCGGCTTCGTGAGGAGCAGCAACACTTGGGTAAGGCGCACCGGCAGCAGCACTCTTTTCTAGTTTGATCGGGGCTGCACCGCCAGTGAACTTTCCGCCGTAACCACTGGCTCCGCCTTCGGCTTCGATAGCGTTGTCGGTGCTGGTAGCAGCTTGTACCTGGCTGGTGCTACCGATAGCGGCAGCCATTGCCAGAGCACTCACCCCGGCAGCACCGGCCACCATCTGCTTGATCAAGCGGCGGCGGCTGGTAGCCGATTGTGTTTTGTACACAGTCGGGCGGTCGTCTTCTACGTCGGCAGCCAGAAGTCCGCGTAAAGCTGTCATTTCCGATTTGTACTGTTCCAACTCAGCTTTCATTTCAGCCATCTGACGCATAAGGTCGGCTTGATCCTGTGCGCCCGACAACTGGCTGCGATTAAAGTCCATAAACAAAGACCTCCTTAGGGTGTGTGGGCGAACCACGAAATTAGAATGAAGATTGACTAGATTATACCAGATTTACGAGCAAGCGGATAATACCAAACGGTGCTATTTTTACCGGGAATTTTACCACTTTCAACGAACCGCCTTAATAGAGCTAGGGTAGGAACAAAACCTGGATGGTCATACAAACTACTTCAACCCGATATTACAGATTGTTTATAGCAAAAGGCTAAACCAGGAAGATTATTGCGATATTCTTTTGAAAGAATTGTTGCATAGTTGCTTGGTAAGTTCCTTTCGATTGTAATACTAATTTCAAAAATCGTCAACCATTTCCAGCTACCAATATGGGCTAATTCATCCTATATTTGCATCTGGTTGAAAAATAGCCCGTTTGGGCTATCCCTCTAAAAGAAACTTTCAACCTGTTACTTTAAGACAGTGAAATTACAAGACATTGGCGCAGACAGGTCAAAAATGGTAAGATAGAAGCCTGAATAGAGATCATCAACCAAGCAGCGTGTGGGCAGGATCGGGTTTTTGGGAACCTTCTACAGCAAGCAAAAGGCGGGTCGGAATTGGGTCGGGCTGACCCTGGTGGGGCTGACACTCCTGGTCGGCTGGTTTTTAGTGGGCGGCATACTGGCGGTGCGGGCGGCTTCCGCCTGGCCCGGCACAGTACAGATCGAGCAAAATATGGCAACCGGTAACTTCCCCGAAGCCATTACCTTCAATTTCAAAGCTAAACCTGGGCCGGAAGCGGGCAACTTCAAGGGGTTGGAACTGGCTTACCGGCTGCAAGGCCAGGTAGCTACCAGTGTACACTACTTCAAGCTAAACCTGGAACAATCGGCCTCTGCCGCTACCCCGGCCTCCCCCAACAGCGGCCCGCCAGCGACCGCGCCGACCGTCAGCTACGGTTCCGACTCCTTGAAGGCTGAATATGTGCTGGATACCCATCAAGATTACTTCCCGCCCGGTTCTCGCCTGACTTACTACTGGCTTTTGACGGACTTAGCTGGAACAACTTATCAAACGCCCAGCCAGGAGCTTGTTTACCAGGATACGCGCTATAACTTCCGGGAATTACGGGCTGGTTGGCTAACCGTGCGCTGGTTCCAGGGCGACGACAACTTTGGGCGCACCGCCCTGGCAAAAGCTCAGGCTACCATTGACCGGCTAGGGCAACTTTACCGGGTACAGGCTGACCGCCCGATCAATTTGACGATCTACCCGGATGCCCGCACTCTCTTTACCGCTTTGCCGCCTAACACCCAGGAATGGGTCGGCGGACAGGCCATACCGGAACTTGGCACGATTGTACTGGCGGTCGCGCCGGGCGACCTGGCCGAACTAAACCGGAGCATTCCGCACGAGGTCAGCCATCAGGTGATTTACCAGACCACCCGCAATCCGTATAACGTCCCGCCCAAATGGTTGGACGAAGGGTTGGCCGTGTTAAATCAGCAAGCCGTAGACGGCTTTTTGCAAAGTGCTTTCGAGACCGCCCGCGACAACCGCACGCTCTACCCTTTGCGAGTGCTGAACGGCTCTTTCCCGGCAGACCGCCAGAAATCTTTTCTGGCTTACGGGCAGAGCGTGCAGGTAGTCCGCTATATTATGAAGAAATATGGTGAAGGAGCGATTGGCCGTATACTGGAGGCTTTCAAAGGTGGCGTCAGTTATGACGAAGCAGTGCAAGCCGGGCTAGGAATTGGACTGGATGCTCTCGACCGGGAATGGAAGCTTTCGATAGGCTACCCGGTGCCGAATCTGGCAACCCCAACGGCCCCGGCACCAGGGGCAACCCCATTGAAGGCTGCCGGGGCCACACCGGGGCCGACCCCGACGTTAGTTTTTCTGCCGACGCCCACCCCGGCGGCACAGAACAGATCGACCTCAGCTCAAGGCCGGGCTGATTTAGGAGATAGCCCGAAACCTGAACCAGCCCTGAGCCTGGCCGGGGTCGGTCTGGCCGCAACTGGATTGAGCCTGGGCGGAAAGTGGCAGCGGGGCCGCAAGGGTGGCTGGCCCAACAGACGAAGAGGAAAACCGTGAGCGAAAACCTGAGCCGGGTTGACCGGCGATTCTGGCAGTCTTATAGCCGCTACTGGAACACCCGTGAGGAAAGTCAGGCCGTGCGCGGGCGGGTCGAACATGCGCTGAATCGCCTGGTGGCGGCGGGAGCCGAGCCAGGGCAGCGCATCTTCGATGCCGGATGCGGAACCGGGGTTTATAGCCTGGCAATGGCTCAGGCCGGGTTTCGAGTGACAGGGGTGGATATTGCTGACGAAGCACTGGAACGCGCCCGAATCAAGGCGGCAGGATTGAACCTCAAAGCCGAGTTTGAGCAAATTGACCTCGACCGCCCTTTCTGGTACTCCGATAGCCAGTTCGACCACGCGCTTTGCTCGGCCACCCTGCATCTGGTCGGGCGACCCGGTTTTGTCCTGCAAGAACTGCGACGAATTATCAGGCCGGGTGGCTTGTTGCTGGTTACGCTCTGGCTCGATCCGGTCAGCCATCGTCAGGCTTACGCTTCCCTTTTCGATGAGATCGAAGAACGTGACCGCCTGAGCGGGCGGATGTGGCAATTCTGGCGGCTGCGTAGCGACCGGGCGCAGGTGAGGCAGGCGCACTACTGGACGGCGGCTCAATTCGAGACTTTGCTAAAGCAACAGGGCTATGACGTGCTAGAATTAGCCGGAACACCGCTATTGACCGCTCTGGCGCGGGTTTTAACTTGACACTTTGCGGTCGGTCAAGTACATTTTTAGCATGGGGACTTTAGACGAAAGGAAGCTCGATTGTGGAATTAGAGGGACTATCGGCAGTTATACTGGCGGCGGGCAAAGGCACTCGGATGCGTTCGCGCTTCAATAAAGTGCTACACCCGGTGCTGGGCGAACCAATGATTTTCCACTCCTTGCGAGCCGTGACCGGGCTGGGCATACCGCCCGAACGTACCGTGATTGTAGTCGGACACGGAGCGGACGAGGTGCGACGGGTCGTGGCGGAGCGCGGCCCGTATCTTTTTGCGGAGCAAACCGAACAACTTGGCACCGGCCACGCCCTGGCAATGGCGGCCCCTGCGCTCGAAAGCCTCCCGCCGGGCGAAGCCGAACAAATCCTGGTCTTTTATGGCGATTGCCCCCTCTATCAGCCTTCGACGCTGGCCCGGCTAGTCCAGACTCATCTCGTACAAAGCCCTCTGCTTACCCTCGCTACCGCTTTTGTAGCCGACCCGACCGGCTATGGCCGGATCGTCCGAGCGAGCGATACCCAGGCTTTCCAGGCTATTATCGAAGAGGTTGACCTGCTCCCCGCCCAAAAAACGATCAAAGAATCTAACGTGGGCCTCTACCTCTACCGGGCGAAATGGCTCTGGCCTGCGCTCAAAAGGCTGCGGCCCAGCCCAAAGGGTGAATTTTACCTGACTGACCTGGCTGCTTTTGCCGCCGAGAATGAGCTGGGCGTGGCAACGCTCGAAGTAGAAGCGCAGGAAAGTCTCAGCATCAATGACCGGGTGCAACTGGCCCAGGTTTCGGCTTTGCTGCGGCAGCGCATCCTGCGGCACTGGATGCTCGCGGGCGTAACGCTCACCGACCCGGCCTCTACTTTCATCAGTGCCGCCAGCCAGATCGAGCCGGATACGCTCATCGAGCCAAATACACATCTGCGCGGAGCTTGCCGGATCGGGCCGGATTGCGTGATCGGCCCTAACACGCTCCTGACTGATGCTACTCTGGGCGCGGGCTGTCAGATTATCGCTTCGGTGATTGAAAATTCGACCCTGGAAGCGGGTGTCAAAGTTGGGCCGTTCAGTCGAGTGCGGCCCGGCAGTTATTTAGAAGAGAATGTGCGGCTGGGCAACTTTGCCGAAGTCAGCCGTAGCCGGATCGGGGCGGGCAGTCGCCAGGGCCACTTTAGCTTTATTGGAGATGCGACGCTTGGCCCGGACGTAAATATCGGGGCCGGTACTATCACGGCTAATTACGATGGGGTAGACAAACACAAAACTCAGATCGGCGCACACGCTTTTATCGGTAGCGATACCATCCTCCGCGCTCCGATCAGCCTGGGTGATTACGCCCGGACCGGGGCCGGTTCGGTCGTCACCCGAAATGTCGAGGAAGGTGTCACCGTGGTAGGGCTTCCAGCCAGGCCGATTAAACGGCGGACGCAAGCGGCCAGACCAGCAGCAGGAGCGGAAAATCAGAACGAGGCGGCGGGGAGCGGGGGTGTGGGTGATGATACGAAACACCACCCGCCGCAGGGACAATTCGGCACGGACGACAGCGAGGGATGATAGTAGAAACAGTCGCAGTTCATCCGGGGCAAGCGGCTGGCGTAAGCAAAAGGAGTGTTATGGACGGACGGCTGCAAATATTTTGTGGTAACGGCAACCGCGAACTGGCCGAGGAAATCGCCCAGCAACTTAATTTGCCAATGGGCAAAGCTTACGTCGGCTCCTTCAAGAATGGAGAAAGCCGGATTCGGCTGGAAGAAAACGTGCGCGGCGGCGACGTTTTTATCGTACAATCTATTTGCCACCCGGTCAACGACCGTATAATGGAACTGGCCTTTATGATTGATGCGATACGCCGCAGTAGTGCCGAACGTGTTACGGCAGTCATTCCCTACTACGCTTACGCCCGGCAGGAAAAAAAGATGAGCGGGCGCGAACCGATCAGCGCGAAAATTGTGGCTAAGTTTATCGAAGCCGCCGGGGCCGACCGGGTACTGACAATTGACCTGCACGCTCCGGCTATCGAAGGGTTCTTTGAAGTGCCGGTAGACCATTTGCGGGCCGGGCCACTGCTGGCCGAACACTTCCGCCGTCTGCGGCTAACCGACCTGACCGTGGTATCGCCCGATCCCGGCGGGGTGAGCCGGGCGACCGATTTTCGCAATCGGGTCGGCGGCAACCTGGCAATAATTGCCAAGCAACGCCCGGAAGTGGATGTTGTCGAGTCGCTGGAAATGGTCGGCGATGTCGCCGGTCGCACCGCCATCATTGTAGATGATATGATTTCGACCGGGGGGACGCTGGTGCAAGCGGCGCATCTGGTGATGGAACGAGGGGCAAAAGAGGTTTATGCCTGCGCCGTCCACGGGCTGTTTGCCGGGGACGCCTTCGAGCAAATCGCCCGCTCCCCGCTCAAGCAGGTAGTCGTAACCAATACCTACCCGGTAGCAGCTACGGCTCAGACGCTGGGAGTAGAAGTGCTGACCGTCGCGCCGATGATAGCGGAGGCTATTATGCGTATTCACAAAGATTTATCTATTAGCGTAATGTTTACTTGAACCTGGGCCGGGTCTAAATCAGGTACAAATATTTCAAAGAGGCTCTACTCCCACTCCACTCTATCGCTTCTTGACGAAAGCCTGTATCCCTGGATTGCCTGGCCTGCGAGGTGGGATAACACCCCAAATTATGTGTAATTTAACTAGCACTTTAACAAGTTTAGCTGTCCCGCTTGGACAGACGGTTACGCTAGGGCCAGGTCAGGTAATATGCGACCAAACTGTTGGGCCAGATCGGTTGCTGGCTTTTGCCCTATCAATTTTAGGTCTAATGGTCTGCCTGATTATTCTGTGGGTTAATTCGGCGGCAGAAGTGGGGCTGACCGGCCTCACCCGCCAGCGTTTGCAGGCCCTGCACGACCGCCAGGATCGCCGGGTTAATCTGGCCGAAGAACTCTTAAATCGTTCGGCTCAAACTGCCTCGGCTCTTAGTCTGGTCAACGTAATTTGTTTGATGGCCGCCACCGCCCTGGCAATCTCGTCAATTCACCAGTTTAACCTCTATGGCCCGGAAGTCAGCCTGATGGTTATTGTGTTGATCTTCCTGGTGCTGTGCCTCGTGCGGGTCGTCCCTAAAGGCTATGCGCTGGCTCATCCCGACCGGGTAATTTTACGCTTCAGCGGCTTTGTCAACGTCGAAACTCTCATAATGCGGCCTGTCATTAGCGTGGTTCACTTCCTGGGCAATGCCGTGCTGGGCCTGTTCCGCCTTCCGCCGGTGCAACCTAACACCGTGGTCAGCCAGGAAGAAATTTCAATGATGGCGAACATTGGCGAAGAAGAGGGCATGATCCAATCGGACGAGCGGCAGATGATCCGCAGCATCTTCCAGTTTGGGGATACGCTGGTACGCGAAGTTATGGTGCCGCGCCTGGATATTCAGGCCATATCAGGCACGGCCAGCCTGGAAGAGAGCCTTGATATGATCAACAGTTCGGGCAAAAGCCGCCTGCCGGTTTACACCGATGATATTGACCATATCGTGGGCGTGCTGTACGCCAAAGACCTGTTGCGCTACATGCGCCAGCCCACCACCGAGGTAGGTTTTCAACTTGCCCGGATGTTGCGCCCGGCCTATTACGTGCCGGAATCAAAAAAGGTTGACCAGCTTTTCGCCGAGTTGCAAAAATCGCGGGTGCATATTGCCATTATTGTAGACGAGTACGGCGGTACTGCCGGGCTGGTTACAATCGAGGATTTGCTGGAAGAAATCGTCGGCGAAATCCAGGATGAGTATGACACCGAGACGCCCGATTGGGAGCGGGTGGGGCCGGACGAAGTGTTGATTGACGCCCGCCTCAGCCTGAGCGATGTGAATAATTTCTTCCGCACCGAATGGACGTCGGAAGAAATCGAAACCATTGGCGGCTTCGTGTACGACAAGCTAGGCCGCATCCCGCTGGAAGGCGACCAGTTTTTGCTAGACCGAACCGGACGAAGGTTGCGACGTGGCCCGGAGGGTCAGGTGGAACTAGACCCGACTGAACACTCCAACCAGGCCGAAGAAACCGAACCAATTGGGGATTATTACCGCCTGAGCGTGGTTAAGGTGAGCGGCCAACGCTTGCAGCAGTTGCGGCTAGATCATGTGACGGTCAAGCCGCCTGCCGCCGCCGAAACGGAAGTGGCCCCAGAACGAGTGCGCCGCAGTCGTTCCGATAAAGCGAGTGAGGTTGAGCCACCAGCCTCTCGGAGCAAACATCAACCGCTTTCAGAATGATAGTCATAATGGCTTATGCCCAAAATGAAAATTAAACTTCTTGTATCTGACATAGGGGTAGAGTATAATTAAAGCAATCCTGCCAGGTCTGTAGGGGCGTTTTGATTTGAGCCACAAAAACAATAAGACTGTACTAAGGGGACTGGTCGAGAAGGACGGGAATCGGATGCTTCGCACTATCAAAGTCATTGTGGCAGGCGAGAAAACAGTCGGTAAGACTAGCCTGGTCGAACAATACACTCTGGGTAAATTTAGTGGTCAGTACAGTCATAGCCTGGGTCTCAACGTTACTACCCATATTGCGATGGCCGGCAACCGCCCGGTGAAATTAGAGCTTTGGGATATTGCCGGGGAGTATTTCGAGCGTACCGAGTTCTACCGCAACGCGGCGGCCTGTATGCTGGTTTACGATGTTACCAAAGAAAAGACCTTGCAACAACTAGCCACCTGGCTCAACGTCTGCCGCGCGACCATTCCCCAGGCCGGGATTGTGGTGGTAGGTAACAAGAGTGACCTGGGCTACCGCTTTCCACAGAAGTGGGGCGAAATTTTTGCCAAATATGCGGCGGCCCCTCACCTGACGGCCTCGGCCCGCACCGGCGACCAGGTGGATAGCATTTTTAGCGAACTGGCCCGGCGTGCCATCGAAAGCCGCGACCTGGCCGCTCAAAAAGACGACCCGGCCCAGCCGCCAGCTTAAATCTGAATCTTTGAACTGCTATTGCCTTAACGACCAAACTTACTGCTTTCCTTTCCTCTTTTGCCGCCTTCGGATACAACGGGTCAGGCAAAATCCGGGTCTGTGCAACATAATCTTTCTGACTGTTCCTTTTATTCCCAGTGCAATACCTAATCTTTCAAGGAGAATAGCTCGATGACTGAAACAATCAGCACCTCCACGGGTACGGCGCAGGTTGCCTTTATATCCGGGTCGAACGAGCAGCCGTCTATTTTTGTGGTGCGAGAACAAACCGCCCAGAACGTTCTTACTCTCAACCTGAGCGACTACGGCCTGACTGCCGAGAATGCAACCTTTAGCCTGGTGCTGGCCCCCGATAGTTCGCGCCTGGCTATTGTAATTAGCGACGCCAGCCTGGCACGAGCCAGTGTGCAGGTTTTGAATTTGAGCGAGAATTTGAACGAAGGCAAGCTGACCGAACTACACAAAAGCCAGGAAAACGACCGGGTAAGCTACCTGGCCTGGAAGCCGGACGGTTCGGCCCTGGCTTATTTGAGGGTCAACCCGGCCAGCGAAGCCGGACAAGCCGACCAGAGCGAAATCTGGTCTGTCACCCTCGAAGGCGAAACAACCCGGCTTTACGGCTCGGCAGTGCTGCAATTCCTGGGCTGGTCGGCGGACGGCACCCATCTGCACCTGACCCGGCGGGTAGAAGGGCTTTTCGCCTATTCGATAGTCGAAGTCGCTACTGGCCAGGCTCAAGACATCTTTCTACCCAACGATGTCGAAGGCTCGACTGACCTGAACATCCTGGGTCCGCGACTGAGTGCCAACGGGACGCGCCTGGCCTATGTCCTGAACTCGTCCAGTTATTTGCAAAATTGCGCCGCCACACCCGTTATGATAGTCGAGGCTCAGACGGGCGCATCGCTCCGCGAATTACGCGCTAACGGAGCCGCTACCGGGCTAAACTTTTCGCCCGATGGCAACCTTCTGGCTTTCAACAGTCTGCAATTCCCAACTGGCACAGACGGCACTTTCGATGGCAAACCAGATTTAGACCAGCAAGCCGCACTGAGTGGGGTGCAGGTGGTCAATCTAAGCGACGGTAGCCTGACCGAACTCGTTCCGGCCCGCACCGGGGTCGGCCAGTACGCAGTGCTGGGCTGGGGTAGCGGCAACACTGGCCTTTTTATCGCCAGCGACGATGGCTCGGTGGATTTTGTAGATTTTGCCGGTAATTTCACCAATTATGTCCAGCCCTCGCTACAACTCGATCCCGGCCCCTCGGTCGGAGGTGATGCCGGGACGGGCCTCTTCCCGGTGGCCGGTTCGGTCGTTAATCTGGACGTGCCGTATATACATCAGGTCAAGATGACCGCCGACGAGTTTGACGGTAACTGGGCTTGCGGCCCGACCTCGGCCACCATGCTGGCGGCTTATTTCCACAAGCTACCGCCCCGTGGCGAGGTTTACATGGGCAATCCTAGTCCGTATGGCTGGTATATTTCCAACACTTTTAATAGCCCGGCTACGAATTTTCAGTTTGGCCGCCGCCAGAATGACGCCAGTGGCCGAGGCGCGACCGGCGCATACGGCCATTGCACCGACAACGGCGACGGCTACGCCTGGCGGATCGAAGATTACCTGCGACGTTTGGGCTTCCAGGCTAAATTTCGTACCGATTTCTCTTTTCAGTTGATGAAAGACTATTTAAATGCCGGTAAACCTATCGTGCTTAGCACCAACATTCGAGGCTTTGGGCATATCGTCTGTCTCAAAGGCTATACCGCCGACGGACGCTGGATCACCAACGATCCTTTCTGGGGCAAACCGGGGGCCGGGCAGGTGGTCTATACCTGGGCCGAGCTAAAGGGTTGCCCATACATTGTGACGGTGGACGATGCGCCGGGCGGTGGCAACCCGCCTCCGGCCCAGCTGGTCGCCGCCCCCGTCCCACCCGCCCCGCCGCTCCCGGTGCCGTCTGCGGCCATCGGCCTAGTAGTAGGCGCGGGGAGCGACGCGCTGGCGACGCGCTTCCAGGCCGCCTACAACCGCAACGGCGGGCCGGGCAGCCTGGGCCAACCCAGCACCAAAGTCTTTGCCTACAACGGACGTTCGCTGCAAAACTTCCGAGGCGGTTCGCGGGGCGAAGCGGTGCTGGTGGTAGATACCCGCTTTGACCGCCCTGCTGACGGCCCGGTTCCAACTTTGCAACCGGGCCTGGGGGTAGCCGGGGCGTTCCTCAAAGCCTGGCGCGATACTTACGGTGGTAGTGCGGGCAAGCTTGGTTCGCCCCTTAGCGATGAGTTCGTCAATGCCGACGGCCAGCGTCAGCAAAACTTTGAAAGCGGCTATATTTTGATGCAAGGCCAGTCCGATACTTCGCAGGGAGCTTTCCCCTGGCCGACCGACTTCAACGGCTGGAAAGCCGAGTATTATAATAATTCGGGCCTGGCCGGATCGCCCGCCTTCGTGCGAAACGAAACCCCGGCAGATAACGCCGGAATGAACCACGATTGGGGTGCCGGTGCGCCCGATGGCGGCAAGATCGGTATTCTGGCCGACAATTTCTCGGCCCGCTACACCCGGACGCTGGATTTTGGCGGCGGCGGCACTTTCAATTTTGTGATAACGGCGGATGATGGCTTCCGCTTCAGCATTGACGGCCAGAACGTAGCCGGAGCCGACCCGAACGCCTTCTGGCAGATTAGCGGGCCTTTCCCGCACTCGTTCAGGTTGAATTTGAGTGGCGGTCAACACTCGCTGGCCCTGGAGTATCTGGAAGCGGGCGGCAACGCCCTGCTTCGGCTCGACATTAGCCCGGAGTGACTTTCTGTCTAAGGCCAGAGGCTACAAGTTAAGGTTTGGATGAGCTTGTCAAGTACCAAAACGGCGATTTTAAGCCTTATGTCGGGTTGTAGACAGGGCCAATGCAAAGTCGGGTGCGGGTCTTTCTTTCCGCGCCCGGTGCTGATGTGTCACGCCCGGTCTGGCCCAGTCAGACCCGGTGCTGATGTGTCACGCCCGGTGCTGATGTGTCATTCTGAGCGTAGCGAATAATCTTCTTCATCAGGGTAAATTGTGCTTTTTGAAGAAGATTCTTCGCTACGCTCACACCCGTAGGGCGTGACAGAGCCAGACCTGCCGCACAAGGGCCAGACCTGCCGCGCAAGGACAGCCCAGAACCCGACTTTGCATTCCCCTGGGGTTTGCAGACCTCGGCCTTGACGCTCAAAACCTGTGTGCGGTCGAACGTCAAGTAAATTTGACACTTTCTGCAAAACCTTAACTTGTAGACTATGGTCTAAGGCAAGGTAAAAACTGGGGAATAATCCCCAGTTTTTATTTTGCTCGCCTCAAACAGTCTCAACCGCTATTCTTATTATGCCGCGACCTGTCCTTTGGTACAGGTTGCGGGACTGATCCAGGGTACGGTGTATCTGCCGATAAGGAGTGTTAATATTGAATTATAGAAAAACTGATTACTCAGGCTTTATGGTCAGGCTTTCATTGAGAGCCTGACTTATTTAAAGAAATTTACATTAAAAGGAGCTTTTTAGATGAGAGAAGTTAAAATCGTGGGAGTAGGCGGCAGCTTTAACCCCACTTCAAGTTCCATTACGGCTTTAGTCTACGCTTTAGAAGGAGCGCAGGAGAGTGGAGCCGTCACCGAGCTAATTAATCTGGCCGAACTGAACCTGCCCTTCTTCGTGCCGGGCAAACCAGTAGAATCGTATGCCGAAGCTGCCACGATCCAGACCTTTTTGGACAAAGTGCGCGAAGCCGATGGTCTGCTATTCGCTTCGCCGGTTTACCACGGCACTCTGAGCGGTCTGTGGAAGAACGGGATAGATTTCCTGGAACTCTTGCCGCGCACCCCTACGGTTTACCTCGAAGGCAAGGTAGTCGGCTTGATCGCGCTGGCCGGTGGCCCTTTCGCGGCCCCAAACGGCATCACCGCCCTGCAACACACCGCCCGCGCCTTGCGAGCTACGGTAGCCCCCCTGACCCTGCCGCTTGGCCCGACCCGTAAGTTGTTTGACGGGCAAGGCCGCCTGACCGAACCTCAAACTCTGGAAGGCTTGCATAGCCTGGGTCAACAGGTCGTGGCTCTGGCCCAGACCCCGAAGGAAGAATTGCTCAAAATAGCCTAGAAGCGTATTACCTGCATTAAAAAGCGTCCCGAAAACCGGGACGCTTTTTTTTATTCAGGCCAAACTTTTTACTTGGTCGAGGATGGGTCTTTGCGACGCAACACCAGAATCACCAACCCGGTCACGGCCAGAGCCGTCACTACACTGCGGACATTAAGATAATAATCAAACGAACTCTTTTTCTTTTTATCACTCATCTCGATTTACTCCTAATTTTGCTCAAAATTCTTTAATTTCAGCTTTCCGGCTCGATACAGGCGGTTCAAACACCTGGCAACTTCCAAGAGGCAAGTCTTATGCCATTATAACACTTAAAATGTGAAGTTTTGTACAATTATAGCAAAGACTACGAGTTAGTTCGATAAAAGCGGAATTAAAAGGGCTGAAAATATTACAGTATTATTGCCAGATATTAATTCTTAAATGGTACTAGGAGCTGTTTGTTAGTTAATGTGGTACTAAGGGGCAATTGAAATGAAGACGTTTTAATGCTAACATGTAGCTATAAAGGTTCATTCTGTCTCACGATATTGAGTGTTCACTATTTTTCAAAAGCGAAGTAGCAGTTGCACATAGGGCCGACCTATTTTTGGTCGAGTCACTCGTTGGCCTTTACAAGGAGTATTTGTTTTGCCTAAAAAACTGATTGCAGTAATTATCGTTGCTATTCTTGGAATTATTCTCAGTCTTACAATGGTAGCCTTTCGTTCGACTGAGGCGCAGGCCGCCACCTTACCGGCAGTACCTGCGGGCCTCAAATCAACTTTTATGCTCGGCCTGGGCAACCAGCCCGGCAACGTCGGCTGGATGAGTGGTAGCGGAGCCAAGTGGGATGCCCGCTACCAGTACCTTACAGGCGGTGCTACTGGCAGTGGCTGGAGTACCTGGAATACCCCGGCGGGAATGTTCGCCAGTTATTACATGAGCGACAGCGACGCGGCGGGCTATATGCCGGTTTTCAGCTACTATCAGATGTTGCAATCGGCTCCGGCCAGTGGAGCGAGCGAAAGTGACAAGGATTACAACAACCTTAACAACCCTGCGACCATGCGTGCTTACTACGCCGACTTCAAGCTTTTGATGGATCGAGCCAAACTCTTTGGCAAAACAGTGCTGGTGCATATCGAGCCGGATTTGTGGGGTTTCTTGCAGATGCGCAATCCTAACCCTAACAGTATCAGCGCGTCGGTGGCCTCAAGCGGCTATGGCGATGTCGTGGGCGGTTATCCTAATAACGTGTCCGGCTTCGCTAAATCGCTGGTAGCTCTGCGCGACAAGTATGCCCCAAACGTGCGTCTGGCTTATCACATTTCGCCCTGGTCGTCCAGCGCGGGCGATATTGCCACCGACACACGCCCGACCTACAACGTAGCAGGGGCCGCCCAGGAGACCGCCAGTTTCTACAACCAGACCGGCGCGAATTTCGACCTGCTGTTTTACGATATCGCCGACCGTGACGCCGGTCTGTACAACAGTTTGGGTCGCCAGACCTGGTGGGATACTACTAACACTAAATTTCCTAATTTCAACCGCTTCCATGCTTATGTCTCGGCTATAACAACCGCGACCGGCAAACGGGGGATGCTGTGGCAGGTGCCAGTAGGCAATACGCTTTACCGCACCCTGAACAACACCAACGGCCACTGGCAGGACAACCGAGTGCAGTATTATTTCAATAATAGCGGTTTGGGCCACCTGCAAGACCTGGCAAATAGCGGTATTGTCGGTATGCTGGCCGGAGCGGGCAACCCTGGCGCGACGAGCAACCAGGATATCAACGGCGATGGCATCACTAATCCGAACCCGATCAACGGCAATAATCTAACGGCGGTCTACCCGGATGACGACGGCGGATACCTGCGCTTGCAGGCTCAGGCGTACTACAGCAAGGGAGCATTAGCCCTGCCAGGTAGCGGTACTACTCCGCCTCCCCCGCCAACCACGGCCCCGCCTCCCCCGCCAACCACGGCCCCACCTCCGATTGGCGGAAACGGTACCGGATTGGCCGGAGCATATTTCGCCAATAAAACCCTGAGCGGCACAGCCGCTTTGCAGCGCACCGACGCGACGGTTAACTTCTACTGGGCCACTAATTCACCCGGCGCAGGGATACCAGTAGATGGTTTCTCGATTCGCTGGTCGGGCCAGGTGAAAGCACTGGTGGGCGGTAGCTACAGCTTTTGCACCGTTTCGGACGACGGCGTGCGATTGTGGGTCAACAATAACCCGGTGGTGGACAACTGGACCGACCACGGCCCAAGCGAAAATTGCGGTCAGGTGACACTGAACGCCGGGCAGCTTTATAACCTGAAGATGGAGTATTACGAGAACGGCGGCGCAGCTACGGCTAAACTTCTCTGGCAAGCTCCAGGCGGGGCGAAGGGAGCCATTCCACAATCGCAGCTTTACCCGACCGTGACAACGGGTGCGCCTGCTAACTGGCAAATTGGAGCGACGGTCAGTGGCAACCTGGTGGCAGGCAATACCCAGACCATCAACGCTAATTTCACCGCTTCGACCGGAGCAACCGGCACATTTATCACCGACATCGAGGTCTACGACCTGGCAACCGGGCTGAAGGTGGCGCAATGGGTACCGACCGCCAGTTTCGTACCGGGTCAGCGTGGCACGGTCAATCAAAACTGGCAGGCTCCCAAAGGCCGCTATCAAGTACGGCTGGGTGTTTTCAAAGCCGATTGGACCTTTGTAAGCTGGCTCAACGATGGGCCGATCTTCCAGGTAAACTAACGGGGAGGCAAGTGGTCAGTCGGTGAAAGCCGAGCCTGACTGATGTAAAAATTACCTCCAGGGTTTAAAGAACGAGCAAAAGAAGCCTTTTGCTCGTTTTTTATCATCTGTGCCGTAAGACCCCCTACTTTAGCAGTGGGGATCGGCTAAAGCCCATCCACCAGGGGTGTAAGGCACTCCTTTCCTTATCCGCCGTCAGGCGGTCTTTCTCTCACTCCCCCTTTGTACATTCGGCCAGGCAGGGCGAATGCTTGTACTCGACGTGGGCCGGGCCGTACAGTTATAATACTCGTGGCGGGCCAGGCTTCCCTGAGAGAGCAAAGACCGGGCGCGAGGCAGACCGGGCAGCGGGTGGCGGCGAAAACGAATGGCTAGATACTTTATATAATGGAAGACCGGGCGTTGGCGAAGACCGCCCGGCCATTAATGGCCGGGCTATTCCAACGAAGACCCATCAATGGGCCTAATGCGGGGACACGGCGGTACAGCTGATGTGTCATTCTGAGCGTAGCGAAGAATCTTCTTGACTAAGCACAATTTACCCTTATTGAAGAAGATTCTTCGCTACGCTCACACCCGTAGGGCGTGACATGGCGAGGCCGGGTGAGTAAAGAAATACCCGCACCCGACTTTGCAACAACTCTGGGAGTAACCTTGATAAGCTTGCCATAACCTTAAGTTGTAACCTGTGGTATTAGCCCTGTTCACGGGGCTTTGTACTGTTCGACGGTTGCATCACCCCACCCTGTTCGTTTGTAAGTGTAGCCCTTTGTGAATCCGTTCGACCACAGCCCACTTTACAAACCACAGGCTAGGCATAAGATCGAACAGCCGGGTGATGCAACCGTCGAACACTACAGGGAGGGGCTACACTTAGCCCCGAAC
>JBBRBE010000094.1:0-23397 GCA_038206175.1 Chloroflexia bacterium
ACTCTCGCCTGGGTCAAAAGTAGCGGTTTTGATCTCCTCGTAAACCATTGGGCCGGGGTTATCGGCGCGGGATACTTGCAGCAAAACATTAACCGGCACCGCCCCGGTGTTGGCGGCGGCGGCTTTGACCGTAGTAGTGGCAGTAAAGGGGCGACCAGGATCGTCCCGCAGAGGGGTGACGCTCGAAGTCGAAATGCTAAAGACCGGCGGCGGTGGCGGCGGGCCGTCGTTGGCATAGCCGTCTTTGAGAGTTTGCAGCGATGGTTTACCCTGCACAACATAGTCCCGGTTGGGCGGAGCGCAGCAATCGTTGTGGGGATGCCAGTACCAGTAATTGATCCCGGCAAACCAGGGAACATCTTTCCAGTAGCTGATCATTGCGTTGATCAGGTCGCTTTGCTCCTGCACATCATATGTATCGCCCGCATTGTAATCGAAGGGATGCGTAGCCGCGCCATCCACGCTGCGATAACCGACTTCGGTAAAGATCACCGGCTTATTTTTTTGTTTCTGAAAAGGTTCGATCTTATTCTTGCGATATGTATCCCAGTTTGCCATCAACTCGGAAACACTGGGGTTATAATCGTTCGCCAGGATAAAGTAAGCCGAGATACCGATGTAGTCCAGGTCGTCCCAGAAGCCGATATGCGGAAATTCTTCGGAAAACCCGGTTTCACCCCAGTTGGCACTGTAAGTAAGCTTACCGCTAAAGACGGCTCGAAGCTGGGCAATAATCGCTTTCCAGCGGGCCGTGTTATCCGGGTTCGAGGTAAAAGTTGCCATCGAAACCAGTTCCGTCCCGATCACAAGCTGGGATACGCCGTGGGCCTGTCCTAGACTGGCGTACTTTTTAACCAGAGCGGTGTAGTTGGCATACCAGGCGTCCCGGTTGTTTGCGCTGATATTAGCCCGCCAGGTGCCGGGAACGTCCAGGTGAAACTTGAAAGTGACTTTCAGCCCTTTCGACTGCGCCCGGTTGATCGCGTGGATCAACGAAGCGTCGCTAGGTGCGTCGTAAGAGTAAATATCACTGGCCGAAGTATCGTTTTGCTTGAAATTGATAATCAGGGTCAGGTCATTGGCGTTAGAGGAAGCCGCCAGGTCAATCGCCGAGTCGCCGTAAGTCGAAGCAATATCGTTAGGATTGCCGTAAGCTACGAGCGAAACGCTTTTTTGCCAGGAACTCGGACTGGCCGCCTGACCCGCCGCGCCCGGCCAGGCCACTAACGCTACCACCGCCCCTGTCACCACTAAACTCCACGCCACCATTAACCGGCGACCGGGCCGGGCCTGAAGCACCCCTGGGTTTTTTAAACGCATAAGACTAAACTCTCCTTCGAGTTTTGCTTTCAAACGAGTTCTGCTTTCAAGATGTAAATGCAAACATGTAAGGTAAATTGTGAAAGAGAAATCAGTTCTTGTACCGGAACTGTTTAAGACACTATAGCCAGAGGAAGACTGGGTGGGTTTGGAGGTGGTGTGAAGAATGAAATGGTTAGACGACAAATAAACGATGACAAAATGTTTGAAGTGGTAATTATCCAGGTCTGGCCCCTTTGTTACTCTGTCATTATAACATACATTAAGAAATTAGAATAGAGCTTTGCAATAAGTAGAAACCCGCTCTTCAGGTCAAATTGAGGATTCTTTGAAGCGGGTGTTTGCCAAACCGTAAGGCTTTTCGTAATCTTCATTTGATACGTTTATAACAAGTCGGAAATCGAGGTGGAAGAAATAGAATAAGTGCTGTAATTAGAGGCTTTGATATTTAGTCTCAGATCAACTAAAATGGGATTCTACCGTTCCTCCTGGCTAAAGCCTGGTCCTGCCTTGTAGTCTAAGAGTAAGCGGTAAAGTGGAAATTCTAGCCATTCCACCTGGCAGCCCTCGGAAGCTGAACGGGTGCCGTATCCATCACCATCTGTCTGGCATAGGGCTTTATTCTAGCCGACCTCCTTCTCCTTTGGACTCTTTGAAGTGGACTTTGAAGCAAGAAGGCTTTCTCTTTTTGCGGCCAGCTAAGTATTTTTCCATACTTTTGGGTTCTTCTTTTGATTTTTCCGGGGGTTTTTTTGAAAGCATTAAAGTTACAAGTCGTGTTTGGCAGCTTGATTGCCGTCCTGGTTAGTCTGCAACTTATCCTCAATCCTTTTAATCTTGCTCAAACTTCGCAATCGGAGAGTGTTTCCGGCTCGAAACACGTCCTGACCGAAGAGTTCAGCCAGGAAATGAGCTTTGAGGCTCTCGATACCGCTCAAATGGTGCGGCTGAGTGGCGGTTGGGAATGGCAATCTGTGGCGGACGGCAGCAAAGTTGCCCGTAGCCGCTTTAACGATGCCCAGATCGAAGGTGTTTTCAACGGAAGCTGGCTTGAAATGAGGCTGAACCACAACAAGCAAATTTTCGAGGTACAGGTAGATAATATCGCTTCTTACCGGATTGTCGCTCCCGGCGGAGGTACCGAAGATTATGTAAGGCTGATTAGCGGGCTGGCAACCGGCAAACACCGCTTTCAGGTACATCTGCTTGATCGGGCCGGAACTGAGTTACGGGCTTCTTCTCTACGGACAGATGGAGGCTGGCAAACCCTCAAGCCGCTCAAGCGACGTCAGGTACTTGGCTATGGCTCGTCCAGCATTGACGACTGCGGGATCGTCTGGGGGTTGGGCCAGGCTCTCGGTTGGGAAGGCATCAACCGGGGGTTGGGCGGCACCACGGTTATCGAAGAAGGCCAGAAACGGGTCGAGCGCGACCTGGGAGGGTTCCAACCCGACGTAGTATTGCTATTATATGGTTCAAACGATTGGGTAAGTGATGTCGCTCTACCCGATTTCGAGACGGCTTACCTTAACATGCTTCGCCAGATAGTTAAAAGTAGGCCCAGGTCTCGATTTGTCGTAATTGACATCTACCCGCGCAAAGGCGGCAACGAAGCAACCCGACCTCTCTACAATCAGGCCGTCCACCGGGCGATTGCCAACGCCGACCTGACTAGCCGCACCCAGTTTTTGGAGATCGCTAACTACAAGTGGACAACCGATACTAACGACGGCACTCACCCTAACCCTGCGGCGGTAGCAAACAAGTTTATCCCCCAACTGCTAACTTTGTTCCAGCAGTACGAACCGGCCAGCAGATAATTCCAGGGGTAAATCTGTTTGGAGAGGTATTCCCGCCCATAGCCCGGTTGCCTAAAAGAGAAAACCCTTCCGGGCAACCGGGCTATGGGCGGTGGCCTTAAAGAAGACCCCCTGCTAATAATCCCCGCTCGGACGGTAAAGCCAGGCTTTCGTAGATGTCTATCATGTTGGTAGCTACGTTGCGCCAGCTTGATAACTCGGCGCGGTTGAGCGCACCTCGGCTCAATTCGCGGCGCAGACCCGGCCCGTCGAGTAACTGGCTTAGCCGAGCGGCAAGTTCAGCAGGCTCGTCAGCCTCCACCAGATAGCCACTCTGACCGTCTTGTACCACGTAAGGCAGCCCTCCTACCCGGCTTGCTACCACAGGCGTACCACAAGCCTGGGCTTCGAGAGCGGCCATGCCAAAACTTTCGTAACGGCTGGACATTACCACCGTATCGGCGGCACTGTAGAAGTAAGGCATTTGCTCCTGGGGTTGGGATGGCACAAACAGAACCTGCCCGGCTAAACCCCATTCCTGCACCAGCGCACGCAACCTGACCGCTTCGGGATTCTCGTCACTCGTCGGGGGGTTGCCGGGCAACAGGCTCCGCCCGCTTTTGGTGGTAACGCCGCCACTCGCCGCGCCGCCGCCGACAATTAGCACCTGCAAATCTTCTCTCCCCAGGCTGCGTCCGGCTTCTTCACGGGCGGTTCGCAACTGCCGGATCGCCTCGATCAAAACGTCCACACCCTTAATCGGTTCGATCCGGCCTACCAGCAATATCACATTGCGGGCGACCAGTTCGGGGACGCGGGCTTTTACCTGCGCCCGTGCTTCTTCTTTTGGCACCGGCCTGAATAGTTTGAGGTCTACGCCGCACGGCACCGTCTCGATGCGGTCGGCAGGCGCACCATAACGCCAGCTTAGCTGGGCTTTCTCAGCAGGGGTGGCAGCAATAACTCGCTCGGCTACCTGCATAATTTCAGCTTCGCGCTCGGCCCGAAAAAGCGGCTCCCGTTCGCTCTCGTTACGGGCAATATCATTTTTAAGGTGCGCCAGGGTGTGAAACATCTGCACCAGGGGTACTCGCCAGCGTTTGCGAAGGGTCAGCCCGGCCCAACCGCTTAGCCAGTAATGGCCGTGTATGAGGTCGTAAGGCGCAGGTTGACCGTCCCGCACCTGGAACCGGCGAATATTATCTACAAATTCGGGTAGATGGTTAAAAACGAGGTTTTTGTTGTAAGGCTTGCGCGGCCCTGCTGGTAGGTGAATAATCCGCACATTTGGGCCGAGAGTGTGGGTGAAGGTGCTGATGGGGTTTTGCGAACGGGTAAAAACATCTACTTCCAGTCCGCGTCGGCCTAGTTCTTTGCTCAATTCTCGAACGTATACGTTCATTCCTCCGGCTTCTTTGCCACCCAGCACCGCCAGAGGGCAGGTATGAACACTTAGCATGGCAACGCGGAGGTTGGTGGTTTTCTTCGTCACCCGGCCACCGCCTCTAGGTAGAGAGGTAAAATAGCGGTGTCAGCCTCGATAAAACCAAAAGCGGGGTAATTTCTCCACGCGACGTGCTTTGCGAAACCCGATTGGCCCGCACACCCCGGCGTGGTCACATAACAAGCGGTCTCCATAAGTGGAATCTATCCTTTCAATATGAGGGCAGCCAGTAAGGGCTGCCAGGTTTTAATAAGGGATGTTACTATTATATATTGAGCCAGGCCGTTTACTTCTCAACATTCAGACCTATGACCAGGCATACCAGCGCACTGAGCAAAAGAAGCAGGTTTAAGGGCAGGGTCAGCTTACCAAAATTCACCTGTAGCGAGTTGCGTACATAAGAATAAAAGAAATAAAGTCCCATCAAGCCAAAGCCAAACGGCAAAAAAACCCGTCCTTCCAGAAAGCCCGAAACCGTAAAATACAACAGCAAGATAGCGGCCACTATGTTTAGAAAACCTAACAGCCGTGGGTTCGCCGCCATAAACTTTAGCGGGCCGCTTAGCTCACGCTGTTCCGGCCTCGGCGGTACCCCAGGCGGTTGGGGCCGCACCGGGCGGCGGCCCGAAGAAGGGGAAGTCGGTCTTTTCGCCACTAAACTCGCTCCTTTGCACGCCTAAGCCTGAGCCTTGCCCAGGTTTGGTGTAGTATAAAGGAGGTTAGGGCCGGGGTCAATTAGAATACTGCTAGAATACAGTTTGGATACAAGGTAGACTTAATAATCATAGTAGGTCGGTGGGTAAATCGAGTCGTCGGCGGGTGCGAAACCGGGCGCAATCGGCGGCAGTAAAACCGGGGTAGCCTGTCCGTAAGAATTAGTTTGCGGCGCGACGGGTTGTGCTTGAGTTTGCGGCGCGGGTTGCGGCAGCAAAGAAGCCGAGGCGGGCCGGACACTCGAAGTTGCTTCTAACCGCGCACCTGGTGTAACTTCCTCGATAGCGTTTTGCAAGCGGTTAATTTCCTGCCGCAAAGCCCCAAACCAGCCTTGCAAATAGCCTAGCCGGTCACGCTCGGTACGGATAAAGCGAGTATAAGGAGCGATAGCCTCGCGCACTCGTTCGGTCGAAACAACCAGTTCGTGCTGGAATTGTTCGCGCAAAACTCCGGTTAGCTGGGCGCGTAGGGTTTCCAGCTTGTGCCGTAACTCGTACTTGGCTTTGCGCCGCCGGGCCGGAATGATGTAAAATCCGACTCCGCCCATCACGACCGCCAGCAATATACCGGTTACATCCGCCGCGACCCCGCTCAACACCAGCAACAAACCCGTACCTAATCCGACCGCTCCGATTTCGGTCAGCGTCGTCCGGGCGACGGCTTCCCGTACCGATTGATGCAGCTTTTCACTTTCGGCCCTTTGGTCGAAGCTCTGCATAATCGTGCGGGCTTGCTCCCCGGCCTGTTGCAGGAGAGCGCGTCGGTTGTAGTTAAAACCCTCGAAAGCGTTATCGGCCTGGCCGATCAATTCGTCGGCTCCGCCCGCCTGCCGTCGTTCCCGCAGGTACGTCGTCACGTCGCGCCAGATACGGCTCTCCCGTTCGACCGTCCACTCCACCATTTCGGCCACTGCCGCTTCGATGCGGTGCGGCGTATCGCCGACTACGCGCTGCTCGAAATCCTTCTTGATTCGGTCGGTCTTGATCAAATCGAAAATACGGGTAACTCTCAACACTTCGTCAAAAAATTCGTCACCCCGCCGGTTGAGTTCGTAGATCAGGTTGTTGATGCGGTCGAGCCGTCCCTCGAAGTCGCGGCGCATATCGTCCTGATAAAGAGCCAGTTGCCGCTCGATGTTCTCGACGGTGCGGGCATCCTGGGCCAGCAGGGTTAGCCGCTCGGCAATCGCTCCGCCGTAACGTTCGGTCAGGCGGTCGGCTACCGTCAGGGGGCTTTGCAGTTTGAGCCGGACGCGACTGGCCTGATCGAGCGTTTTAAAGATGTAATCTTCCAGTGGGCCGAAACCACTGGCTTGCCATAGTTGGCCCGCCTCCGGGCCGGGTTGAGTTTTGGCCCGCATAGCCTGCCGACCCGAAAGTGGAAAAATAGGCGGTTCCAACCCCAGCAGTTGCCGGAAGCCGTCGGCCACGAACTGCACTACACGCTGGTAGTCTTCCTGGTCGTTTAGCAGGTCAATCTTGTTGATTACGACGACGATCTTTTTACCCCAACCGCTTACTTTTTCCAGAAATTGCCGTTCGCTCTGAGTAAAAGGCCGCTCGGCGGAAGTCACGAAGATCACCAGGTCGCTTCGTGGCACAAATTCTTCGGTCAAAGCCTGGTGCCGCTCCACCACCGCGTTTGTGCCGGGCGTATCTACGATGCTGATCTCGGCCAGGAACAGCGCAGGATAAAAAATATCGAGCAAGTCTTGCTCCCGGCGGGATTGCGCGGGCGTTGAACCATAACGCAACACGTTGATCTGGCTGGTCGTCGGGGTGGCTCCTTCGGCCAGCACTTTCTGGCCGACCAGAGCGTTGATGAAAGCCGACTTGCCGCTATTAAATTCGCCCACTACCACCAGCAAAAATAGTTCGTCTAGCCCTGATTCGACGCGGGCCAATAGCTGCCGGTCTTCAGGAGCCGCCCCAAAAGTTTCGACCGCCTGGTGCAGGTTGGCAAAAAAATCTTTCTCGGCCTGTAATAGCTCGGTTTGGGGTTTGCTTAAAATCGGCTTTCCGGCCATAGCTCGTCCTTCCCTTGATCCTTACTCGCGCACTTACTTATGCACTTATACCTATACGCATAAGCTTATTATAAGTAGCTAAAAGCAAGAGATATGCCCGGAGAATAAGGTAAACTTTTATAAAACCTTCACTCGTTCGGGGCGTTCATCTCTGACCCGGCTTTGTGAATCAGGCGTTGCTTGGCGGCGCGAGATAGTTGCTTGAGGGCGTATTCGCGACGGCGGGCGGCCCCCTGGTCGCTCAGGCGTTCGGTGTAAACCAACCGAACAGGCACACGCGCACGGGTATATCTGGCTCCTTGACCGCTGTTATGCTTTTTCAAGCGAGCTTGCGGATCGTAAGTCCAGCCGGTATAAAGGGTTCCGTCGGCACATTCAAGGATATAAACATAAGCTTCGCGGGGCGCGATAACCGGGGGTGGAGGGTCAGAAATGAGGAGTTCTGAAGTTAAGAATAAAGGGTCGGATGTTGGAAGCGAAGGGTCGAAAAAGGCCATTTTGCCGGTTAACCTGTTTACAAAGAGAAAACAATGCTTAGAGCCTATCCGAAAAACCATTGACGGAGCAATGTCCTACATAGGCCCAATTTTGTAGGATATGGCTCTGCCCCTTGACTGTTCGGCCCTGCTATTACCTATTTTTCAGCTAGGCTCTTAATCTTCGCCGGGTGAAGCGGCCTCAAAAGCGGCCCCAACCGAAACGGGCGCGGCGGCATCCAGGCTATCCTCTTCGGCATCGAGTTCGGCCAGGTCTAATTCGTCCAGTTGTTTTTTCAGACCCAGTGCGATCAGGCCGTTGGCGAGGGTCAGGCCAGTTTCGGCCAGGCCGTGCAACCAATCTACATGACCAAGCGTAGGAGCCTTGATCACTTTGAGGGCAATCACTCCCGCCGAGGCGGTTACGAACACGAAACCGATCATCGAAGCAAAGCCAAGCAGGGTTGTTTTGTGGAAGAGATGCGGGTCGAGCCGCCAGACCCGGTAGATCAAATACAAAAAGAGCAAGTACGGCACGATTGACAGGCTCATTATGACATCACCCACGCCGTGCCTCCTTCCTGGCCCGTCCTGCCTCGACCGCCTTCTGCCGAGCCGTGACCGAACGCAACAGCAAAAAAGCCCAGAGGGTAAAGCAGCAACTACCCGTGAAAGTCAGGTACGCCTGCACATCGTTAAGCCAGGCCCATTCATCGTAACCGATGTGGTAGATGATCGCGCACCACCCGCTCAGCATGTAGGGTAGCATCGCCAGGGCCATGCGCTTGAACCAGATGTTGCCGGTCTTCTTGCCTACCAGCCAGAACAACCACATCGCCAACGCCCATTCCAGTACGCTGCTGATGTGAATGATCCAGTTTGGCACCGATAATAATCCAATCATCCTTCTAAATCCTCGTCATTCTGCCGTTCAGGAGTTAGAACGGTCTTTCTAACCCCTGAACCCAGGCATACTATCAGGCGTCTGCGCTACTGCCTACTAACGAGGAGGCCGGACGCGGGCGGAGGCCAGGGATCGAGAAGCGGGCGAAGTTAAACCACATTTTGCCCAGCATCTTCACGCCACTGGTAAGCGGGGTATGAGCCATTTGCTTGTGCAGGTACGAGTCGAAAGTCAGGCGTTGTACAGCGTCGTCCCGGCACATCTGGGTAAAGACCTCGAAATTGCGGTCGGAGCCAAAGTAGATTTTCTGCAACCCGGTCAGGAAACGATACATGCTGCCGTATTGCTTCTTCCATTCCTTCTGGTAGGCCAGCAGGTTTGCCTCGGTCGGAGCCTCGATCTGGCGGGCGATAGTATCTGCCGCGATCTTGCCGCTCTTCATGGCCCAGTAAATCCCCTCGCCACTGGTGTTAACCACCATCCCGGCGGCATCGCCGATCAGCACCGCCCGGTCGTACACGATCTTCTTCTGGCCGCGCATGGGCAAGGCGTGAGCTTCGGTTGCGTAAATTTTACCGTCCGACAACTTAAGGCCAGCCCGCAACCGCAAATTCTCCAGGTACTTGCGAACGTTCTGAGATTTCTCTGGCCCCGCGCCTACACCGACCGAAACATGGTCGTATTTGGGGAAGATCCAGCCGTAAAAATCCGGCGAAACGTCCTGGCCGAGGTAAAGTTCGGCTCGTTCGCGCCACTCGGACATCTGGCTTTCGGGCAGACGAATGCGGTATTGCATTGCCACGGCTTGCGGCACGCGGGGTGCGCCGACCGCCTTCGCTACCTGGCTATACGCGCCATCGGCCCCGACCACCACATCCGCTTCGATCAGTTTTTCTTTGCCACCTTCCAGGTAAGTCGCTTTCACGCCATCCGGCCCGACTACAATCGAGGTTAGCTTGGCCTCGATCACGGTTGCTCCGGCGCGGGCGGCTTCGTCGCGCAGGTAGCCGTCAAAAACCTCCCGACGTACCATCCCGATATAATCGTGGTCGGTCGGCGTGGAGCCAACCACCTGGATAGCACTCTCGCGGTCGGTGGGCGAATAAACCGCACAAGTCGTCATGCGGCAGTCGAGGATGTGGGGTGGCACGCCAAACTCGCTGATGACCAGGGGAGGCACTGCCCCGCCACAGGGCTTGGGTTTAGTAAAACTCCGCTCAAGTACCACGGTATCCAGGCCGTGTTCGGCCAGCGTCTTGGCTGCCGTCGCGCCGCCCGGCCCGCCGCCTACCACCAGAACCTTTGCCCTTGCCATGCTTGTTCCTCCATCAAATAAGGTCGGCCCAGACCTGAACAACTCGAAAACATAAAATTGAGGCAGATTAAAAGTATTTTGAGTGATTATCGCCTTAAGTTTATTATAGGGGCGACCCTCGAAGGGGGAAGTAGTTTGTACTACAGGCTACCTGTCTACAAACCTCGTTCCCCGTCGGTGAACCGGACTAGAACAGTTTGCGACTGAGCCAGGCTCCGCTTATTATCACCAGAGCCAGCAGGGTGAACACGAACAGGCTTAGCCCTTCAAGCAGGGAAAGATAGCCATTGCCCCGAACTTTACAATCTTTGTCGGCACAACTTCCCAGGCTTTCGTTGGCAGCCCGGTCGAATTCAGCTTGATTGACTCGCTTGAGCTGATCGAGGCTCTGACTGATCGTGTCGGCGGCGACGTTGGAAGGGCCAAAGCTAGTACGAATGGCCGTATTCAGGGAAGCTTCGTCGCCTTTGAGGTAAAGTTCGATAATAATTTTGTGCTGGGCCAGATAATTATCTAAAGCGTAGGACTGAGCGATAGCCTGTTGATTTCGAGGTCGTTCAGCGTTAGTACAACCGGGTTGGCCGTATCCTGCGCTGGGGTTATTGGCAATCGCGCACAAAGCGATTCTTTCGTTGGGATAAGTTACATTTGCCCAGGCCAGGCGTAGCTGTTCGCGTAGTTGGGCTTCCTTCTGGCTGAAGTTCTGCTGAGATTTAGTCAGGGAAAAGGCATCCTTGACTCCGTTGTTCAGGGCGCGAATAGATTGGTCCAGGCCTGGCCCACTAGGATTTAGTAAGAGGCGGGACTCATCGCCATTGAAATCGCGCAAAATTTGCTGAGCGCGGGTGGCCGCATTGATACTCACGAAACTATCCTGTCCAACCGTCTTAAAATCACCAGCGGCCTTTGCCAGCAGCCCGCTTAGAATAATCGTCATAACAAGCACGACTAAGAGGCCGGTCACATAACCCCAGTTGATCACCCGGTGCGTCACCAGGGCATAGCGTAGCGCAGTCAGGCCCAGAGCTATCACCAGCAACAACCCGGCCAGACCCAATAAAAGGTAGCCCGTTGCAGATTCAGTTTGTCCGAGCCGGAAAGCTTTTTTGAGTTCGTTTTCGTTGATGTTAGCAAGTTTTTCAACGTTCGCCTCGATGCCGGTAGCGTTAGGAGCCAGGATTAAATCGCGGGCTTCCTTATATTTGGCAATCGCATCCTCGCGCCGCCCTTCTTTCAAATAATTGAGGGCAACTTCGATGCGGGCCAGGTAATCATAAAAACCTTTGGAAATACCGGCGATAGCCTCCCGTTCGCCTGGAAAAGTAATGTTAGCGTAAGCCCGGAAGAGACTATCGCTAAAAGCCTGACGACTGGCGTTGTAGGAGGCTTCCGCGTCGCTCCGGGCTTTGGACAAGTCGGCAGGTATTTGCAAGCTCATCCGGTTTGTCACCTGAAAATCGGCGGCGGCAGTATCGAGCAAATTCAAATTCTGACCTAGCTCGTTTGCGGCAAGCACACTTGGAGCCGACTCGCTAATTACACGGTTAAAATTGGTACTCACTCCGACCAGGACGTTGTAAGAAGTTACCAGCACGACCAGGGATAAAATTGCGCCTGTCAGAGCTAATACGTTGAATTGCCCTCCAAGCGTGTCCAGCCGAACGGCTTGCCGCCACAGCCCGTTTTTCCTAGAAACGCGGGCGGCAGGGCCAACCGGGACGAGTTGGGGCGGAAGCGAACCTCCTCCACCAGTTGTGCTGGTAAGAGAGACGGTAGGACTGGTTCCAATCGCGGCAAAGCCACCTGAACTAACTTTCTGACTGCTGCGGGCGTTAATTCTAGTTTGAATGGACATTTTAGAACCTCTTCACAGTTAAACAAACTTGCCGCCTTTTAGGAGCGGAAGCCATCCAGAACTATAATTTGAAGAAGAGAAGGGGAGGTTATCAGGTTAAAAAAGACTACCAGCCTGGTAAAGTCATGCCTTCTCGCGTCGGGCTGTAGGCCCACGCGCCAGACCCCGATGCGTCTGTCACAAATATATACGCAAGATTTGTTAGAAAGTTGTTAGAGAATTTTGCTGATCAAAAAAAAGTGTTTCTAAATTGCCCTCCTTTGCCTCTAACAAAATGTCTTGGATTATTGTTAAACAAAGAAAAAGTGATAAACATTATAGAATGTTGACAAGTTTGAGTTATAATACACCCATATCTGGTCTTGAAAAGACAGAATAACCATTCAAGAACTGAAAACTTGTGGAGTTAGTGTAACGGATAAACCATAATCTCGGTAATCCGTTAAGATGTGTGAATTAAAGAGTTTTGGAAGGTGGAGGAATGGCAGGGTCAAGCGATTATAATATATGCATTTCCCTTCGGGACGATAATGCGGTGCCAACACTCGAAACTGTTTCACAACTGGTAGATTTCTTGGATTATAACTTGTACCTGGACGGCCCCGACCGAGATGCTTCTCGATTGGTGCGCTTGCCTATTCGTGAGACTAAAGAGTGGCAAAACTATCTGCGCAGAAGCCCCGACGACCTTGTGCCAACCATCCGCAAACGCTATGTCAACCTGCTGTATTCCCCAACCACCGAAGAAACCCTGTTCCGACATTACGGCGAATTAAGTGTGCAGGTTCTAAACGTGCGACCTCGTGATGCTTCAATTGTAGCTTCGCTGGGCGCGGCTACCCGTCGCCTTTCTGAGCTATGCACAGTCGCCAACGACTTCGATCCTGACCAGCGCTGGATTCAGAGCATTACAGTACATACTTTACGCGGCTACCACGCCCTGTGGAGCCGCGTGTGGGACGAGGCCGCGCAACATAAAACCTGGGAACTACGCCGGGTTAAAGGTTTTACTTTCATGCTCTCGTGTAAACTTAATCCAAAAGCCGAAGTGTTACCGCTCGAAACTTACCTTGCCCGGTTATGGGCCAAACCGGAATTTCAAAGCTTCTTAGAAAAGCTCGGCGACATCATCGGCGACTGCAATTTCGAGCTTATAGGCGAGCTTACGAGCTAGATTACAGCCCGCCTTTTTACAATTTTCAACAATAAGGAAGAGCGTTTGAAGCGGCAGTTCTCAACCTAAAACCGGGAAAAGTAATTTTTCCCGGTTTTATAATGCCTTTCTTACAGGAAAAGAGAACTATTCTAAAGACTCACTCGTTCCAGGTCGGCCCAGAAGTCGGGGTAAGAAACGTCGGCACAATGGGGGTTTTCGATCTGGACGGCCTGGCCGGAGGGCAAAAGCAGACCGGCCAGAGCCAGCGACATCGCCAGACGGTGGTCTCCGTGACTATTAACCGTGCTACCCTCCAAACGAGCCTCGCCCTGGATCAAGAGGCCATCGGGCCGGGTTTCGATTTGCGCTCCCAGGCGACTAAACTCGGCGGCAATTGTAGCGATACGGTCGGTCTCTTTGACCCGCAGTTCGGCGGCGTCTCGTACTGCCGTCTGGCCCCTGGCGGTCAAAGCCGCTACCGTCAGGGCCGGGATTTCGTCCACCAGGCGGGGAATTAAACTGCCACCAACGTTAGTTCCCCGCAAGCTGGCACTTTTTACTTCCAGGTCGGCCACAGGCTCCCCGGCCACGGTGCGCTCGTTCTTGAAAAGAATATCCGCGCCCATTTCACGCAATACATCAATCAGACCGATGCGGGTCGGGTTTACTCCCACATTCAAGAGTAGCAAATGAGCGTCGGGGTGAGCCGAACCCGCCACCAGCCAGAAAGCCGCCGAGCTAAGGTCGCCCGGCACGGGCATATCGAGCGGCTGCAAGGTTCGGGCCGGGCCGGATATTCGCAAGCTTTCGGTCGAGACCTCTAACGGCGCACCCATCGCCCCTAACATTCGCTCGGTATGATCACGGCTTTCGATCAGTCCAGTCAGGGTTGTAGGGCCATCGGCGTAAAGCGCGGCCAGCAGAAGGCAGCTTTTTAGCTGGGCACTGGCAACCGGCAGGGCGTAATCGAAGCCCGTGAGGGAACCCCCCCGGATCACCAACGGAGCCAGGCTATCGCCCTGCCGTCCCCAGATCGCCGCGCCCATCGCCTTGAGCGGCTCGATTACCCGCTTCATCGGGCGCGACCGTAGCGAAGCGTCGCCACTCAGGATCGAGAGGAAAGGAAAGCCGCTCAAGAGGCCACTCAGGAGGCGCATCGTTGTACCGCTATTTCCGGCGTCCAGGAGGTCGGCACTTTCGCTCAGGCCGTGCAAGCCGCGCCCTTCCACCTGCACAGTGCGGTCGGCCAGGCTAAGCGAGATAGGCACACCCAGCGAGCGCATACAGGCGATACTGGAAAGACAATCCTCGCCCGGCAAAAAGTTCGTGATAAGGGCCGAACCCGCCGCGATAGAATTGAAAATGACGGCCCGGTGACTGATAGATTTATCGCCTGGCACTTCGATTGTGCCACGCAAACGCCTGGCTCCGCGCACACTCTGGGCCGCGCCTGTAGCTCCCGACATGGTTCTTTTTTCTCCATTTCAAGAGTAAAACCAAACAAATCCTGGCTCTCTTGCGTAACTATAACATAATCCAGTGGCCCAGGTAAGCCGAGCCGAATCGAGGGGATCAGGAAGCTTGTCAAGAAAAGGCTACTCGTGTAAATTAGAGGAGTAAGCCGGTTTAGCGTACCCCCTTCAGGGGCCAGAAAAGGTTGATCAAGGTGCTTCAGTATAACGATCTAAAGGAAAAACCCCGCAAAGTTTCCTGGTTGCTTGCCTTTATCTTGCTCGTCGGGCTGGTCGGTGGTCTGGCAATGCTCTTTTTGCTGGTGCAGCCGGACGCTCGGCAGGAAACGAGCAAAGTAATTCTGGACGGAAACGCAATGGAGCCGAGCTTGCCCAGAGGAACGAGTGTGGGGTTCGGGCCGCAACCGCTCTACAACCGGGGCGATATTATCTGGTTTAACGACCCGCAAGCCGGGGCGAGTGTGCGGCACGTGCGGCGGGTGATCGGGGTGGAGGGCGACCAGGTGCAATTAACGGGCGGAAGCTTGCTTCTCAACGGTCAGACGGTAAACGAACCTTATCTTAAAAGTCCGTCTCCTCCCCTCGATTACGGGCCGGTGACGGTCGGGGCGGGCCAGCTTTTCGTGCTGGCCGATAATCGGGCCAACAGTCAGGACTCGCGCCAGTGGGGGCCAATCTCGCTCAGTTCGGTGCGGGGAGCATTGGTAAAATGAGTTTCCTGCTGGGCTACTGGGGGCCGGATGAAGCAAATCCGGCCAACCTCAGAAAAGCTCTGGATCGCCTGGGTGAAAGAGATTCCCAACATATCGGCAGACCCGGCCTGGAAATAGCCTTCCCAACCGGGGCGGAAGTCTGGCAAGCGGGCGAACGTCTGGGTGTCCTGCTTGGAACGGCTCTAAGCGAAAAGCTGCTGCCAGAGGCGGTGCAAACGGGCCTTACCGCCCTGGAACAGGATACCGCCGATGGTCAATACGCCCTGCTCACTTACGCCTACGAACCTGGCACGCTAACCCTGGCCCACGACCCTTTTGGAGCGCAGCGGTTCTACTACGCCCGGCAGGGAGAAAGCCTGTGGTTTAGCACCGCACTGCGGACAATCCTGGCCCTGGAACCTTTCCGCCACAGGCGCGAACTCGATTATGCCGCCCTGCACACTTATCTGGCCTTTTCGTTTGTAGCGGCTCCGCGTACTTTGATCGAAGGCATTCGGGTTGTTCCGCCAAATACGGCTCTGGTCTTTACCGAACCCGCCGCACTTCCCCAGGAACGGCTTCTGTTCCGGCTTTGTCCGGCCCCAGCCCCCGCCCTGGCCGGATCAGGAGCCAGGAGCGAGAGCGAGTGGGTGGCAAGGCTGCGGGCCGAACTGGACAGGGCCATGACGCGACGACTGGCCGGGCCGGGATCGGGCGAAGTGGCAGTACATCTTTCGGGCGGACTTGATTCAAGCCTGGTAGCCGCCTGGTTGCGCCGGGCCGAAGTGAAGACCCGGCTCTTTCATCTGGATTTTGGCCCACCCTACAACGCCGAACGACCTTACGCTGAAAGTACGGCGGCCTGGCTGGGCCTGCCCCTGACAAATGTTCCGGTAGGGCCGGATAAGGGGACCGGTCAGAGCTTGCGGCGAATGGTCTGGCGGATGGGCGAACCCTGGGGCGACCCGGTGACGCTACCGCTCTATCAGGGTTATGCGGCAGTGGCCCAGGCCGGACTGCCGACGGTCTTTAACGGCGAGGGCGGCGACCAGCTTTTTGCAGGCTGGCCCAACCGGGCGATGCTGGCGGCCCAGCTTTATGGCGAAGCCGAGGAAGGGCCAGCCCGCACCGAACGCTATTTGCAGACTTTTCATCATTTTTACGGTCTGGAAAAAAACCTTTACGGGGCGGCCCTTCACGAAAAAGCCGGGGCGGTTAGCCTGGCTGCACTGGTAGAGCCGTACCTGGGCGAAGCGGCTCTGCCGAATTTGCTCGACCGGCTACGCTGGACGAATTTCTGGCTCAAAGGCAGCCAGAATATTATGCCCAGAGCGGCAGCCCTGGCCCGCGCCGCCCACCTGCAAATGCAAGCTCCTCTGTTCGACCGACGCCTGGCCCGCTTCGCCCTCAGCGTACCTGCCGACCTGTTGATGCGGGGCACAGGCGAGAAATATCTTTTGAAGCGGGCCATAGCCGAGGACGGCCTGTTGCCGGAAGCGATTCTGGAACGACCCAAGCGCGGCATGGGTGTTCCGACTACCGAATGGTGCCAGGGGCCGTTGCGGGCCGAGTTCAAAAAATTATTAGGTCGGCTGGGCCGGCGTGGCCTTTTCCAAAACTCCTACCTGGCGATGCTAAGCCGGGGTGAGGATTTGCCGGGCGAAATTCGGCGGCACCGGCGGCTGGGCGAAAAAATCTGGCAATTGGGTATTCTGGAAATCTGGTTGGAACTGTTTTTAGATAAAGTCGAACTCGATGAACCGTAGCCAGGGAGTGAAGCAGGATGAAGTGTATTTATTGCGAGACCGACAATACCTACAAAGACCGCACGGACGGTCAGGGTAAATGCAAAAAGTGCAAACAACGCTTTGCCTTCGAGCCAAAAACCGATGCGCCGCTGCTGTTCCTGACGCCTAAACGAACTATAACCAGCGCACCCCTGACTGATCCGGCTTTTAAAAAAGCAGTCGAGGCTATTTCAGAAAATAACACGGTCTTTTTCACGCCCCGTCAGTTGTATTATCAGCTCTTGCGGCCTCGCAGCAAACCCCAGGCCTACAAAGTCAACAGCGCGGGTTGCTACCTGACCCTGTTCTGGCTGGTGGCTCTGGGCAGTCTGCCGTTCACGCTGGCAATTTTCAAGCTGAGTGTCGGTCTGGCTCTGGGAATTGCCGTTGCAATCCTGGCTCTGGGCTATCTCTCCCGACTGCTGTTACCCAAACCGCTCAAAATGACCCGGCTGGCTTCTAAAGCGGTCATTCCGTACAAATTCTTTCTCTACGCTATGCTACCCAAATGGAACGTTACTCACGGACCACCGCCCAAAATGCTGCCGGATGGCGGGCGGTTACGTCCGGCTTTACGTCAGAGCGGAGCGGAAAGCGACCTGAGCAGCTACAGCTTCGACCGCCTGCTGGTGTGTGATAAAGCCGAAACCGCCGATATGCTGCTGGCGAATAATATGCACTTCGAGACCAATACCCCGATTGTAAGTGTAGATGGCTACCCCCAGGATGTATTCGAGAGCGTGCTAGGAATGGTGCGGCGCAACCCAAACCTGAAAGTTTTTGCCGTTCACGATGCCACGCCGCAAGGTTGCCTCTTGCCTCTACAGTTGCGGGAGGACCCGCGCTGGTTTCCCCAGCCCCAGGTGCAAATCTTCGACATCGGCCTGCGTCCGCGCCAGATTGCCTCGATGCCGGGCCTGCTCGTGCAAGACCGGGCCGCGCAGATCGAAGTTCCACCAACTGATGCGACCGGGCTATACAAGCTCAACCGTGAACTTAAAAAGCGGCCACGTCCAGCCCGTCCTAAAGTCGAACTGAACCCGGCCCTGCGGCGCAGCCTGACGCCTGCCGAGCGAAAATGGCTCGAAGAAGGCTACGAAGCAGAACTGGCCGCTTTCAAACCGGCCCGGCTGATGCGGGCGATTTACCAGAATTTTAACAAAGCCGTCGAAGAAGCTCAACGTCTGGAAGAAGCAGCCCAATCCGACCCACGCGGTTTCTTCCAGACGCACCTACCGGGAGTGCCGGTTGCTCCGGCGGTAGCCCTGGGCGGGGCCGGGCCGGGCAATCTTCCACCAGGTATGGCTCCTCCTCGGTCGCCCTATCCACCCGACCAGGGCGTACCACCCGACAGCCGACCACCCTATAACCCGCCTCCCCCGGCTAATCCCTGGCCTCAAACACCTGGCCCGCAACCGCCCAGTTCGCAACCGCCCGGAGAAAGGCCACGCCAATGAGCATGTACAACGCCGGGCCGATTACTTTTGTAGATACACTGCTGCCGGATGGTTCGGTCGAGCGGACTTATTCTAACGGTGTGCGCGAACGGCGTTTCGCGGTTGGGCCGGGCCTGGTGGAATGGAACGATAGCCGGGGAAACCGGGGCCGCGATATTAATTTAGGCCGGGGACAGGTGCGGCGCGAGGAAGCCAACGGCCAGGTTTCGTTCGGTCAGGATGTCGGTAACGGCGCGACAATCTGGAACAACGGGCAATATCTATCGGTCAACCAGACGATGCTACCCGAACCACCTCTGCCCAGCCCGCCACCACCACCGGGCGGCTTTGGCGGCCTCCTGTTCGGCCTGGGACTGGGCGGCTTGATTGGCCTGAGTGCGGGCGGAGTCGGCCCTTATGGAGTTGACCCGGAGTCGGGAGAGTATGCTCTATACGCCGAAGATTTTGCCCGACAGGAGCAGTTGCGCCGTCAGCAAGCCGCCGGAACCAGTGATTCCACCGGTAGTGGCGGCAGCGATTTTGGTGGCGGCGACACAGACGGCAATGGGAGTGACGATACAGGTAGCAGTAGCGGCGGTTGGGATAGCGGCGGCGACTCTTTCGGCTAGAGAGAGAGGATTTATTTTGCAGGCAAGAGAGCGGTTTAGCGGAGCGTTCGGGCCAGGAGCCGAGGCCACGCTGGGCTATTTGCTGGACGAGAGCGAACGGGCCGGACGCTGGCCGCGCCTTCCCGACGGCGGGCCGGGAGCGATGGCTTACCTCAAATATCCCGGAACGACCCACGAGCCGCAGTTTTGGAACGACAGTGCAGGCGGGGTGACAGTGGCGGCAGACGGGCGGTTGTGGAACGGAGCCGAAGTGCGGGCCGAGGTGGAACGGCGCGATCACCGAATGCAGACCGACACGTTAGCTGAATTTATCGGGCGGCTGTATCTCGAATACGGAGCTGAGTTAGGGCGGCACTGCCGGGGAATGTTTGTCGCGGCGATTCTGGACGAGCGAGAACCGGCCCGGCCTCGCCTGACTTTGCTCCGCGATCCGTTGGGCGGGCGGGGGGCGGTCTACTGGACGCAGCAGGGTGAAACGCTGGCTTTTTCTTCCACCCTGCGCTCGCTCCGGCGGTGGCCCGCCCTGCGGCTGGCTCCGAATCTGGCGGCGGTGCGGGACTACCTGACCTATGCTTTCGTGCCGGGGGCCGAAACTCTTTTAGAGGAATGTTACGAATTGCTGCCCGGCTATATCCTTCAAGCCCGCCTGGAAAACGGGCGGTTGAGAATTGAGCAACAGCCCTACTGGAGGCTACAAGAAGGCGTGTGGGACGAAGCCGCCCCGGTCGAAACTTATGCCGGGCCACTGCGCCAACTGTTGCAAGAGGCCGTGGCCGAACGGTTGCCGCCTTCCGGCCCGACGGCGGTACTGCTGAGCGGTGGCCTCGATAGCAGCCTCGTGACGGCTCTGGCAAGCGGAATGGCGCTCGGCCCGCTACATACTTTTTCGATCTCGTTCGGGCCGGAGCATAAGAACGAGTTACCTTTTAGCAATCTGGTGGCCGAGCATTGCCACACCCGCCACACGGTGCTGACCGTAAGTGGGCGCGACATCGCCACGCACCTGGAGGAAACTACCGCCCGCCTGGACAGTCCGACCGGCGACCCTCTGACCGTTCCCAACTTTTTGCTCGACCGGGCGGCCAGTGGCGTTAGCGACGTCGTATTAAATGGCGAAGGCGGCGACCCCTGCTTTGGTGGCCCCAAGAATTTGCCCATGATGCTGCACGAGCTTTACGGCGATGCCGGGTCGGCCCTGCTTGCCCGCGAACGCAACTACCTGCGCTCATATCAAAAGTGCTACGACGACCTGCCGCAGCTTTTAACGCCCCGTGTGCAGCGCGAACTGGCTGGGCGGCCTTCCCAGGAGGATTTCCTGAACCCTTTCTTTCAAGACCCGCACATGGGCCAGTACCTGAACAAGCTGATGAATATCAACGTGCGGCTCAAAGGCAGTCACCAGATTCTGTACAAAGTTGACCGCATGACCGCCGCCTGGGGTATCGAGGGGCGGTCGCCCCTGTTCGACCGGCGAGTAGCGGAATTTAGCTTCACGATACCGCCCCACTTCAAGCAAGCCGGTACAAACGAGAAATTTGTCCTTAAAAAGGCGGTCTGGGACCTGCTGCCCGAACCGATCCTGACCCGGCCCAAGAGCGGAATGCTGGTGCCGGTGCAAAGCTGGTTCAAAAACGAGCTAAAAGCCCTGGCAACCGAAAATCTGCTGGGAAAACGCGCCCGACAGCGTGATATTCTCAATCCTGAACTGGTCAAAAGCTGGATGGAATACCGCGAGAGTCTCTTTCCGCGCCACGGCGTGAAGCTCTGGTTGCTTCTTTCGCTCGAACTGTACTTTCGGGCCTTCCTGGACGCGCCGCGTACTGCTCCAGTCTTGCTGGGCGGACGCGGGCTGTAGCCCCGCCCGGCCACCGTCCTGCGCCAAAAATACACCAAGCTGTTCGCTTCATTCAAAGCGGCATTAGTCCAGGCGCAATACCAGCACTTTGAGGTAAGCTTCCAGCGAGGCCGGGCGCGGAAAATCGAGGTCTGGTTCGTGGTAGGAATGTAAAACGGAGCCAGGCCGTCCGGCTTCGTCCAGCCCCTTAAGAACGGCCTGACGAAATGCCCGCCGGGATAGAGCGGCCTGGTTGCTACAAGCCAGCAGCAAGCCGCCCGGCGCGACGGTACGAGCGGCCAGGGCTACAAGCTGGGAGTAATTTTTATCGGCAGCCCAGCGTGTCTTTTTGACGGTCGAATAGCTGGGCGGGTCGAGGATAACTAGCTCGAAAGTCTGGCCGCGCCGTCCCCACCGGCCTAACCAGTCAAATACATCCCCTTCTACAAAATCATAATCGTCCGGAGTCAGACCGTTCGCCCGGTAGTTTTCTTTGCCCCAGGCCAACACTCGCCCTCCGGCATCGAGGTTGACCGCCCGCGCCGCGCCGTTCAGAGCCGCCACCAACCCGAAAGCCCCCGTATAGCTAAAGCAATTTAGCACCGTTTTGCCGCTCGTCCAGTCTGCCAACCGCGTCCGCACTTCGCGCATATCCAGGAACAAACCGGGACTAAGCCCTTCGCCAGGCCGAATTAGATAAGCCAGACCGTTCTCGCGGATCGTCACTTCGGGCCGGGCCGGGCCGGTCAGGGGTTCGGTAGGAGCAACCTCGGCCAGCCCAGCGTTGCCGCCCTGCGAAAGATTCGATAGCTGGCGCGGCCTGAATTTGCCGTATACCGATGAGCCGGGCCACTGGTGAACGACCGCTTCGAGCAGGAAGCGCAGGGCCGGATGAGAAGGTTCCAGCAAGGGGTCGTAGCAGTTAAGGACCAGAGCCGAGCCGTAGCGGTCGAGCGTAATTCCCGGCAGGCCGTCGCCCGCACCGTTGACCAGGCGATAAGCCGTAGTAGCTTCGGCAGGGTCATTTGCGAGGGGTACGCGGCGAGCCTGAGCCAGAGCCAGTAGTCCGGCCAGCCCTGCCCGGTCGGAAGCTTTGAGAGCAGCCAGGCTAACCTTGCTCAACCGGGTCGCCAGTTCAAGTTCGGGCAGGGCAAGTCGGGCGGCGGCTTTTTGAAAGAGGGCCGGAAGCGGAGCTTCAAAGCTGACAGGTTGGCCCGAAGTCGGGTGCGGTAGGGTCAGCCGCAAGGCGTGGAGCAACAGGCGCGGGAAAGGGTCGACGCCAGGAACCGAGGCCGATTGGTCGGGGCGAACCTGGGCGGGGAAAGGGGTTATTCGCCCGTAAAGTCCATCCCCGATGATCGGGCAACCGAGGTGGGCCAGGTGCAACCGCAACTGGTGAGTGCGGCCTGTCTCAAGCTGAAGATGCAACAGGCTGTAAAGGCCGTTTGGCCCTTCGGCCTCGACTCGGTAGCGGGTCAGGGCCGACTTACCGCCCGGTTCACCCCGCCGCGCTATCCGCCACAGGCCCGCTCCCGCCCCGACGAGCGGCGCATCAATCAGGCCGCCGGGCCGAGGCGCACGGCCCCAGACTATCGCCAGGTACTCTTTGACCGCCTGCCGACCCTCGAAAGCCTGGGCCAGAGCCGGATTCGCGGCGGGCCGAGCCGCAAAAGCCAGCACCCCCGATACTTCGCGGTCGAGCCTATGATGCACCCCTAGATAATCCAGGCTCAGTTGGGCCTGTAGCAGCGTCACTACATCAAAGCCGCTGCTACCCTCTTCGTCCGGGTGGGTGGGTAATCCGGCGGGTTTGTTTACCGCCACTAAATCTTCGTCCTGGTAGATTAAGGGGATGTGCATAGCTTGATAAGTCCAGATTAATCAGAAAAGGCCGACATTATCTGTCGGCCCTGGGCTAAAGTAAAGTCTTAAATCAGGTTCAGTAGCTCGGTAAGCTGCTGGCGGGAAGGATTGGTGTAAACGCCCTTCCCCTCGATTTCGATAGTAGGGACGGTGCGGTTGCCGCCGTTGGCGTTCATCACAAAATCGGCGGCTTCCTCGTCCTGCTCGATATTGATCACTTCATACTCGACCTGCTTGCTATCGAGGAACTTCTTGGTCGTGCGGCAATAACCACACCAGTCGGTCGTGTACATTTTTACTTTTGGCTGTGCCATTTTAAATACCCCTTTCTCAATAAGAGAATCACTAAATCTCGTATAATCTGTCGTATAATAGGTAACAGTTTTATATGTTCTAATTATAGCACGAGCCGGGCCTGGACTCAACCGACAAGGAGCAGAGTGAGATGAACGTGAAGCCAGCTCTGGTGCTTTTGCGCCAGCAGCCCGACCAGACCGGGGGCAACTGGGAAATTCTGGCCGTCTACGCCAACGGCGATATGTTGACCCTGGCGACGGTCGCCCCCTTTATGAGCTTTGAACTTATTCGTCAGGTGGCCGGACTAATCGCCCGCGACCAGGGTTTAGACGACTTTCAGGAGGAAGACTCCTCTTTTTGAGGATTATTAGCCCTATT
>JBBRBE010000095.1:0-23318 GCA_038206175.1 Chloroflexia bacterium
AAGCCGCCAGCAACCCGGTCAAAAGCAGGGCTACCAGGGCCAGCGACCACAGCCGCCAGACTTTGCTAAATTGTTTCAAGTTCTACTCTCCTCTTAATCTTGGTTTCGTGTAATCAAAAGGGCAAGTTTGCCCGGATGCCGAAAGTTCCGGTAATCGCTTTAACCCTTCAACTTAACCCTTTAATGCGCCATCGGTCAGGCCCCGCACCAGTTGGCGTTGCCCGGCGACCAGCAGCAGCAGGGTTGGCAACAGCACGATAAGCGTTGCAGCCATCTGCAAGTTGTAGCGAATACTTTCCGTTTCCTTAAAGGTAGCGATGCCGATCTGAGTGGTGTACCACTCGGTAGAGTTCGTGACTAAAAGCGGCCAATAATATTGGTTGTAGGTGTTCAGGAAGGCGTAAATTGCTACTGTCCCCAGAGCCGGACGTGAGAGCGGCAGTAGAATTGACCACAGATACCGCGTTCGACCGCAGCCATCAATTACGGCCGCTTCGTACAGGTCGCGTGGGATAGTCATAAAATACTGGCGCAACAGGAAAACTCCAAAACCGCTTGCCATAAACGGGGCAATCAAGCTCAGGTACGAGTCCTGCCAGTGCCAGCTAAGAATTGAAAGGTAATTAGGAATGATCGTGGCTTCCCAGGGAATCAAAAGCGTTCCCAGGCAAATAAACAGCAGAATGTTCTTGCCTGGAAAGTTTAGGGTCGCCAGCGCATAACCGGCCAGGGCCGAGGTAATAAGCTGGCCGATTGTGACGACCCCCGCCACCACAAAGGAATTCACTACCCAGCGACCCAGGTTGGGTTGACGTTTGAAAGCTTCGCTGAAAATGCTAAAATCCAGCTTGCCAAAATCCGGGATCAGGCTGGGCGCAAGGGTGGGGCCTTGCAAAGCCAGCGAGAAAGCGAAAAACAGCGGAAATAACACAATCAGCGCGGCCAGTATCAGCAAGAAATACACGCCGACTTTCTTGGCTGTCTGGATGGCCCGGTACTGGCCGGAGCTTAACTCGCGGCGGGCGGTGCTTGTAACTTGCACACTCATTATTGGTAATGCACCTTTCTATCCAGCACCCGGAATTGGATCAGCGTTAGCATCAGCAGAATTACGAATAGCACTACCGACAGAGCCGAAGCGAAGCCGTAGCGGTTGTTTTTCCAGAAGGCACTAAAGAGCGAGTAAACCAGCACATTCGTCGAACCATCCGGCCCTTCGTTACCGATCAACACATTGAACTGAGTAAAGGCCTGGAAGCAGCCAATAGTCTGGATCACCAGCAAGAATAGCAGGGTGGGGGTCAGCAAGGGCAACGTCATGTAGCGGAAGGATTTCCAGGCGTTTGCGCCGTCAATCCGCGCACTCTCGTACAGGTCTTGCGGAATAGCCTGGATACCGGCCAGAGTGATAATGAAATTAAAGCCCAGCGAAGTCCATATGGTCATAAAAGCGACTGAGGCCAGAGCCGTCAGGGGGTCTTGCAGCAAGCTTTGTACTTTTGTGATGCCCAGAGCTTGCACAAGCCACACGGTTACTTTCGTCCCCGGACTGTAGATCAAAGCCCAGATCACGCCCGCGCTGGCAACTGAAATAGCCACACTGCTGGTGAAGATCGTCCTGAAAACTGTAATCGCCTGCACCTTTGCCGTCGCCAGCACTGCCAGCGCGACCGAAGTAACGATGCTGAGAGGTACGACCATCAGGGTAAACTGTACCGTAGTCAGGATGCTTTTGAGGTACTCGTCGTAGCCCTGGCCGTCCAGGTTCAGGATACGAGTGTAATAATCCACTCCCTTAAAAGCAGAGGGTTCTCCGGCAGGATCGGTTATGAAGAGGCTTAGCCAGATCGAGCGCAAAAAAGGCACGTAGGTGAAGACGGCAAAAAAAGCCAGGGCAGGCGAGAGGTAGAGCAAAGCCCAGCCTAAATCTTCCCACTTGCGGCTAAAAGACCGGGCCAGGGGTGTTTCCACTTCGGTTGGAATTACGGACGCCGCAGGAGTCAAAGGAGTATCGGCGGCGGCATCCGCCGCTCCCTGCCCTACACCTTCGACGGTTCTTTGGGGCTTGTCGAGCGCACTCATAGGCCTATTCACATCCTAAACTTCACTAAAAAGTGCTATGCATTTTAATTCGAGAGATGAGCGGATTGGCCGAACAACTTGACAGGTACGACATTAGGCAAATTGCCAAGAAGGGGTTGTGCGGTGTTTCTATTATATCGTTTTTTGTGATTTCAACAAGCCTAAGACCGGCTTTAGCATAAAGTATAGTTATTAACACCACTTTAACGAGATTTTAAGAAGTTTTTAACGTTTTGTGTAAGCTTGCTCACTGTTCAAAAGGCGAAAAAGCTTATAATGAAGTTTAGATTAATATAACGCTTTACTTCCAGGTAGATTTCGTTATAATTAGTTGCAGTATTACCGTTAGTAGTTCCTCCTGAGACTTTAAGGCTTATTAAAAGGAAAACGGTTTCTTCGAGCGAAGCCCGATGAAAGGAGTTCTCTCCATGTCACAGCAATACGGCCCGCCGCCGGGCGGTGGGCCTCAAGGACAACCGCCGCAGTATGGCGGGCAGCCGCAGTACGGTGGGCAGCCTCCACAGTATGGTAGTGGACAGCCGCCGCAGTATGGCGGACAACCGCAACCGGGTTACGGCCAGCCCCAACAGCCTCCACCGGGTTACGGTCAGCCGCCCCAACCGGCAGCCGGAATTTATCAGGCTCCGCCCCAGCCCGGACAACAGGGTTTCGCCGGAGCCGCCAATCAGGTTAAATCTGCCGTCGGCGATTTTCGGGCCGCCGGTCGGGAAGTTCAAGCCGATGGTTACGAACGCACTCTGAGCCTGTTAGTTTACATCTGGGTAGCTTACTTTTATGGCCTGGTAGCGACCGGCACTCTGGTTACTTTACGCAGCGTTACCTACGGAGATGGCTCGGTCACGGTCTCAAATTTTAGCTTTGGGCTTAATCTAGGCGCGTTGGTAGGCCTGATTCTACCTTTTGTAGTAATGCAGGCGGCCCGGTCAGGCGAACTAATCCGTTTCCACGCCAAGCAAGCCTTTTACCTGGGCCTGGCTTACCTGGTTGCGCGGTTTGTAATTGAACTGCTCTTTTTGATCCCGGTGCGTGGAGTTCAAGATATTTTGCTGGACGGTATACTGATCGGGTTGTTGCGGGTTTTGGTGGTGGCTGCCGCTCTGTTTGCCGGAGTACGGGCATTTCTCAACCGCGAACTTTACAGCATTCCGGTTGTCGGCACTTTCGTTAAGTAAAGAAAGTGTAATTATTCAGGCTTCAGGTGTAACTCCGGCCAATCCAGGTCAGGCTTACACCTGAATTCTTTTTATTTTAAGCTTATGACAAAAAACAATGACAAGAACTCCCGCTAGTTTCCGGCCTAATTCGCCCAGGAAAACTTCCAATCTACCTGTTCTGATCTTGCCAGTGCAGCTAAAGACCCGCCTCTCGCAGGGCCACCCCTGGGTCTACCGCAATCAGCTTGGCGAGACGGAACTGCCCCAGATCGGTACGGGCAGCCCGGTTGAGGTACGCTGCGGCAGCTTTCGAGCTTATGGTCTGTGGGATGCCGCGGGGCCGATTGCGATTCGGCTTTTTTCAGCCCGGCAAGTGCCGGACTACCCCTGGCTACTCGAACGGGTGGCCCTGGCCTGGCAAAACCGCGCTCCTCTGCGTGAAATGGCCGAGGCTACCAACGCCTACCGCCTGATTTTTGGCGAGGGTGATGGCTTGCCGGGCCTGACGGTTGACCTTTACGGACAGTACGCCGTGGTTGCGACTTATTCCGAAGGAGTGGCGACGCTCAAGGATTGGTTGGTAGAGGCTCTGGCGGCGACCGTGCCGCTCAAAGGAATTTTGCAGCGCAGCCCGAAACGCAAAGGCAGCCCGGCCCAGGCCGATGAGGATATGATAGGCCGGGCGCAAGACGAAGAAGGCGGCAAGTTAACCGCTCTATGGGGCCGCTTGCCACCCCGCGATCTAATCATCGAGGAACACGACCTAAAATTCAAGGCTAATTTATTTGAAGGCCAGAAGACCGGCCTGTTCCTCGACCACCGCGAGAACCGCCGTTTTGTGCAGGAGTGGGCGGCGGGCCGGAGCGTCCTCAACTGTTTTTCGTATACCGGGGCTTTTTCGGTTTATGCCGCTCGTGGAGGGGCGACCGAGATCGTTAGTTGCGACATAGCACCCCAGGCAACGGCTGCCGCCCAGGAGAATTTCCGGCTGAACGGTTTCGACCCTGACAACTACGAATTCCTGGCCGAGGATTGTTTCGAGCTTCTAACCCGCTACACTCAGCAGAAACGCTGCTTTGACATGATCATCCTCGATCCGCCTTCGTTCGCTCACTCCAAAAAGCAGCTTTACAGTGCCTTACGCGGTTACACTCGCTTGAACGCGCTGGCCCTGAACCTGCTAGAACCCGGTAGCCTGCTGGCCTCGGCCAGTTGTACGAGTTATGTCGGGCCGGAGGCTTTTCGCGAGATGCTGGCGGGCGCGGCGGCTCAGGCCGGTAAACGCCTCCAGGTTCTATACGAAGCCGGGCAACCGCTCGATCATCCTGTCCCGGCCCACTTCTTAGAAGGTCGCTACCTCAAATTTACGCTTAACCGGGTTCAGGCCGTACCCTGATTTACCGTTTCACCGGCACACCAGGTACTACCAACCGAGCGAGGGCGCAGCAAGCCTTTTGGGTCAGTTAGACTTGCAAATAAGGTGGTAGTTAGTTTTCTAGTCTAGCAGGGGTTCTTCGAGACAGGTCTGCTCCTGGTTACACTCGTTGCGCCTGCCGGGAGACTCTACTATCGCTTCCAGGTGGGTACCCTGGCCGGGCCGACTGCGGATTTCTAGCTTGCCGCCAATACTGGATAGTCGCTCGTACATCCCTACCAGGCCAAGATGCCCCTGGCGCAGTAGCCGGTTCGGGTCTATCGGGGCTTGAAAACCTTGCCCGTTATCCTCGATAGCCAGTACCAGTGCGCCATCTTGCTGGTAAAGCTCGATCTTGACCTGCTGGGCGTGGGCGTGTTTGAGAATGTTTTGCAACGCTTCCTGGGCCACCCGGTATAGCACAACCTCTACCTCCGGGCTAAGTCGTTGATTTTCCAGGGCTGGTTCCACCGATAATTCGACCTCCAGGGACGGCGCGTTAGAGCGAATTTGAAGCGTGAGAGATTCGAGGGTGGGTATCAGTCCCAGGTCGTCCAGGATCGGCGGGCGCAAATTAAAACAGATTGTGCGTAGAGTATTGCTGACTTCCTGGTTGATCTGCCAGACAAATTGTTCCCGCGTGGTGACGGTTTCGTCGCGCAGGTCGAATTGACGCAACACCAGCATTAGCTTTTGAAGCGGGTCGTCGTGCAGTTCCCGCGCCAGGCCGATTCGTTCTTCTTCGCTGATTTGCAGGACTCGCTCGTTGGCAATCTGCAATTCGTCCTTGTTGCGGCGAAGTTCGTCGGTCGAAAGTTCTAACTGCTCGACTTTGTGTTCTAGCTCGTCAATCAAAAGAGCATTTTCCAGCTTCACCTGCAAGAGGCCCGAAAGAGTTTCGATCAAAGCTACATCGGCCTGGTTAATACTTTCTTCGCTAAGCTTGGCTCCAAGAGATAGCACAGCCGTATAGAAACTCTTGACCGGCACTTCTATCGCAACCAGAGGTTGCTCGCCTGTCTCGTTCCAGACCACGTGCAATCGGTCGGGGCTGGGCAGCCGCAAGGTTGCCGCTACGGGAATCTGGACTTGTAGACCGGGATAGGATTGGTCGGTGTGGCGTAGAGTCTTCTGGTAGTAAACCTGGCCGGGAGCCGGGTCAGTTTTAGGCTGTTGATAAAGTACGAGGGAAGCAAAGCCCAGGTTCAGCAGGCTATTGAGGCGGTTGAGGACGGTCTTGCTTACTTCTTCCAGGGTTTGTATCTGGGTTAGTTCCAGGGTCAGGTTTTGCATCACGGTCTGATAATCGTAAACATCGTGAAACAGCACCCGGTCAATAAACTTTTGTAACCGGGCCTGAAGCAGGTTCAGAGCCAGAGGGATCAACAGACTAAGACCCAGGAATACCGCTAATTCGAGCGGTAACGAGTCCTGGAGAAACCTGTAATTTGCAAAAACTTCAACTAGCACCCCGGCGTAAAACAGGAAAATGCCAAAAGCGATTAGAAAATAGGCCAGACGACGCTGCAAAAAATTGCGAATGCCGAAAGACTGATACTGCACAATAGCGTAGGCGAAGCCAAACGGTAACAGAACGAACAGGCCAAGCAAGTAAATACTATCAATTTGAGGTGAGTTCGCCCCGAAGATGAGCGAAGGTAGCCAGCTAAGCAGGAGAAAAGGCACGATGGTTAGAAAAACGGTTGCAGCTATAACAAAGAGTTCAGCGCGGGCCTTCTCAGTCCTAACGTTAAAAGCTTTAAGCAACACCAACCCAACTAGCCCCAGGGCAGTTAGACTAAGCTGTGAAAGTGCCAACTCCTGCCCGGCCTCGTGCAGGGTTGGAAAGAACTGACCTAAGCTTAATAATAGTACCGCTAGACCGCAGGTTCCGTAACCCAAATACAAAAGCTTCCGCAAAGATAAGATTGACTTGAGGACAGGAATGGTGGGCAAGGGTGTATTGTCTGGAAAGATGACAAAGAAATGCAAAAAAGCTACAAACGCCGTCATCGCGCTTGGAACCTGTAACAGATCGAAGAAAGAGTAGCCCCGGTAAACAAAGACACTGCAAATAAAGGCCAGGGCCAGGCTTGTACAACTGACAAAGAAAAGCACCGCCGCCACACGCTGCCGAGCCAGAAGATAAATCCACAGGCTTACCCAGAAATAGATTGCCGCCAGAAACCCAAAAACAAAGTAAGCACCTCGGCCACTTTCCCAGTTATCTAAAACCTGGGCTTTGCTAAGCGTAAACGGCTCACCGGCGGGGTGTTGCAGGACTAATTCTTTAGCGAATTCGATCTGGTCGGCATTTTGAAGCGGTTGGCGGTCAGCCAGCAAGATGGAATCACCCTCGCGGACATCGAAATGCTCTACGCTATAGTAAGTGTGAGTTACTACCCACACCTTCTGAGCCGCGTCGAGTCGCGGATTGAGAGCGAAGCGCAAGGGTAAAGCGTCAGTAAGTATCAAGAGGTAAATCAATAGAAAGATTGAAAAACCCAGGAGGGCCAGGGCCAGGACACGCGAACTACCGCGCTGTTGCCAGTGCGGTTTTTGCCAGGGTTCGATTCTGACTGCCGTAACTACTTCTTCTACAGCCATGTTTTGTTTAATTTTACTAAGCTATGTATAGAAAGGTAATCTTATGCACAACTAAGCTGTTCCGTGGCTTAGCCAGACCGAAGCTTCTATATTGTACATTTTAGCCAGTTCCTGCGTCAACTGGTCAGCCTGGGCTTTATGCACTGCCATAATCAATTGTACATAAGCCGGTGCGCCAGACTGCCAGACCACTTCGCGCACCTGTCGGTAAGTGGCGAGGTCTAACCAGGCGTAACTCTGGGAGGTTAGAGTATAGCATTGCTGCAATACCCGTCCGGCCTCGGAAGGATAGGCTTGAACGTGGTTGAGGGCAAAGACTATTGGCACGGTTTTCTTGCGACGAGCTATGTCCGTGCCGTCAATCCATTCCTCAGAAGTACAATTCTGGACGCGCCCGGCACACAGATCGTGCAGGTCGTTACGTAACTGGCTGATTATACCGTTATTCCAACCAAGTTGACCTACTAACTTTACCACATTCTCGCAAGCCCCGGCCAGTCCTGCCCCTACTTCGTAAAGAGCTTGCACCAGCGAACCAGACTTGAGGGCAGTCATTTCCAGGGCGGTTTTGAGATCAATAACCCGTCCTTCATATGAAAGGTCGTTGGCTTGCCCGCCGATAGCACTTAGAATCCGCTGGTTAAGCAGCAGACGTAACCTGGCCCCCGTTCCTTCGAGCCAGGCCGCCTCTGCGGTGTCCAGAAGTTGCTGGCCCAGGAAGATCAGGTAAAGTGCGACATTGATCCACTGAGCCATTTCGAGCCGTCCGGGGCAAGGCTGCCCGGTCAGGATTGCCTCGCCATCTTGCACATCGTCAATTATGTCGAAAGCCAGAATAATCAGTTCGAGGGCTGCACAGGTCTTCAGGAACCTCTGGTCGAACTCTCGGCCACCCAGGGCCAGGTAGGTTTTAGCGATGTAGTTGCTTTTGCGGCCAATGCTCGCCGGAAACTCGCTGCGGTCAGGCTCTAGCAAAACGGCACTGAGTAAATCTTCCAGGCTGGTCGGTGGATTGGCAGCTTGTAGAACCTGGCGGATAACTCGGTTTACTGAGGCACTTAAAAAAGCCTGATCATAACACGCCCAAGCGGGCGAGCTTACTTCTACTTCTGTCACGGGCTACATCCAAAATCTGTTGGTACTGACGGCTCTCTCCTGAGCCGCCAACGTACCATCCACCCCCACCAGGGCCAGATTAGCGGTGAAACCTTTGAGTACAGTCATTTCCAGTTCGCTCAGGCGGTACTGACCCAGGGTGGCCTTGAAATCCGCCGCCAGGCTTTGCAAAAAGCCTTTTTCCCCGATGATCCTCTGCACGATCTCTTCTAAAGCCTGAATATTCATTTGTACACCTTTATTTCACTAAGTTGAAGTTTCTCAATCAGTAAGCATGATTGAGAGTCATCACAAACAGAGCCAGGCTAGATTAACCCCAGGGTTATCAGTGGTAGTAGGTTTTTTATATATAAAGAGGCAGGAAATCAGGCTTAGCGTTAGAAAGACGAAATTAAGACTTTAGAAATATTACAATTTCTTGCCAGCATCGTTTCTAATATAATATGTAGGGGAACAAAGGTTACTAATGGAATCGTAACCCGTTGCTGTGTAACTGCGCACGCATTTTGCACCTATTAGCGTAGCACTATCCCGTCTAATGTAACCTGAACACTTCCCGAAATGTTGTGGTTAGATAGCATTTGCCTTATATTTGTCCAAGAAATTTAACAGGTTTGTACAAAATTCAGGATGTCTGCTTGCCATTTGATTATAAGCGTTGCTAATAAGCCTTGTCAACAGAATTTTTATCGAAATTTTATACTTTGCTAATAAATAAGGTTTTACCCTGAGAGACCCTGATCTCTTACCCTTATGGGGCCGCTCAAGGTTCGACGGAACCGCCCTGGCCCTTAAATTTGAGTAGAGTAGCCCGCTACTAGCAAAAAAATTTAAAAAGCCGTTTATTCAAGAGGCAAAAATTAAAAGTTTACCCTGATGAAAGAGCTACCGGACTGGTTTAGGATAAATAGTAATCGCCTATTAGCGAGTTAAGATATTCAGATTATCTAAAAGGCAGGGACTGAAGTTAAGATGGAAAACGAATTTGCCTCGGATTCGGATAAGGTAGCAAGCCGGGTAGAGCTATTAAAATCACTCGACTTTTTGAAAGAGGCTTCGGTGGACGAGCTAGTAAGGATTGCCGAAATCGCTCAGGAGCAAATCTACGCCCCGAATCAAGTCATTATCGAACAGGGACAGCTACCCAACTTTTTCTACATTCTGGTATCCGGGCGAGTGTGGGTCTGGCAGAATCAGGATAAAGGGATGGAGGAATTGGTCAACGAACGGAAGGCGGTAGATTACTTTGGCGAGGCGGCTCTATTAACCGGCAATCGCCGCAATGCTACCTGCCAGGCGATAACCCAGGTGCGGGTTTTAATGGTTGATCAGCCTAATTTTGCGCTCTTGCTTCAACCGTATTTTTTGCGGTTGGCCGAGCAAAAACGGTTTCAAGCGAACCTGGCTATTCTGCGCCGTAACAAAAACTTTATCAGTCTGCCGATTGCGCTGCTGGAAAAAATTGCCGGTTTAGCCCACCAGCATTTTTACGAAAAGGACGAACTGGTAATCGGCCCCGGCAAGAGTGGGCGCGAATTCTTTATCGTCGAGAGTGGCTTGATCAGGCTGTTCCAACTGGATGGGCAGCCCAGGCCGCTTGGATTTCGCAAGCCGGGTGATTTCTTTGGCGATGTTGCCATTTTGCGTGATATGCCGGTGCATACGGTTGCCCGCGCCGTTCAAACCAGCCTGCTTCTGGTGATCCCCCAGGATGAACGTTACCAGGCTCTGTTAGAACCGATTACTGTCCGGCGCATGCTGCAAAACCTGGCCCGGCAATATCAAGTTGCCACCTAAATCTGTCGTGCTTTTCGCAGCCTGACCTACTTCGTAGAATTCACCGCGCCCCTGAAAGAAACCAACCTCGATCCTGATTTGAACTAAGGGCGATCCCCGATTAAATCACTCAAATGCTCCTTTACTATCATCTCAGCCCAGTGACGCCTCACTACCCCAACCCCATTCCGTTACCACGGTTGTCTTCTTCTGGTCGTTCAACTGGACTGGTAGCTTTTAGTAGTGGCTAAAGGAGTTGTGCCATGCTTGACGAAACAGACTGTACCCGAAAGGACGGCCTATGTTGACCCTCGAACCTGCCGACAAGCTCGTTAGTACGGTCAATTTTGTAGTGGCCGCGCCGTCCAGTCTACTACCTGATCTATTTCAAACGGCCAGGGCTGTCTGCGAATTAGAGGACGCCCGAAGCCTGGCCCACTTTGTCCAGACCGAGCTAAAAGCTTTTCTGGGCGTCGAGTGGGCCGCCTGTTTACTGACCAATACGACTGGGTTTTTGGGTCTGATTGACCCGCAAAGCCTTCCGGCTCCGGCTCTGGCAACTTTCGGGGCTACCGCTCGGCTAGGTCGTTTTTTGAGCAGCCAGCCTCAGCCGCATCTGGTGGAAGAACTGGTTACTGCCGCCAGTCGCCCGGAAAACCAGTATCTAGCGCAAACCGGGACGCGTGTGGTCGTACCGATTTGCCTGGGAAGGCGGTTGCAAGGCGTACTCTTGATCGGCCCGCACCAGGCCGCCGCTATGGAGAGCGCACCTGGTCATCAATGGTTGGCTATGCTGAGTCTTTTGATCTCCCAGCGGCTCCAGATTATCTGTCTGAGCCAGTCCGACAATCCGCAACTGGTCCGAACGGCCAAGCGTGAACGTCACCACCTGGAAATGCTCAACCGCAAGCAAACAGAAGCCCGCGAGGAAGAGCGCAAACATCTTTCGCGTGAACTGCACGATAGCGTAGTGCAAGACCTTTTGGTTTTGCAGAACCAGTTAAACGAGCTTGGCGAGCAAAGCGAGCTTTCGGCTTGCCACAGCCAGCGTTTGGCCTTCACGACCGAGCGAGTGGGGCAGCTAGTTCAGACAGTCCGCCAGATTTGTGGCAATCTTCGTCCGCGCTGGCTTGACCTCAACCTCACTTTTAGCCTGACCGACCTGATCCGGCGGTACCGGCAAGAACACCCCGAACTCAATATTATCTTCAAAATTGGCGGTAAAGAAGGCGACACCGACGAGCAAACCCGCCTGGTGGTTTACCGGGTGGCTCAGGAAGCTCTCAACAACGTCTTCAAGCACGCCGGAGCTTCCCAGATCAGCGTGATCATGCGCTTTTTGCCTCCCAGCGATATGCACGGACGCTTGATTGAGTTGAGCGTGGAGGACGATGGGCGCGGTTTCACGCCACCCGCCGATTTTCATAAATTGCTCAAAGAAGGTCATCTTGGCCTCCTGGGGATGTACGAACGGGTGAACAGCCTGGGTGGAGATTTACAATTTAGTTCGATAGTAAGCCGTGGTACCCGCCTCGTCGTGCGGGTTCCGGTGCGAAAACCACGTTAAGCTAAATTAGGGGTGATGCCTGATGTTTCACTCCTCGGACGATCTCATAATGGCCCTAACGCAGGAATTTACGACCGAATTACAGGCAAGGAAGCACCGTAGCCAACTATTTTACCACTTTATCTATCGTTAGAAATTGGAAGTTGGAAGCTTAGCAGAGCAGAGCAGGGAGAGAGCAAGTGACGATTTTAGCCCAAGAAAAGCCGGGCGTAGTCGCGCCGGACAGCGAAGTGGGGTTGCGCCGACCCCGGTTGCGCCTCTATTTTTACTCGGCAATTGCCTCGGACACGATTCTTTTTCACGTCGAAGGAGAGGAAAACATCTGGTTGCGCGGCCCGGCGGTCGCCAGTTTGTTACCACCGTTGTTGCCTCTGCTCAACGGTACTTTGACAGTCAACGAACTGGTCGAGCGGGTTGGCAGCGACCAGCGTAAAGGAATTGTAGAAATTCTCAAACTGTTGCGCGACCGCCGGATCATCGAGGAGGGCGACCCTGAGATTGATTTGAGCTTGCCGCCGGGTTATCTGGCCCGCTACCAGAGCCAGACCCGCTTTTTTAGTCACTTCCATAGCGAACCCCGCAAGGCTCAGGCTCATCTCTACCGGGCGCGGCTAACCCTGCTGGACGACCATACTTCATTTGGCCCGCACCTGGCGGCAAGCCTGGCCGAGATGGGGCTTAACCGCCTTAAACTGGTGGGCGCGGCAGACCTGGCCCACTCTCAGCCAGTCGCGCCAACTTCTCAGGCCGACGCTCTGGACGAACAATCTCCCTACACCCAGGTTTCGGCCCATAGCTGGGGCTACGATTGGATTGCCCCGACCACGCTGGTTTCGCCGCCTATGGGCAGCCAGGCCAGCTATAGTCGGCTCGAACCGCTGGTCGAAGAGAGCAACCTGGTGGTGGTGCTGAGTGAAGGTTACGGCTCGCGCATCTGCGACGTGGTGAACGAACTGGCCCTCAAGAAAGGGTTTCGCTGGCTGAGTATCAGCCTGAAGGGTTCGCACCTCTACCTCGGCCCTGGCATTTTGCCGCGTGGTACGGCTTGCTGGCGGTGCTACGGGTCGCGGGTGGCGGGCAACGAGTCGCACGAGGAGGCTTACGAGGTCTTCGAGCAGTTCGACCGCGAAACGCACACCCTGGCCGACCGACGACGCTATGGTTCCTTGCCCGGACTGGAGCAACTGGTAGCCGGGATGGGCGCGAACGAGATCATCAAAGCCCTGACCCTCTATGCTCCGCCGCTTTATGGCCGGGTGCTGATGTACGACGTAGTGAACGCCCAGCAGCAGTATTGGGAAGTGCTGCGTCTGCCCCGCTGCAAAGCCTGCGGACGCGACCGACTCAAAGTAGCCAACAAGCTGTGGTACGCCCCCCGACCTCTGGCAGGAGGGACACGCTGATGACGCTCGATGCAGTTCAAGGGATCGAATGGGGGTCGTTCGACCCGGTTCAGTGGGCTACGATTGTGCAGAACGGCAACCGAATGAAGGCGGAAGGGTTAGACCTGCCTATTCCGACGCCACTTCACCTCTACGAGCCGCAAACCCGCAAGCTTGACTACGTGTTGAACGGGGTCAGCCGGATTGTTGGGAGCCATTGCGGAATCGTTGCCAGGGGCCGCGAACGCGAGCATTTCCCGGACGACTCGACTTGCTTCGAGTACAACGCCGAGCCGTGCGATACCCGTTACCTGGGTTACGATGCCGTTTCGTCGGGACGGCGCAGTGGCAACGCTTCCGGCCTGACCCGCCACGAAGCGGTCATTGCCGCCGTCGGCGAGCTAGTCGAGCGGTATGCTTCGGCTTTTTACACCCGCGACGAACTGGCTCTGGTAAGTTATAACGCTCTGGCCGAAGCAGGAATCAAAGCTACGCCGCCGGAGGATTTCGCTTTATACGACGCTCAGGCCTACAACGACCTGCATGTCTTACGCCACGGCCGTTTTACCCGCGATGCTTACGGCTACTGGCGATGGGGCCAATCGCTGGTGACAGACGAGTTCGTGATGGTTCCGGCAACTTACTGCTATGTGCCGTTCAGTCTGCGCGGGCAGGAAGTTAACGGCGTGCCGCCTTTCGTAGATTTTTCGGTTTCGACCGGGATGGCTTCGCACAGCACGCTCGAAGAAGCTCTGCTGCGCTCGATTTACGAAGTCGTTGAACGCGACGCTCTGATGTTGACCTGGCACAACAGCCTACCAGCGACGGGCTTGCGGCTGGAAGGAACCACCGACCCGGAGCTTTTGGAAGCTCTGGCTCGTATTCCCTTCCACCATGAGCAGTTTTTTATCAGCGATGTGAGCGTGGACATCAACATAACGACCTGTTTCGGGGTGTATCTTAGCCCGGACGGACGTAAACCTTACTCGGTGGTGGCGGCAGCCAGCGATCTCGATCCGCAGAAAGCGGCGGCGCGTTGCCTCAAAGAGCTTATCCTGGGCTACAACGGCATGACCGATTACACCCTCAAGCCGCCCAAAACTGCCGAAGAAAAAGCGTTGATGGCGGGCGATTTTACCAAATGTAACACGCTGCACTACCACTTCATGCTTTATGCGGGCCGTGACCTGCGCCACGAAATGACTTTCCTGGCAAACCAGCCCGCGAAATGGGCTAACGTCGAGGATTTGCCCAACCGCTCGACCGGCGCGATCCTGGGTGACATCCGCAAGAGCGCGGCGGCAATCGCAGCAGTCGGCCTGGAAGTAATCGGAATGGATTTGACCACGCCGGACATCGCCGAAGCCGGATTTCGGCTGGCCCGCGTGCTGGTTCCGGGAGCGCAACCGCTCGACAACGACCACAACGCCCGCCACTTCGCCAGCCGTCGCTTGCGCGAGATCAAACGCCGCCTGGGTCTGGCCGACCGCGATATGGAAATCGCCGACTTTAACCCGATGCCGCATCCCTTCCCCTAACTAAAGCGGACCGCCAGGTGGAGAAGAAAGTTCTGGAAAGAAAAAGAAAAGGGAGTAACCGATGCGCTTTATTACCCTGACCCCCAATCCATTTAGCGATACGCGCCGTTTTTCCAATGACTTTAACGGGCTGGCCGAGCTTTATCACGAAAACTCGAAGCTGGTGCAGACTTACCCGCTCGAACTGGTTCCAGGTTCGCCCGTTTCGCCCGAAGATAACGGCCAGCCTAACCTGGAACAGTTGCAATCTATGCAAAGAGCTTTCAAGGTTTACGAAACTGCCCCGCAAATTAAGCTTCCGGCTATCGCCAGCTTGCCGCCTCTGACTGCCAGTTTGCAGGAGAGCGTTTTTCAACGTCGTACCGGGCGTAATTTTGCACCGATTGACCCTGGCCTGGCCGAGATCGCCCGGCTGCTCAATTTTTGCTACGGCATAACCTACACAACCATGAACATGAAGACCCGCAATATCCAGACTTTTCGGGCGGTGCCGTCGGGTGGCGCACTCTATCCGCTAGAGCTTTACCTCATTCCGCTGCGTCCGCTTAGCGAACTGAGCCAGGGCTTATATCATTTCAACGTCAAAAACAACACCCTGGAACGGTTGAAACAGGACGATCAGGCTCAGGCTTTGCACGAACTGACCATGACGCATCAACCGGCCAGCCTGCAACATATTCTTGGCGAGGGTAGCCTGGCGATTGTGTTCACGGCGATGTTTAGTCGCACGATTGGCAAATACGGCCAGCGCGGGTATCGCTACCTGATGTTTGAGGCCGGACACGCTATGCAAAATCTGGTGCTGGCCGCAGGTGCCAGTGGTTACAAGGCTTTCGAGAGTGCCGCTTTCGACGACGACCGCCTCAGCGATTTGCTGGGGATTCACGGCGTGGAAGAAGCCCCGCTTTACTACGCCGTTATAGGCGGCTAGGGCTACACAGCCGGATTGGTTGGAATTTCCTGTGCAATTAGCTTGAATTGCCTGAACGTTGGAAGCTCTGTCGAGGAAGGCCGAAAGAAAAAAGAAAGAGGCAAAACTATGCCCACATCCACAATTAAGGCTATATCAAGTCTACCGGAAATCCATAGTTCGTCCCTTGTGCAGATCAAGCAGGTCGCCCCGCCGCCGGGTCTTTCGCCTCTGACCGCCTACGACGATACGACCTCTTTTGTGCTACCAAACGGTGTGCGCGTGGTGGTGCTACCGCGTCCGGGCAGTCCAAATGTAGCTTTCAAGTTTTACGTGGGCAGTGGTAGCCAGTTCGAGCGCGACGAGCAGCACGGCCTCAGCCATATGATGGAGCATAGCCTGTTCAAGTCCACCCTGCTCCGCAGTGGGCCGCAAATTTACGCCGAGATCGAAAGTCGCGGCGGCCAGATTAACGCCCACACCCACCGCGAGTACCTGGTGCTTTCGGCTCAGGTGCAAACCAGTGGTTGGCAAAGCGTCGCCAATCTTCTGGCCGAAATTTTAAGCCAGCCCGCCTTCGAGCCGGAGTTGATCGAGCAGGAAAAGCGCGTCGTGCTGGAAGAAATCCGCCGTAAGCAGGACAACCAGAACCAGATTTGGGATGTATTGTTGGAAACAATCTGGGGTGAAGACCGTTTTACGCGGGTTATCCTGGGAACGCCAGAGAAAGTCAGCCAGTTCGGGGCCGCGCAGGTACGCCAGTATTACGACGAACGCTTTACCGGGCCAAATACGGTTGTAGTGGTCGTGGGAGATGTCGTGCCGGAGCAGGTCGCCAACGTGTTAAGTCAGGCTCTACGAAGTTATTCGGCTCTGCCGGTGGCAAGCTTCGAGCCAACCACTGTCGCCACCCCGCCCGCCTGGGAGCCGCGCACGATCAAAATCCGCAAAAACAGCCACATGACCACGATTCTAGCCGGGTGGCCGACCGTCACGCAGTACGACCGGACGGCTTTTACTCAGTTCAAAGTTCTTAACCGGGTGCTGGGAGTGGGTGGCATGGGTTGGCTGCGCCAGGAATTGCGCGAGAAGGCCAATCTAGTCTACAACGTGCAATCGCTGTCGGCTACTTACGCCTCGCGGGGTTATCTGGCCGCGATGCTATCGGTGCAACCGGCCAACGTAGAGCGAGCAATCGAGCTATTGCGCGAACAAATCGCCCGACTGCAAAGCGACACTTTGACCGAAGAGATCGTCGCGCCCAACCGGGCCAGCTACGAAGGGTCGCTGGCAATTGCGTATGAGGCCAACACCAAGCTAGCCGAATACCTCGGTATCAATACTCTAATGAGGATACCCGATAATTTCGAGACGAGTATTCAACAGGTGCGGGCCGTCACTGCCGCCGACGTTCAGAGCCTGGCCGCTCAATATCTAAGCACTCAGCCTTACCTGGCGTTGCTGGGTTTATAAAAAGCAAGGTGGCGTGAAGTACATGGAAGCGCACAACTCCCACGAAAAGGTTCCTCGGTCAAAACGCTCTCGCCGCAAGCGAACGGCTAAACCGGCGTCGGCCATCCTTTTAAGCGAAGCCGCCGATAGCTCGGTCGAGCCAGAGATTGCTCGGAGCGAACTGGCCGCTACTCCGGTTTTGACTCCAAATTCGGCGGCAACCGTGACTCATGCCGAGATCGCCCAGGCTCCGACTGTGGCGGAGCCTATCCTGGCTCCGCCCGACCACGAAACCGCCCCGGAAGCCTCCGACCTGATTACGGCTCCCGTTCCGGCTTCAGTTGTAGAGCTAGAGGCGGCGGGCGAATCTTCCCAGGAGCTTTTGGCCGAGGTAGAGATCGCAGAAGTAGAGATCATAGAGGCAGCCCCGCCCGAAGCCGCTTCCGAAAGTACAGATACTACCGCGCCCGAAGCCGCCGAAAGTGCCGGGCTACTCGTTCTGGAAGTGGCCGTGGTCGAGATCGAGACGGAGACAGCAGAGCTTGCGACTGCCACTGTTGAGGACGACCCGATCCAGCCACAGACAACCGACTCCGCTCCAACTCTGCTGGAAAGTGCGGAGGACGAACCGCTTCTAGGCGGCAGCGTCGAGGCCGATATTTCTGCCGAACTCTCGGCGGAACTGCGGGCCGCCCTCAATTCGGCTCTGAAAGGCTCACGCCGCAATGCCATTGTCGCCGACGATGGCTATATCGAGGTGATCGAAGCCGGAGGTTTGTGGCAGTTGCTGGACGAGCGGGTGGAGGCGTTGGAGGGACGCGACTGGTCGGGCTACACGAATCTATGGGATGTGCTGGAAGAGCGAATTGACCCGAACCGCTACAAGCCGCGCCGCCGCCTGGATTACGAGATCGTGGAAGAGCCGACTAAGGCTGATAGTTCTGCCTCGGCCAAGCCGGTTTACTACCTGCGAGTTATCTCGGTACGGGCTTACCTCAAGGTTGGTGAACCTCAGCTTTTTGTCTGGAACCTGCTGGACGGCGAGCATACCGTCCGCGACATTATGTTTGCCTACAAAAAGAAGTACAACAAGATGGCAATCGGGGTGATTATGCAGGCGTTGGGCATCTTCCGAGGCTGCGGTATGCTGGAAGAACCCAAAGACTCGCTTTTCGACCGGCTATCGCGTTCGCTGGATTGGGTCAGCAACAACAAGTTCAGTCCTTACATTTTCTTAAAGCGATTAAAGTTCTCGTTCAAGCGGCTTGACCCTAAAGTAGCTTGGATTTACCGGCACGGTGGCTGGCTGCTCTTTAAGCCGGTTGTGACGATTCCGCTCCTGCTAATTACGCTGGTTGGGATGTGCTTGATGGTCTACACCTTCTTGCGCGGCGGACCGCTGATGGATCAACTGGGTGAAACAGGAGGGTTGGCCTACGCCTTGATTAGCTATGCCACGATCCTGCCCTTAATCGTCGTCCACGAACTCATGCACGCCCTGACGGTCAAGCACTACAAGCGCGACGTGCTGGGCGGCGGTTTCATGCTCTTGCGCGGGATGCCCAGCATGTACATTGATACGACCGATATGTGGATGGATCGGAACAAGTGGCATCGTGTCAAAGTCTCGCTGAACGGGCCGTTAGCGAACTATTTCGCCTCGGCTGTCCTGACTATCGCGGTGTTGTTGCTGCCGCTTACCCTGTTCAGCGTTTTCCTGTTTGCCCTTGCAATCAATAACGCCCTGAACGCCACACTCAATCTGATCCCCTTGATCGAGCTAGACGGTTATTACGCTCTACTCGATTTGCTAGAAGAAACGGCCCTGCGCGGCAAATCCATGAAGTTTGTGCGGCAAGATTTCCGCCAGCGTTGGAAAAAGTGCTACAAGTTTACGCGCAAGGAATGGCTTTACACGATCTTTGGCTTGCTGTGCTATATCTTTACAGCTTCGCTTCTGGCCGGGATTGCCTATATCGTGCTATCCATTGTGATTGGCAATCTGGTGTTGATGAGTATATTTGGAGCTATTTCGCTCCTGATCACGCTCTACAGTGTGCGCCATCTGATCTTCAAAAAGCCCAACAATTTGCTGGAAGGCCAGACCGTCGAGGCTCAGGCTTTACCGGCGGGCCGGGCTGTGCAGGTTCCAGCCTCTAAATTCAAGCAAAGTAACGCCGAGGATAAAGACAAAGACAAGGAGGTGTCCGAATGAAAGTTGGTTTTAACCTGTTGCCCGATGTCACCTGGGAGCAAGCTTCCGGCCAGGAGTATCTTCAACAAGCTCTCGATTTGTGCGCTCTGGCCGATGATTATGGGCTGGATCATATCAAGATCACCGAACATTACCTGGGCGTTTACGGCGGTTACTCGCCTTCGCCGATTGTTTTTCTGGCGGCAGCAGCCCAGCGTACCCGGCAGGCCCGCCTGATTACGGGTTGTGTATTGCCGGTGTTTCACCACCCGATCCACCAGGCCGCCGAGCTTGCTATGCTAGATTGCCTGAGCAACGGACGCCTGGAAGTTGGCTTTGCCCGCGCCTGGCTTCCCAAAGAGTTCGAGGCTTTCCAGGTCAGTCTCGACGGTAGCCGAGCGGTCTTTACTGAGAACATCGAGGCCGTCACGCGGCTATGGACTGAAGAAAAAGTCAGTTTCAAGGGACAGGCTCATCAGTTCGAGAATGTCACCATTCACACTCGCCCGGTGCAAACACCTCACCCGCCAATCTGGATTGCCGTCACCATGACGCCCCAGAGTTACACCTGGGCCGGGGCCGCCGGATACCGCTTGATGGTTACACTGGTCAATCGGCAGCTTCTTAAAGGTAATCTAAAGCTTTACCACCAGGCCCATCAGGAAGCCGGACGCGGGCCGGTCAATCCCGAACACATTTTGCTGGGTATGCCGGTCTATGTCGCTCCGACGCGGGAGCAAGCTCTGGCCGAGATCGCCGAGCCTTTCCGCAACAGCCAACGCGCCCTGATTGACGCCGCGAACGAGTGGAAGGACAGCAGTTCTAAGGATTACCGCATGTACAACCAGGCTTCGCGCATGATGGAGCAGAATTTCAACAACCAGAAATCGCTCGAAACTGAAATTGCCAATGGCAAACTGGTGGCCGGAACGCCGGACGAGGTTTACGCCCAGTTGCGCGACCTGGAAGCCGACCTGGGGATCAGCCATTTCTCGCTGTTCTTCACCTTTGGCGGGTTGGACTACGAGAAAAGCCGCCGGAGTCTGGAATTGTTTGGCCGTGAGGTGTTGCCGCGTCTGCGCTCGGCTCCGGCATCGAGTTTGCCAACGGCTGTCCCGGAACTGGTGGAGGTCTAAGTACAGCCTGTCATTGCGTCGGAAGGTGAATTATTATGCCAGCAAATGCGCCCTTAGAAGAAGCGACCGGGCGAAACGACCCGGCCCGGCTAGAAGCCGACCGCCCGGTCCTGCTCTACAACTGTAATCTGATTGACGGTACAGGCGCACCCGCCCAACCGGGCAGCGCCATTTTGATCGAAGGAGAGCGGATACGAGCGGTCTGGCCGGGCGGAGTGCCGGAAGGTCTGGAAGATACCTGGCTGGCCGGGGAGGGTGGGCCACCGGCCCGACTCGACCTGGCCGGTCAGACGGTTATACCAGGCTTGATTGACATGCACGTTCATCTGCGCGGGGACGAGTGGGCTTTGCCGCTCTATCTGGCTCACGGCGTGACGACGGTACGAGAGTGTGGCAACATGCTGCGGGTCTTGCGCTACCTGGATGACCTGGTAGCGACCGGCCAGCAGTCCGGCCCGCGTCTTTTCTGGAGTGGCCCCCTTTTCGACGGAGCTAACCCCGGTTGGCCTCCTTTCATGTGCAATGCCGTCGGCTCGACCGAACAGGCCGACCGTTACCTGACGGGCTGGCAAGACCACCCGGTAGATTTTATCAAGCTCTATAGCAACATCGAACCCCGCGAAGTTCGCTACATGATCGAGCGCACTCAGGATTGGGGTTACTACCTGACGATGCATCCAGGCCAGAGCGATCTACCGGCCCTGCTGGATGCCGGACTGAACGGTTTCGAGCATATCTTTTCGCTCAGTCGTTACCTGGCTCCGCAGTTTTTTAGCGGCGTCGGACGGCGCGACAACAACGGGTTTTACTTCCGGCAGGTGGGTGCGCTCTGGGCCGAATTAGGCCAGGGTAAGTTACCGGCAGCCAGGGCCGAACTACTGCGCCTGTTCGACCTGATGCTAAAACGCCAGACGATCCTCACGCCTACGCTGGCCCTGAATTGGAGTTGCGGCTACCAGGAAGCCCCGGAGGTGAAGCACAATCCGCTCCTGGGCCTGATAAGCCCTAGCCTGCGGCGAATCTGGGCGGCAGGCCGACTGACGGCAGGCTGGCAAGAGGCCGATTACGAGCTAAGCCGCCGCAGCACGGCAGTTATGGCCGAGTATGTAGCCTATTACCGGCAGCAGGGTGGGCCGGTGCTGGTGGGTAGCGATACTCCTAACGCTTATCTTATACCGGGTCTATCGCTGCACCAGGAGCTTGAGATTCTAGCCGAGGCGGGCCTTGCTCCGCTCGAACTGATCCGCATGGCAAGCTGGGAGGCCGCGCAGGTGTTGGAGCGCAGCGAACGACCGGACCGCGCCCGGCGTTTTGGAAAACTGGCCGAGGGCTACCTGGCCGACCTGGTGGTGCTGACTGCCGACCCCAGCCACGACATCCGCCGTTGCCGTTCGATCCGATGGGTGGTCAAGGGCGGACAGTTCCACGACCCCGGTCGCCTGGCTCCCTTGCCGGTCACTACCGACGACCTTCTGGCTCGGACGAATTAAGTTAGTAGCTTAAGTAGTTTCGATTAGATTAGCTCTGGTAAGGGAGAACGCACGATGCGTGATTATCAGCACGGTTGGTATCAGGTAGCCTTCGAGAGCGATTTAACCGAGCCGCTAACTCCTCTTTATATTGGAACCAGGGCCTTAGTGGTAGCGAAAACTCCGCAAGGTTTGCGCACTTTCGACGCCGCTTGCCCGCACCGGGGCGCACACCTGGCCTACGGTGGGCGACTGGACCGCAATAATACGGTAGTGTGTCCTTTCCACGGCTTTCGGATCGGGTTGGGCCGGTGCGGTATTACCAGCGACCGGGGCTTTTTTGTGCGCGAGTACGCCACGCTAAACCTGGGCGGGTTGGTCTTTGTGCGTCTCTCCGACTCGCACGATAACGGTTTTACCGCTCTCCTACGCCAGATGCAAGCTACTCATCAATTTGTACCTGGCTTTACCATGACCCTCAAAACCTCGCCCGAAATGGTGATCGAAAACGGCTACGATGCCCAGCACTTTAAAACCGTTCACGGTGTTTACAATCAGCCCGAACTCGGCCTCAAACCCAGCGAGGCCGGGGAACTGCGAGCCGAGGGTTTTTTTGAGTACCCGCGCTGGGACGAGCAGGCCCGTGGCACGACCGAACTACAGCGCGTGGCATTCATTGCCCAGGCGATTAGTCCCGGCCTGATAATTTCAACCCTCCAAAGCCCCGAATCTCCTTATACCGTGATCACCGGGGCCAGCCCGACCCCGACGCACGACGAATGTAGAATATGGGTCTCGGTGGCACTGCCAGTCGTCCACGAAGGCGATAGGGCCGACTCCTGCTTATCTGATATGCTAATTGCTCGTAGCCTGGAAGGTATTCAGAAGGATCAAATTATCTGGGAACATCTTGTGCCGGGCGCACCCTCCCGGCTTACTCCGCGTGATGGAGCAATCGTCCAGTTTCAGCAGTTCTGCCAGCCCTTTTACGCTTAATCCACTCCTTCTCAGCTCTCGATATGCTTTCTCAATTTCAGGCTGTATTATTCAGAGCGAAGCGAACAATAGCACGGCTGACACTTTGCACAGTATGAGACCTTCTGTAAGGTTCAAGTCGTCTTTCAGCCGGGGTTATTTACGCTAAATCATACAAACTGGCACTATTATTAGCCTTACTTCAAAATTTACTGATTTGTTTCGTTACCCTTCCTCTTATAACTGACACAAACGTGAAGTGTATGCAGTACATTTTTATCTATTTTTAACGAATATCACAAAAAAACCTTTAAAAGCTTCTCCTGGCTCTGATCTTGCTAATAATAAAGGTATTCGGTGAACAACTTTTCTTGCCTAGTTAGGACAGGGCGGTTGCAAGGTGGTGAAACGGAAAAAGTAGAAAAAGAGAACCTAATCTAGTATGCTAAAGGTGACAAAACCAAAGCAAAGCTAGAAAGGTTCTCAAGATGAAATATAGCACAATTAACTTTGAGGTCAAACTAA
>JBBRBE010000096.1:0-22726 GCA_038206175.1 Chloroflexia bacterium
GAAAATGAAATAGAAGGCGAAAGTCGTAACGCGGAGCGTAGCCCGCGCCCTAATAACGGCGACCGTGGCCCGCGCCCTGGCGGTGGCGGCTACCAGGGTGGTAACGGAGGCGGCGGACGACCTCCCGGTGGCGGCGGCTACCATGGCGGCAGCATTGGCGGCGGCGGTCGGCGTACCGGCGGCGGCGGCGGCGGCTATCAAGGCGGAAACAGTGGCGGCGGCGGACGACCCCCTGGTGGTGGCGGCGGATTTGGCGGTGGCGGCGGACGGCCTCCCGGCGGCGGCGGCGGATTTGGCGGCGGCGGCGGACGGCCTCCCGGCGGTGGCGGCGGTGGACGAGCCTTTGGTGGCCCTCCCCCGGCTGCCCCACCTACTAGCCCCCCGCGTGACCGTGAAGCCGACCGACGGCGCGACCGTGAACGCGAACAAACCCGCGATAAAGAGCTTGAGCGCGATGGTGCTAACGGCGTACCCCGGCGCGGTGGCGCAGGTGGTCGCCCCGGCGGATTTGGCCCTGGTGTCGGTCGGGTCCCTGGACGCCCCGGTGGGTTTGGCCCCGGTGCGGGTGGCCCCAACCGCGGCGGTGTAGCGGCTCCCCAACGCCCGGTAGCTCGTACTGGTATCATCAAGCGGATCGAAGTTTACGAACTTCCGCCGCAGATGACGGTCAAGGAGTTGGCCGACGAGTTGGGAATTGGCTCCGGCGAGATCATTCGCGAGTTGATCAAAAACGGGGTGATGGCAAGCATCAACCAGCAAATTGATTACGACACCGCGGAGATTGTGGCGGCTGAACTTGGTTTTGAAACAACCTTGCTCGAACCGGCCAAAGAAGTCAGCGACGAAGTAACCGTTCCGACTAAAGAAGAGATCGGTGCCGACCCGGACGCTGTAACTCGTCCGCCGGTGGTGACGATCATGGGCCACGTTGACCACGGTAAGACCAAGTTGCTCGACGCTATCCGCTCGACTAACGTTGTCGCCGGGGAAGCCGGTGGTATTACGCAGAAGATCGGAGCCTATCAGGTCGAGATTGACGGCAAAAAGATTACCTTTGTAGATACGCCCGGTCACGAAGCCTTTACTCAGATGCGGGCGCGGGGCGCCCAGGTAACGGACATCGTAATTCTGGTGGTAGCTGCCGACGACGGTGTAATGCCCCAGACTCTGGAAGCTTTGAGCCACGCTAAAGCGGCCAACGTGCCGATTATCGTGGCAATCAACAAGATTGACCGGGAGGGAGCTAATCCCGAACGGATCAAGACGCAGCTAAGTGAAGCGGGCCTTATGCCGGAAGAGTGGGGCGGTGATACGCCTTTCGTGCCGGTTTCAGCCAAAGAAAAAATCGGTATTAACGATTTGCTGGAAATGATCTTGCTGGTGGCCGAAATCGGCGATCTCAAGGCCAACCCGGATAAAATGGCAATTGGTACGGTAGTCGAGGCTGAACTGGACAAGAACCGTGGCCCCGTGGCGACGGTGCTGGTGCAGAACGGTACACTTTCCGAGCGCGACTATATTGTCGTAGGCAACATCTACGGCAAGGTACGCGCTTTGATGGATGACCGTGGCAAGAAGATTCGCAAGGCCGGGCCAAGCTTCCCGGTGGTGGTGCTGGGCCTGGACGATGTGCCGAGCAACGGCGATGTCGCGCAGGTGGTCGAGGACGAGAAGACCGCGAAGGCAATCGTCGAGCGGCGTATCCGCGCCAAGAGCGTCGAAAGTCAGCAATCGGTTAAGCCGATCACGATGGAAGACCTGTTCAGCCAGATTCAGGCTGGTAAGGTCAAAGAGATGCGCGTGATTGTCAAGGCGGATAATCAAGGTTCGGTCGAGGCTATTCTGGGTTCGCTCTTGAAGCTCTCGAACGAGCAGGTTAAGGTCAAGATTATTCACGAAGGCACTGGCGCGATTGGTGAGTCGGACGTGCTGTTGGCCTCGGCTTCGGAAGCGATTATCATGGGCTTCAATGTGCGGCCTGACCCGGCGGCACGCCGGGCGGCGGACGCCTCGAAGGTAGATATTCGTTTCTATAACATCATCTATAATCTTCTGGATGAAGTTAAAGCCGCGATGACTGGTATGCTAGATCCGACCTACCACGATGTAACCGATGGTTATGCCGAGGTTCGCCAGATCTTTAAGGTGGGCAAGGTCGAGCAGTTTGCCGGATTGTTCGTGACGGACGGCAAGATTACTCGTAACAGTAAAGTGCGCGTGCTTCGCAACGGAGCCGTGAAGTTCGACGGCGAGATCGATTCGCTCAAACGCTTCAAGGACAACGTGACCGAAGTAGCGGCGGGTTACGAGTGCGGTGTGGGTCTGCACGATTATAACGATTTCTCGGTGGGCGACCAGTTAGAGTTCTATCACAAAGAGCAGGTTAAACCGACTTCGATCTAAGGATGAAGGGCGGAGGGTGAAGGACGGAGGACGAAGGAATATATCCGGCTGTACGATTTTGCATTTTTGTTTCGTAAATGCAAAAATTACCAAGAAGTAAGCCTGGTGTTTGTTCCTCCGTTCTCTGTCCTTTCACCCTCCGCCTTTTTAGCGATGAGGAGACATTGAGATGGCGCAACAACCCAGGGCCGGGCAAGGCGATAACACAGTCAACAAGCGGCAGTTCGAGCGTACCGAAGGACGGCGGGCTATTCTGCTGATCCTGATGGCTATCGTAGTTATTCTGGTGTTGGGCTTCCTGGCTGGATTGGTGGACGACCTGATACGTACCAGCGTGGACGAGAATGTTTTTCTGACGAACTCGCGGGAGATTTTGCAGGTAATCGGCTCGTCGGCTCCCTGGATTGCCTTTTTCATCATTTTGTGTTCGAGCTGGGTCGTGCTGGCCGACCGGCTATTTGTGCGCTGGAACCGGGTTCTAGGCCATGAAGACGACAAAGATAAGGGTATTATCTACGAAATTGTCCACGACAACAACGCTGCCGCCGCTATGATGCTTTTGCTTCCAATGCTGCTAATTGCGATGGGACTGATCTACGTGGCTCTTTTGAACTTACCTTACAATATCCCGATTGTCACCACGCCAACTACGCGCTAATGCGACTTAAAGATAAAAACGCAATAAAAATCGAGAAACTGACGGTTTCTCGATTTTTATTGCTTCTTTCCAATTTGATGAATAATTAGAAGTCGCTAAATACTTAATGTTCTTCGTAATGTTGGTATGTAATAATGCAGTTGTAGATAAGAGAGAGCGACGCGCTCACATCCAGGTTCACACAACAACACAGTCCTAGTTGCAACCAATGCGGTGTTCTTACACGTTTTGTCCACCGTCCCAGTTAGTCTTGCCTTCCGCAAAGGTTGCCTCTCTCGCTTCTACACCATTGAATTATTAACCTCCAACTTTAACCTTAATCTCCTTTCGTTGTTCGTTTCTCATCACCGCCGAGCCGTTTCCCTCGGCGGTGATTTATTTTATACGATTTTAGAAAGTTAGACCTTTCCAGCTCAGGTTTTGCAATAAGTTCATTTTGGCACGAGTGCCCAGGCGTAAGGCCGCCCGTCGCTGCCTCGAATGTTCTGGAGGAGGCGATAATTAGTACGAACCGCCTCCTCGAAGCCGGGCGGCCAGGGCGATGGCTCGGTTACATCCGGGCGCAGGTCGTAGCGCAAAACGTCATAGCCAAATAAGGCCAGCTTGAACCGCTTACGGGCAAAATCCTGTACTAAAGCCTGACCGTCACGCTGTCCGGCCTGGGCCAGTTGCCGGAAGATGAAATGATCGAAAATTTGGTCGGGCCGACCGGCAGCCACGACCGGCCCACTCATTTCGGCAAAGACCTGACCTTCGGTTCCCGCGTACTGGCGCACATAGGCGGCGGCCTGTCCGTCGGCAGACCGCACCGCGTCCCGGTCGTTAGCCGGGTAGTCCAGCCAGACTCCCAGACCCAGTAGCACCGCCACCTGCAAGATCGCCGCGCCTTGCCATAGTCTGGCTCTCCGGCCTGTCAGCACCTCGGACGGCAGATTTCCGATCAACCCTCCTACCAGGATACACCCGGCAGCCATAACCTCGAAGAAATAATAATCGGCTGCCCCCGCTTTGCCCACCGTGAGCGAAACTAGCCCGGCCAGTCCACCCCACAGGGCCACCAATCGGGCTACCTTGCCGCCCTGCCCTTGCCCGCCGCCTTGTCGCAAAGCCTTCCAGCCCGCCCAGACCCAGGCTCCTGCAAGCGGGGCGTAAAGGGCCACGAATAGTCCCCAGGTTTTGAGCATCTTCGCCAGCGAGAAGGGGGTAAACCGCTCTATGGTCAAAAAAAAGAAGTATTTACCGTCTGTCGCCAGAGCTAAAGCGGCAATGCCTGCTCCGCCTAAGCCCGCCAGCAATACTGCGAAAAGCAGAGCTTGCCACCGCCGTCCGGCCCACCACAGGTAGATTGCTACGGCGGCAGGAGCCGCCAGCAGGGATTGCTTGGTAAAAAAGGCCAGGCCAAAAAGCGGCACGGCCAGCAAGTAGACCCGCCCCGGTTCTTTACTTTTTTCGCCGAGAGCCACCAGGTACAGGGCCGCCAGAACGAGGGCCAGACCCAGCGCATCCACACGGGCATACACCCCCCAATAAATCGCCGGATGAAAGCAGAAAAACAGTCCTGCCGCCGCCGCCGCCACCCACCGCCCGCTTCCCAGCAAGCGGGTCAGACGGTAGATCAGCAGACCGGCCACGGCCAGGCTTCCCAGGGTCAGGGCGCGGGCGGCATACAGCGTGGTCAGCGTGCCGCTAGGGTCGCCAAAAGCGGATAGTGTCCCTAACAACCGGGCGAGTCCTGCCGCAGCATAAGGGAAAACCGGCGGATAGGCCAGGTCGGTAGTATTGTAAAAAGCTGCGTTGAAGCTGTAAGCCGCCCCCAAAGCCGGATTAGCGGCGATCCGCTGTAAGCCGCCCAGCACCAACCCTTCGCTATAGTCGAGTTGGAGCGGGTCAACCACACACGCAATCAGATGAATGATGTTTTGTAGGGCAATCAGAAGAACAGCGATGCACGAAAGGCGTCGCCAGTTGAGCTGAGATATTCGCATCAGGGCGTGGTTGGAGCCGGATTAGGGGTTGCAGTGGGTGGAGGTGCCGTTGTAGGAGCAAAGCCAGGCGTAAGCGGGGCAGGGCTGACCGCTTCGGTCGGGAAAGTCGGGCTGTTGGTGCCGGGAGAGGTGGAGGGCGAGGCTACCGGGGTCAGGCCGGGCGTGGTCGCGCTTGCCGGGGTCGGGCCAGGCGAATTTTCGAGCGAGAGTTGCGGCGTACCATCCGGCGAAAGGCTTGGAGCGGCGGTAGGAGTCAGCGTTGGGCGCGGAGTGCTGGTCGGGACAGGAGTTGGCACCGGCGAGGTCACGTTGAGCTTCCGGGTCATTTCGGCAAGCTGCCGGGCCGCCTCGTTAAACTGGCGGTTGCCTTCTTCGAGGTCTTCCGGGTTGGTATTCTCGATGCCCCCGACGGTAAAATCGGCGGCCTGGTTCGTAGTGGTTGCCACAACTTTCAACTCGCGGTAATATCCGGTCAGGCGACTGGTCGCCCCGGCAGCCAGGTCGTCCACTGTTTTCTTCTCGTTGCGAATATCCTTTTGAAGATCGCGGGCGTTGCGGAGATATTCTTCCCAGGAGATTTTACCTTTCTGGACGTTCAACCGAAAAGTGCGGGCCGTAGCGTAGAAGCGGTTATAACTTTCGATCTCACCTCGCAAGCGGGCGGCAAAAGCTTCGTCGGAAGTTAAAGGCGGCGGCGTAAGGGTTGGTTCGGGCAGCGTAGCCGGGTCGGGGGTAGGTGGCGTGACGGCTTGAATTACTACCGGCGTGACGGCGGCGGCTACTCCCACCAGAATCAGCAGCACGAAGGCTCCCAGCACCATCAGCGAAAGTTGAAAGCCGTTAGGCTGTGGCAAACGGATCAACGGTTTCCGTCGCTTGATCTGCCGGGGCGGTTTCATCTCGCCTTTTTCAACGGCAGGCCGGATACGCGCTCCACCCAGTGGAATATTCTCCGGGTCGGCGGGCTGTCCACTCAAACGGCGACTTTCGACGGCTTCTTCCAGGCCAATCTTGATGTCGGGCCGGAGTGGTTCGGCTTCGGAGGTATCGGGCACGGTTTCAGCCTGGTTTTCTCCCGTTTCGCCGCTATCAATTACACCGCTACGTGCGGCGGGCAGAGCCAGGGGCGGCGGGGCAGGCAATTGGGCCAGACCGCGCCGGGCGCGTTCGTTGGTGCTATCCAGTTCGAGTGCGCGTTCCAGGCACATCCGCGCTCTTTTAGGGTTCTGTTCGCTCAACAGACCACCCAGCCAGGTCCAGGCTTCCGAATTAGCCGGATCGCGCTCGACTACCTCGCTTAACAAACGGCGGGCTTCCCCCAGTTTGCCTTGCCGGGCTTGCAACTGCGCACGGGCTATCATTGCCTCGGTGCGGGCGGCCTGGTGCAACTCGTCGCGCAATCTAAGCCCTTCAGGGCTTTCGGTGGGCAAAGTCGGCTCAGCTTTGAGCGGTGAGGGTGGGTTAGCTTCGACCAGAGGTTGAGTATGAGGGCGCGGAGTGTTGTAGCGCGAATTAAGGGTAGCGCGTAACTGAGCGCGGGGTTGAGCCGGGCGACCCGGTTCGCCGCCGTCTGCGCTGGGATTATCAGTCGCCGTCACTTCCGTCTCGTCCGTGAGGGTGGGCGAAGCCGGTTCTATAGTTGAAGATGCAGCTATTTTTTCGCTTTGATCGGGCATGAGTTTGTTGTTGTCCGGCGGCTGATAGTGATAATTGAAGCTAACATATCCCTGTTATCAGCCTTATTGTACACGACTCAACATAATCTGGCAAGAGGTGAATTCCTGACTCGTGGCCTCAAATCTTGCTTTGATTGATTATTCTGCCGGCTAACTCCAATAAATCCTGAATATTAAAAGGCTTAGCGATGGTACGGACGATGTTAAAATCACTTAGACGCTTCGGCTCAACCTGTTCACCCCAACCCGTCACCAGCACCACAGGAATGTGCGGCCATCGGCGGTTGACCTCGTGCGCGACATCCCAACCGCTCATTTCGGGCATTCCGAGATCACTAAAAACCAGATCGTAGGGCCGTTCCCGGCGGCCAGGGTCGTCCGAGGCAGCCTTCATCATTAAATCGAGGGCTTCCATTCCGGTAGCGGCTACATCCACCTCAAATCCACCCATGCTAAGGGCGCGTCGTAGAAGGGTGCGCAGGTTAGCTTCATCGTCTACCGCCAGGATGCGGCCTTTGTACTGAGGTACGGTAGTTCCCTCTTTTTCTACTTTGGTGGCCCGTGTCACTTCCTTAGCAGAAGTCGCTACGACAGGCAATCGAATGTAAAAAGTAGTTCCTTCTCCCGCCACCGAATCAACCGTAATCTCTCCGCCGAAGCGCGTGATAATCCCATAAGCCACTGAAAGCCCCAGTCCTGTACCGCGCACGCCTTTAGTAGTGTAAAACGGCTCGAAAATATGGCGGCGTACCTCTATCGGCATACCTTTGCCGCTATCCCACACTTCCAGGCACACCTGGTGTCCATCTTCTTCCAGATGGGTGCGAAAGCCGATTTTCCCGCCCTCTGGAGGCATAGCATCTACCGAATTATTAAACAGATTTACCAGCACTTCGCGTAGCTCGGCGGCCCGGCCTTGCACTGGCGGAATATCTTCCAATTCCCGCTCGACTTCGATCTTCATGCCTTTCTGCTGCGCATCGTCGCGCCAGCGCGGGCGGCTTAATTCGATGGTGCTTTGGACAACCGCGTTCAGGTCAATCAGGTCGAGATTTTGTTGCATCCGTTGGACGGTAAATTCCTGGATACGGCGCACTGTTTCGGCTCCATCCAGAGCCGATTGTTCGATAATTTCAATGGTTTTAACCACTTCGTTATCGTCAGTTTCAGTTTTGAGTAGCTGGGCATGGCCTAATACGTTCGCCAGCACATTGTTCAGGTCGTGGGCAACGCCACTGGCGATCTGCCCGACCATCCGCATCCGCTCGTTTTCCTCACTTCGTTTGCGGGCGGTCACGTCACGTCCGATACCCTGGATACCAAAGATTTGATCTTGCCGACCAGGACGATAGAGCAGGCCAAAGTTAAATTCCAGGTTGACCGGAACGCCATCTTTCGAGATTGCCAGCAGTTCCTGGGGTTGACTGTAATAACCATTAGGGCGGCTTTCAGGATGAGGCCGTAGCAGGTTTTGCAGTAAGGCACTAAGGGCTATTTGTCCTTCGGCAGCCAGGTAACGTTCGAGTGGTTTGCCGGTCATATCAAGCGGTAAATAGCCTAGAATACTCTGCACTCGCTCATTTACATAGGTAAGAATACCGCCGCTATCCAGGCTTATAATAAGATCGCTGGCTTTTTCGGCAATCAAGCGATATTTTTCGTTCTCGCGTCCTAAATCGCTGTAAAGCCGGGCGTTCTCAATGGCAATAGCTGCCTGGTTTGCCAGGGTAGTTAGAATATCGAGATTGGCGAGTTTGAAGTGTTGCGAGGGGGAAGCCATTGCGACCGTCAAAGCTCCAATATGGCGGTCGCCCAGGCGCATTGGCACCCCGGCAGACTCGTAATTTCCCGTCTTGAGCGCAGCCACTCCTTCCTCGAAATCGTTGTAGTCGGGTATGATTTCCAGGCGTCCGCTTCGTTGAACCAGGGCTGAAATGCCTGTACCTTCTGCCAGAGGTTCGTTTGCGGTAAGCTCGAAGCCGGGAGCGGGATTTTCTACCGCCAGCATATAATGGCGGCGACTTTCGGCCTCCCAGAGCATCAAATAAGCTCGGTCGGCCTTCGTCAGACGGGTAGCCGATTTTACTACTTCGCGGGCTGTTTCGTTTAAGTCCATGCGGGTATTGAGGCGTTCGGAGACGCGCAACAGTTCGAGCAGTTGTTCGTTGCGCTGAGTCAATTCGCGTTCGGCTTGCCGCAGATTGAGCATCACCTGGATACGGGCTTTAAGTTCTTGCACCCGAAAGGGTTTGGTAACGTAGTCGTCCGCTCCGGCCTCGAAAGCCCGCAGCTTATCATCTGAAAGAGTGCTGGCACTGATCATTATGATCTTGGTAGTGCGCCACTGTTCGTGATTTTTGATAATCCGGCAAATCTCGAACCCGCTCAGGCCGGGCATTTTGGCATCGAGGAGGAGCAAATCGTAGGCCCGATTTTCCATTTCGAGTAAAGCTTGTTGGCCGCTATTAGCCGAATAGACCTGAATTGGTTGCTCTTCCAGGGCCAGTTCGATTACGTTGATGATGTCTTGCCGGTCATCCACCACCAGGATGTTACCGACGCTATCGTTGTAGGTGGTAGGTCGAACGCTTTCTATTGTAGGCATTTGCTGACTACTTCCCTTCCAGGTGCGCCACCCGATTTATCTTGACAGCCGAGATACAGCTAGTGTTTATCGGGTGGTGCTTCAAATGGCGATGCCGGGCCAACTCCACTGTAGGGCGGAGTAGGGCCGGAGTTATAAGGCGACCCAGGTCTGGGATTTGTGTTATATGTTCCCATGCGGCGCATTTCAGCTTCAATCATGCGCTGACGGGTCTCTTCGGTGTTAGTGTTGCTAAAGACGAAAGTTCCGAGAAAATGGAACAATAGACCGATTCCCCAACCAAACATCGGCCAAACAAACCAGGGATAAGAATAATAGCCGGGAAGCAACCCCGTCGCCAGATAGATGACGATCAAAAGACCGTTGATCACCACATAAACCGCTAGATGATTGTAAAAGCCAAGTTTAGCTTTCACTCGCCGCTCGGCTCGTCGGTAAGCCAATTGATATTGCGGGTCATCCGCGCTATTCTGGTTATAATTATACATTACAAATTATCTCCCGTAAATTGTTTGTTCAATTTTAATCCATTTTGACCTTATGCACACGTCCTTTCTTTTAACGCGCTCTTACCACATAAGTACCGGCAATTTTATCGTGCCAGCCTTGCTTGTTCGGGTCGAAGGCAATCCAGATAAAGCCCAGCGAGAAGAACAGGCTGCTGACCCAGTAGCCGATAGTGTAACGCAAAAGTGACCGCCAGAAGCCGGGCAGTGTGCCATCTGCCCTTACTACTTTCAGGCCAAAGACCCGCTTGCCAATGGTCGCACCTGTCCGCGAGGTTAGCACGGCGTAGTATAAACCGTACAGGACGAGACCGACCGCCAACGCCCCAAAGGTGATACCCAGCACCGCGCCCAACTCGCCCCGGTCGAGCAAGATACTGCGGGAGGCAGTGTTACAGGCTACGCTATCGTAGCCAAGTGCGCCCGAATCGCAAACCGGATAAAGTTCATTCTGGTATTTGTTAAAGAAACCGATGGCCCAGGTTACGGTTGGTATACCTACTAGCAGGCTTATTACAAACCCTACGATCAAAGCGTCAATCAAGTAAGCTCCCAGGCGCGTCCAAAACCCCACTTCGACCGGCGCAATGCCTACCTGGTCGGCGGGAGTGCTGTAGTTGTAATAAGGCGCGGGGGCGGGGTTGCCATAGCCATAAGTTCCAGTTCCCTGGCCTGGCCCCGGCACATATTGACCATAAGCTCCGGCTGCTGGTGGCGGGTTGTAGCCATAAGGAGTGTTAGCGACGGGCGGCTGATTGTAGCCGTAAGGCGGGTTATTACCCGTGGGCGGCTGATTGTAGCCGTAAGGACTACTATTAGCGGGCGGTTGGTTGTAGGTTGGCCCGGAAGGTTGAGCCGTGCCTGTCCCCGGCCAGTCGTTAGGTCGGGCCGCCTGGCCCTTATTTTCTACCGGCATCGGTTCACCAGTCGGAGACGTGCGCGGGAGTGGTTTACCGCAATTTATACATTTTTCAGCCCCCGGTGTGTTAGGAGTGCCACAATTTGGACAATACATTTTTAATATCTACCTTTCCTGATAGCTCATTCCTGACTTTAGCTTTCCTGGCCGTTCTTGATTTGATCTTTTCTGTCCTACGTTGACCTCAACCGTTAAAAGTTATACAATGAAAGTCCAAGATGAAACTCTAAAAACCCGACCGCTTCCTGGTAGTCCCAGGTCAGCCTTACCCTTTAGACACCTGAGCTTAAAAAGTTGTTTCAACCCGGCTTTGTCCCCGGTCGAGCATTAAACATGAAGGAGAGCGAACGCGTGATTACAGCAACCTGGCCCGAACTGGAAAAGGCTTATTTGATGTATAACATCAAACGCCCGCAAATGGTGATGGTACGCGGTGAAGGCGTGCGATTGTGGGATGAGGCTGGTCGTGAATACCTCGACTTTATGGCGGGTTGGGCGGTAAACGCGCTCGGTCATTGTCATCCGGCAGTGGTTGGAGCAATTCAGCAGCAAGCAGCCACGCTCATTCACACTTCTAACCAATATTATACTATACCGCAGATAGAATTAGGCAAGCTTCTGGTCGAAAATTCGGCCTTCGACAAGGTTTTCTTTGGCAATAGCGGGGCGGAAGCCAACGAAGGGGCGGTCAAGTTAGCCCGCAAGTGGGGCAAAATCCACCGAGGCGGCGCGTATAGCGTAATTAGCACTCTCAAAGGCTTTCACGGACGCACCCTGGCAATGGTCGCCGCGACCGGCAAGCCGCACTATCAGGAGCCATACCTGCCGCTGCCGAGTGGTTTTGTAAACGTGCCGTTCAACGACATCGAGGCGATCCGGGCCGCTACTACCTCCGAAACCGTGGCGGTGCTGGTCGAACCGGTGCAAGGCGAAGGTGGGGTGAACCCGGCGACCCAGGAATATTTGCAAGCTTTGCGCCAGTGGTGCGACGAGCAAAATATGCTGTTGATTTTCGACGAGGTGCAAACCGGCATCGGGCGATGCGGCACCCTTTTCGCTTACCAGCACTACGGCGTCGAGCCGGATATTATGACGCTGGCGAAAGGGTTGGGCGGTGGCATGCCCATCGGCGGCTTCCTGGCAAAATCTCGCGCCTTAGCTTTCGAGCCGGGCGATCACGGTTCGACTTTCGGTGGCAACCCGGTCGCGTGCGCGGCAGGGGTAGCCGTTCTGAACGAGGTAATGACGCACGACCTGGCCGGGAACGCGGCCCGGACGGGCAAGTACCTGAGCCTGCGCCTGCGCGAACTGATGGCGAAATATCCGCTGGTGGTGGCCGAGCGTGGCCTGGGTCTGTTGCGGGCAATTGACCTGAGCCGGGAAGTCGGCGGCGAAATTGTAGCCCGCTGCGCCGAGGAAGGTCTTTTAATTAATATGGTCAGCCCGACCACGCTTCGCTTTATGCCGCCTTTGATCATCGCACAGACCCACGTGGACGAGGCGATAGAAGTGCTAGACCGGGTGTTAAGCGAGTTTTAGGTGGATTAAACAGCTTTTATGACGGATAGCGCACACAACCGATGGCGAATAGTGCTACTGGGCCTGGCCTTTGCCGGGTTGGGCTGGCTTTTGTGGCGCACCTGGGCCGGTCTCACGCCTTTTCTGATTGGCGTGGTGCTGGCTTTTGTGTTGATGCCGCTTGTAGACAACCTCAACCGCTTTTTGCCCCGGTTTCTGGCGATTTTGCTGGTCTACATTTTGGTAGCAGGCGCGTTGACCGCTTTCGTGCTTTACCTTCTGCCGATTATTATCGAGCAGAGCAAAAATCTGATTAATAACACGCCCAATTACGCTAAAGAAACCCAGAACTGGCTCAATCAGACTTTCAAAGACATGCAACAATCCCTTCCAAAGGATTTTCAGCAGCCTTTTAACGAGTCGATCAACTCTTTTAGCACCAACGCCGTCAATTTCGTGCGCGATACCTTGATCAATTCGGCTACAGGCTTGATTGGCTGGTTGTTCGGTACGATTGGGTTTCTGGTGGGAATTCTTATTATTCCTTTCTGGCTCTTTTTTATTCTCAAAGATAAAGCCAGAGGAATGAGAACGTTTTACGGCCTGGTTCCGGTCAAGTTGCGCGAGGATGTCTATCGGCTGGTGCATATCGTGGCGGATGGCCTGAACGAGTATATCCGGGGACAGCTTATCGTGGCGGCCTCGGTTGGGGTAATGGTGACGATTGGTCTTTTGATCATCAACTTTGACGCGAGTACGGCGATCTTTCTGGGTTTTATCGCCGGGCTGTTCGAGGTTCTGCCGATTGTCGGGCCGATCCTGGGCGCGATTCCGTCGCTGATCGTGGCTCTTTTCACGGGCGGCTTTGGCAATGTTGATCTGGCCGTTAAGGTGATGATCCTTTTCCTGATCATCCAGCAAATCGAGGGAAACCTGCTTATTCCCAAGATAGCGGGCGACAGTACCAAGCTTCATCCGGCAGTCGTGATGCTGGTAATCATCATGGGCAGCGAAGTGGCCGGATTGCCGGGCGCGATTGTAGCGGTACCTTTTACGGCTCTGGTGCGGGATGTTTATATCTACCTGTACCAACGTCTGGTGTTGGGAGCCAGCCCGCTAGAGGCCGAAGCTAAAGTACCTTCGCGCCGGGACGATGTGCAAGCCGAAGTGCGCCGAAAGGTGCAACGCCAGCTAAAGCGAAGTGTGCCGACCCCGGTTATGGCTGGAGCGGGCGATGCCGGAAGCGATGGAGGTGGCCCAAACATAGCCGCATCTGTCCCCACCCAGGCTCAGATTTCGGCAGGCTTCGACTCCCAGGCCCAAAGCGGCTCGAAGGACTTTTAACAGATGGCGGGTAACTTTCGAGTACGGGTCTACAAAGAAGATTTCGACTTTAGTGCCGGCCACTTTATCACTTTTGGCGGCAAATGCGAAAAGCTTCACGGCCATAACTACCGGGTCGAAGTAGCTTTGAGCGGCGAGAACGGCCCGGATCGCTATGTCTATAATTTTAGCGACCTCAAGCCACTCGTGCGGGCGGAATGTAAGGCTCTGGATCACCGGGTGTTGTTGGCCCTGGATAATCCGCTTCTGAGCTATAGCTATAGCGAGGACGAGCTTGAAGTACGTTCGGGCGGGCGGCGTTATGTCTTTCCGTTGAGCGAAGTTACGCTTCTACCGATCCAAAATACTACGGCGGAAGAACTGGCGGTTTATCTGTTAGGTCGGCTCAAAGCGGGTCTGCTTGCCCAGGCCCGGCCCGAACTGGCCCAACTCCGCCTGCTTGAGGTCGGAGTCGAGGAGCAGCCCGGCCAGATGGCTTATTACAGCGAGGAATTTTAGCCTCCCAATTGCCCAGCAGGATTAGCTCCTATGATTGAAACGCCCTGGCCCAAAATATTGATTGCCGACGACGAAGCTTCCCTCCGTTTGCTCGTTCACGAAACTTTGCAGGGGGATGAGTTGCAAATTCTGGAAGCTAGCGACGGCAACGAGGCTCTCGAACTGGCCCGGCGCGAACATCCGCAGCTTATTTTGTTGGACGTGGCGATGCCCGGCCTGAGTGGAAACGAAGTCTGCCAGCGACTCAAGGCCGATCCTGCTACCCGCGATATTATTATCGTGATGCTGACTGCACACAGTCAGGCCAAAGACCGCGAACAGGCTTTTTCGAGCGGGGCTGACCATTTTATGACCAAACCATTTAGTCCGGTTCAGCTTATCCGGCTCGTCAACGGTATCATTTAGCCTTTTCGGAACGGTCAATTTAATAGCTCTCTACCGCGTTTATTATATAATCTCTAGCACGGTTTTTGCTTAGCACCTATCTCGGTCAGGAGGAGTTACCAGGGTTGTTTGCAATGGCAATCCGGGGGAGAAGCCTACCCCTGGCCCTTGTTTTACTTCCGTCAAGCTGCTAGAATGTGCAAAAAATAACGAGTGAAGTGGAGTAGTATTTAACGTGTCAGCAAGGAAGGAACCTCAGCACCCAGCCTATGAAGGCACCCAGCGCGAAAATGTCGGCTGGGTGCGCCAGGAATATCTCGAATTGGGCCAATGCCTGGACGTAGGCCAAATAGCCGAGGATGGTTTGCGCCTGGCTCGTCAGCTTTGTGGGTCTGCCGCTCAACAGATTGGGCTATTGCACTGGGAGAGCCAGGAACGTGGCTTTGTGCTGCTGGCCGCCTACGAAATACCGCCGAAAATGTTACCGGCCTTACGACTTCTCCATGCTCAAAATGAATTTAAGCAGCTTGGTCTGGACGAAGTTGCCTCCGATTACCCCGATCTGGTTTCCTGGCTGAGCGATGACTTGCCAGCTTTAACCTATTTACCTCTGGTAGGAGCCAGGCCAACCTTGCGAGCCTTCGAGGGTGGGGTTGTTTTGCGGGGAGCCGCGCCTTTGCCTCCATCGGTGGTGGCGGAATTTGAGCAGTTGAGCCAGAGCCTCGGTCCGGCCCTGGCCAATGCAATCGAGTACAACCGGGTCTTAAATCAATATCACATGCTCGAAACAGTGCGCAAAACCTGGGAGCAGGTCTGGTTAAGCGTAGATGGGCAGCAGCGGGCCATCGAGCGGATGCTGGCCCGCAACCAGGCTTTGCACGACATCGGGCTGGCAATCAATTCTTCGCTTGATCTTAAAGAAGTCCTGAGTACGATTGTGCGCGAGACGGTGCAATTGGTAGGAGCCAGCCGGGGCGCAATCGCCCTGTGGGATCAATCTCAACACGAACTCACGATTATGGCCGAGCATAGCCTGGGGGGGCCAATCAGCGAGACCGGGCTAGATGTCCTGGAAAACGCTGCCCTTACCCCGTTTGAACTGGGCGAGGAAGGTTTGCAAGAGGGTCTGGCGCGGGTTGCGTCGCTGCTTCCGGCAGGTCGTTTCCCGGACGAATTGAACGAACAGGCTGCCGGGCTGAGCCGCTTTCTCAGCCGTTACTGGGGTCTCAAGGATGACCATAGCGGCGGCCTTTTGATCAGCCCTTTGCTCTGGCAACACCAGACCACCGGAGCCATTATCCTCAACGACCGCACGCCGGGACGGGTTTTTGGCAAGGAAGACCTCGATATTGTGGCCTTGATCGGCAGCCAGGCGACGGTTGCTATCGAGAACGCCCGCCTTTTCAATGCGGTGGCCGATGAACGCACTCGTAGCCGGGCTATCCTCGATAGCATCGCCGACGGAGTGTTTACTACTGACGCGGCGGGCCGGATCACTACGGCCAATCCAGGGGCCGAACACCTGACTGGCTACCCGGTGCAGGCATTGCTAGGACAATTCTATCTGGATGTTTTGAGCGTTAGCGACCGGAGCGGCAGACCGATTGCGCCGGAAATTTCACCTTTGCGGCAGGCTGTCCAGGAAGGTACTTCGACCGAGCCGCGTATCTTCCAGATCAAGCGCGGCTCGGCCCGGCCCGGTCAGGCTCTGATCGCGCTCGTGGCGGCTCCTATCCTGGGCGACAAAGGGACTATTATCGGTTCGGTTGGGGTCTTCCGGGATGTAACGCAGGAGCAAGAGGTTTCGCGGCTCAAGGACGAACTGGTCAGTCTGGTTTCGCATGAATTGCGTACTCCGATGGCAAGCGTGCTGGGTTTCTCCGAGCTTATGTTAACTCGCCAGCTTTCCGAAGCTAAATCGCGTATGTACGTCGAGACGATTTACAAGGAAGCGCAGCGTCTCTCGAATCTAATCAACGATTTTCTAGATATTCAGCGGATGGAGGCGGGCCGCCAGGTCTACAACTATAGCGAGGTTGACCTCAAGCCGATAATGCGTCGTATTCAGGAACTTTTCAGCCAGCACCGCAACCGCCTTAAAATAGATTTGCCGCCTACCCTGCCCCTTGTGCGGGCCGACCTCGACCGTATCTTGCAAACTTTGACTAATCTGGTCAGTAACGCCATTAAATATTCGCCCAATGGAGGAAACGTCGAAGTCCGCGCCCGGCAGTCTACCGGGGGTATGGTCGAAATTTCGGTCAAGGATTACGGGCTGGGTATTCCACACGAGGCCCGCAATCAGCTATTCGGCAAGTTTTACCGGGTGGATAACAGCGACCGCCGCGAAATTGGCGGTACCGGGTTGGGGTTGGCTATCAGCCGCGAAATTGTCGAGGCCCACGGCGGCAAAATCTGGGTGGAGAGCGAGTTAGGGCAGGGTAGCACTTTTATTTTCACCCTGCCTGCGACCGTGGCGCAAAGTCCCGCCGATACCGTCAACCTTCCCAAACGGCTCGAAAACGGTACCAATCAGCAGTTAGTGCTGGTAGTTGAGGACGATAGCAGTCTGGCGAACTTGATTACCACTTACCTGGAGGAAGACAATTTTCAGGTTATCGCCCAATCGAGTGCCGAGGAAGCCGACCAGTATTTGCAGGAGAGTAGTTTACTTCCGGCGGTGATTGTGCTGGACATCGCTCTGGCCGGTCGGTTGGACGGCTGGGATTTCCTTTTACATCTCAAAGGCAACTCGGCTACGGCTTCGATCCCGGTGATCATCAGTACCGTGCTGGATAGTGCTTTGAGCGGTGGGCAGTTGGGCGGGGCGGCGTTTCTGGGGAAGCCGATTGACCTGCGCCGCTTGCTCGATACGATCAATCGTCTGACGGCGGCTCGGCCTCAGCGCAATTTATTGCTGATTGACGACGACGCCAGCTTGCGCCGGATGCTCAAAGAAACCCTCAACGCTCAGGATTTTGTGGTTGCTACGGCGGCAGGCGGCGAACAGGGTCTCAAGTTAGCCGTTCAGAACCTGCCCGACCTGATTATTCTCGACTTGATGATGCCCAAGCTCGACGGCTTCCAGGTTTTGAGCCGTCTTCGCCAGGAGCGGCGCACCCTTAATATTCCCGTAATTGTTGTCAGTGCCAAAGAATTGAGCAATGACGAGCGGGCTTTCCTGCGCAACGGCCCGGCTTACTTCCTGACTAAAAGTGAGTATACCCCGCAGCGCATCCGCGAAATGGTTCACGAAATCACCGAGGCCCGGCCCGTCTCCTGATCAGTCTATATATTGGCTTGCCGCCCACCTCGGCAAGTTGTAAAATATTCAGGCGGTGCTTATCTAAAATTGAGACGGGGGAGTTAATGAGAAGCTTGTGGGGACGACAAAGCCAGGAGATTTTGAAGGCTGCGCTGGCGAATAGCGTTTTGGCCCGCGAGTTCCTGGCGACGAACCTGGCCTGGCTAGTCCTCATTTTAGCCGGGCAGAAGTTTGGCCTGACGCTCTGGGCGATGCTGCTGGGTGTTGGCCTGAGCGTTGGTGGGGCGGCCCTGATGATGCGCCGCGAGATGCGCGAAGGTCTTAGTTTGGTACGCTCTCGACGGCGGTTTGGAACTTGCATAGGGCTGGGTTTGCTGTATGGTCTTTTGACCTGGGCAGTTTTGACTTTCTTACCCTTCTGGATTGCTCTACCGCTTTCGCTGTTAGCCTGGCTGGGCGTGCTGGCGGCTTATCTCTACCTGAACGTATTGCGCCAACTCCGGCGTGATTTGGGCGGCCTACCCTTGAATGACCTCAGCCCGCTTTACGAGCAGGTGCGCCAGATGCGCGATCTGGACGAGGCGGCAAGCCAGCTTGAGGCCCGGCTCAGGACGAACCGGGATTTAGACCAGAAGCGCGACCTGATTTTTTATCTGGCCTGGGCTAATACTTTTCGCGGTCATCTTCTGCTCCCAACCGGCCTGTGGAACGAAGCCAGCACTTATTATCAGGCCGCTCTCAAGCTCGACCCGACCAATCTTGCCGCCCGTGTGTGCCTGACTCTTTGCTATCTGCATCAGGGTCAGTTCGAGCTTGCTCCGCAAGAGATCGAGCGGGCCGTAGCGATTTTTAACGGTCAAAGCCGGGCTATTCCAGGCTACGACGAAGCTCTGTGGAACTGGCATCGCAACGAAGTCAGCAGCGAATATGAACAAAGTGCCGGTCTTTTTCAGTTGTGCGCTCTGGCGATTGGCCTCCTCTACGAGAGTGGCGAAAGTAGTGAGACTAAAGGATTGCTAACCCGCGAATTTACCGCCCAGGCTCTGCAAATACCAGGCCGGAGCCAGGCCGAATTAACCCGGCTCATGTCGTTCAAAGGTGGTTCAGTTCTAGGCGCGTTACAAATCCTGGCGGTTGGTTTTTTTCGCCCTCCGGCCCAACCCCTCGACTTTTTGCAAGGAGCCGTCCGCTTGCCGCTCCTGCCGACCCAAACCCTCGAAGACATCGAAAGGGCCGCCTAAACCCAAGCCTTCCTCGGCCAAACTTAGTTCTTGGTCCTTAAATATTGTAAGTGAAGACCAACCAAAAAAGCCGCCAATTGCCCAACCGGGTCATTGGTGGCTTTCCTGCGCACCCACACTTTTTCCTCTATGAGCTTACCGTAAGCTAGTTGTAGGCCGGTTGTTATGGTTATAAATCGGGCGCAACCTATAATTAAAACGGTAGACGGTCAAGTCGTTCTATATCTTCGATGTACCGACCAATGACACCGGCCTAAAAGCTTTATAGCTTTGAAGGACGACAAAGGCCGCACTTTCACTACTTCTCTGAGCAGCGAGGCTCTGGATGCTTTGACTGGGGGCCGCGACGCAAAGTATAACGAGCTTTTTGGAGTACAGGTGAGCTTTGTCGAGAAAGGGGTACTGGTTTACGACGTGCCTGTGGACGTGGCCAGCTTTCAGTTAGTGCCGGGCGAAGGTTACGGGTTCTACCGCACTTTTAGTGAAAAAGGAAACCCGTCAGCTACACCGGATGAATCTGAGCTTTACTTAATCAACGTTTGTGCCTGATTTATTCCTTGATTACATTCGTTCACTAAATTTACGGTAGAACCCAACTTTGTTCCGTTGCATGAGGAACGCCAATATATACTCTGGCAAGCCTCAACGCTGTTGGGTTCACTTGTTGCGGGATTTACACAAGCTCAAACTCAAAGAAATGCACCCGCAGGATAAAGCGGTGTACCAATGGGCTGCATCGCTGCGTCAACTTTATGATGAAGGCCAAAGTCTGCTAAAAGGGGAGATTGAGCCAGGGGCTATATTACTGGGTGAGAAATACATTGAGTTAGTAGAGGGTAGCCACACTTTAGGGCGGGAGTATGCCCAGGTCAAAGGCCATCCCTGCCAGGCCTTAGCTAAACGGTTGCTGCGACACGAAGAGGAATTATTTCAATTTGTGTTAGTGCCAGGACTAAGTGCTGACAATAATCTAGCCGAACGAGGGGTAAAACCCCTGGTGGTCGTGCGCAAGATCAGTGGCGGCAGTCGCAGTGAACGCGGCAGCAAAACGAGGATGAGTTTGAGTAGTCTATTCCAAACCTGGCAAGCCAAAGGGCTAGAACCCTTAGCCGAGTGTCGTAAACTCCTCGGCTATCAAATTCCTTTACCCCAAATCTGAACACTTACGTCTGCTTTTCTTATTTGACATCAAAAGCATCACGTAATCCATTAGCAACAATGTAAATGGACAGAAGGGTGACAGCCATACATATAATTGGGGCCAAAATAACCAATCTGCCGCTACCCCTGACAATGAAGGTGTTCCAGACTCAGAACCAGCGATAAGAGTTCCCCAACTTGGCACCGGAATTTGTACTCCAAATTGTAAATAGCTGAGAGCAGCTTCGGTAATAATTGCAGCCCCAGCATCGAAGCCCATCATTACTAAGATTGAGGGAAACACATTAGGTGCAATATGGCGAAGCATAATCCTAAATGAGCCTGAACCTACAGCTTGAGCAGCTTCAATATATTCCTTGTTTCGTATGTTTTGCACTTGACCACGTACTAAACGGGCCATTCCAGCCCAATTTAAGAGGCCAATGATAAGTGAAATAGATAAAATTTCAAAATGAATGATAAACGATAATATTATCATTAGAAAGAAAATGGGCAAGTTAACCAGGATTTGCATAATTGAACTAATCAAGCTGTCAACCCTTCGTCCATAGTAACCAGCAAGAATACCCAATCCTCCTCCTATAACGGCACTGATGAGAGCTGTAAGGTAGCCAACACAAAGGGAAACTTGCCCGGAATAAATTTAGCCTAGCTAATGCATCACGACCTACTCCGTCTGTCCCTAACAAATGTCCATTAGTACCAGGTGGATAGGGAGGTTGGCCTAACCCTGCATCAACCATCTTTCCTATTAGTGATATATCTATAATATCGCGGTTTTGTTTAAGACGCCCACCTGCTATAACATCCGCTCCGACTGTAATTAAGGTAATCAGCACCAGAAAAATAAAAGCTACCAGGTTAAGTTTGTTTTGGAAAAAGGAGGCAATTGAACTTTTTTTCACTTGCAAATTCTTATGTTCAAGTGGTGTGGTCTTTTCCACAATACCAGTTTGGCTCATCGTCACTCTTTCTATTGAATCACCCGCACAATAGAATCTTTATCAGGCAGCTTAAAACCCTGTGTAATTGCTACAATAAGATCATTTGAATTGACCTTATTAGTATCACTTATGGATTTTAGTAATTCTTCGTCCTTGTTTATCAAATAATTATATACTCCGGGCTTAAAATCAGGTTGAAAAATGTCGCCGCATAACCAGGTATACTTGTCTTCTTTGATGTAGATGTAGTTGAATTTGCTCCCACTTATATACTTTTGAGAGATCTTCCAGCCCTGTTCCTCGAAGTAATTCTCAAACTTACGCAACACTTCGATAGTCTGGGACGAGGTTGCAATGATGGTACGCTTAGAACTTTTGGTACTATCTTGAGCGGATTCGATTGAACGGTTTCCTTCACGAGTTGAAATACCCTCGATAAACTCATTACGTTCACCTTTGGTAATTGTGTCCGTTAGTACAACCTTCATCTCACCTGGCAAATCTATTTGCTTGAAAGTTGCAGCCGCTAACGCATTAGGTTGGGCTGAACTTTCGCTAGAGCCAGGTGAAGCTTCGGGTGCTGATAAACGTACAAGAAAAAAAGCGGCTATTATTAGAAACAGTAATGCACCAGGCCTAACCACAGACCGCCTGCCCCAACCTCGGCTGGTATAAGAAGGGTCTCCATCAATTTTTTTCAGATAGAGTGAGCCTCGCATACCACCTTGCTGTTGCTCCCGCAATTTAGGCTCAAGATAAACCTGGATTAGATCGGCTAAAAAACTGGATGCTACACAAATTACTACCAGTAGGGTAAAAACCCCCATTAATTCGGTGTAATCCCGCTGGTAGGCGGCCTGAAAAAAGAAGTTGCCAAGTCCTTGCCAGCTTGTCATACGCTCAATCAGGAGTTGTGAGGTTAGAAGAAATGGCAATAAACCACCAAATATACCCAGCGAGGGGGTGAGCGAATTACGCATTACATGCCGGGTTAGTACTTGCTGACCGGGCAAGCCTTTAGAGCGTGCAGTACGTACATAATCCTGCTTTAGCACATTTATCACCTGCGAACGAGTCTGACCCCACATTAAGGCCAGCACAATAATGCTTAGTGCAAAAACTGCCAGAACACTATTCCATGAAGGGATAATAGATAACCATTGTCTACGTGGGTCAAACCGGTAAAGAACTGCAATTAAGTACCAGCCGGGCAGTGTCATAAAGATTACTGCCAATACTTTTAATAATATTATCCTGCCAGGAGCCTTGTCGGTAAGCCGCATATATCCCTAGTCCAATACCCAGGCAGCTCCCGATAATTGTCGAAAATAACAAGAGCCAGAACGAGTTAAAACCGGCTTGTAACAGTTGGCGGGTGAACGGTGTTCCACTGATTACTGAATTTCCAAAATCCAGTCGCAACAAGCCACCTACCCACTGTGTAAAAACTTGCGGGGCAGGCTCAAAGTAAAGATCTGACTATAATGTCCCCAGGAAACTGGACGAAAAGTTAAAGTGGTAAAATAGCTGGGTCGCACAAAAGGAGCAAGCATAATGACGACCCCACGCAAACATTACAGCGCCGACTTCAAATCCAAGGTTGCTTTGGAAGCAATTAA
>JBBRBE010000097.1:0-22634 GCA_038206175.1 Chloroflexia bacterium
CTTGCTGGCTTCCTTCTTGGTGCGCATCTCGAATTCGCCACGGGCTTTCTGGGCTTCCAGGTCGCCCAGGTAGCGCAGACGAGTGCGGATCGTCACGAAGTTGGTCAGCAAACCGCCCGGCCAGCGTTTGTTGACGTAGAACTGACCGCAGTGGGTAGACTCTTCGGCGATTACATCCTGGGCTTGCTTCTTGGTGCCGACAAAAAGCAACCGGCCACCCTGCGCGGCCAGTTCTTCCACAAAGGCGGCGGCGGCATCCAGGCCAGTGACGGTCTGGGCCAGGTCGAGAATATGAATGCCGTTGCGCTCGGTGAAGATGTAAGGGCGCATCTTGGGATTCCAGCGTTTGGTCTGATGACCAAAGTGGACCCCGGCTTCGAGCAGCATCTTCATCACCCCGGCCTGAGTCATGCCTGGCTCGATTGTTGCCAGAGGCCGTGGGGTGATAGTAGGGGTCTGGGTATCTTCTAATGTTGCAACCATTGTTGGTCCGGGTTCCTTTCCAAATTCGTTTAACTTCCGCCTCCGTCATTCCGCCGGTTATTTTCCTTTTCGGGTTAAGTAGAAGGAAAACACGTACCGGTCAGTCGGGAGGCGTGCAGATTTTGTATCCATAGAAAAGAGCGTCTTTGACGACACCGCCCCCTATTATAACATTTGAAGCTTCCTTTCGCAACTTGAGCGGGCAAAAACAAACAGGTCGAAGGTAAAGTCCGTTTGTCACGTCAGCACCAGGGGAGAGGCCAAATAGTTACAAATTGGAAAACCGGACGTCAGGGAAGACCACCCGGCCCTACCCGCCTGGGTGCCGTTGGCAAAGAGGCCGGGCTACCCCAACGAAGCCCCATTGCCTAATGCCGGGTCAGGGAAATAATAGACCTTACATTCTTCTATTGCAAAGCAAGTTGTAACCTTCGTATAACGGTATATGCCGCACTAATGCTGAAGCATTTTGGGTAACCCAATAGTAATGGGTATGGAGAACCGCGATGCTCTACAGTCACGGCTACGTAAATCCAGGCGAACCTAACCCGGCCATGACGACCCTTTTTGACCCGGTGGTAGGCGAAGAACTATTGAACCGGGGGTACGCGCTGGCTGGTTCTGCCTACAAGACGACCGGGTGGGCGGTAGAGGACGCTTTCATTGACCAGATTGCTCTGGTGGATCACTTTAATAAATCGGTCGGTCAGGCCAAGCGAGTTATTGCTTGGGGTCACTCGATGGGTGGTCTGATTACAGCCGGGTTGGTGCAGAAGTACCCTGACCGCTTTGCCGGGGCACTGCCGATTTGTGGAGCGATAGGCGGGAGCGTTGGCTTGTTGAACCAACTGCTCGACGGCGGTTTTGCCTTCAAGACGCTCCTGGCTCCCTTATCGCCCCTGCAAGTGGCTCGCATCACTAATCCTGGCGCGAATCTGGATGCCGCCAAGCAGGTGTTCATCGAGGCACTCAATACCCCGCAAGGACGCGCCCGGTTGTCCCTGGTAGCGGCCCTGGCCGGTACGCCGAGTTGGAAAGACGCCGATACCGCTAAACCGGATGCGAAGGACTTTGAGACCCGCTTCCAAAACGAAATAGGCTGGCTTCAGGAGTTTACCCTGTTCTTCACCCTCGGTTTCTCGCGGGCCGAAATAGAGCAACGGGCGGGCGGCAACCCTTCTACCAACGTTGGGGTGGATTATGCAAAACAGTTGAAGCTGTCGAGCGAAAGGGATTTGGCCGAGGTGTTGTACAAGCAGGCCGGGCTAGACCTTGATAAGGACTTGGCTGCGCTCAACACCGCTCCGCGCATCGGGGCCGATACGAAGGCGGTAGACTACATGTCCAAAAACATCATCTTCAACGGCGAAATTAAAGTGCCAGTGTTGACCATGCACACCGAAGGCGACGGCTTTGTCCCGGTAGCGAGTGAGCAGAGCTACCGCGACGCGGTACATCAGGCCGGGAACGGCAAATACCTTCGCGAGATTTACACCCACCGGGCTGGTCACTGCACCTTCACCCCAGCCGAGACACTGACAGCCATCCAGACGCTGGTCAATCGGATTGACTACGGTAAGTGGCACGATAGCACTAAGGCTAACAAGCTCAACCAGAAGGCGGTCGCGCTAGGCCCAAAATTCAGCACCATCAACGATAACAGCGGCAACGACGTGGTAATCGCTCCGGCCTTCCGCAACTTCAAGCCATCCAAGTATATGCGGCCCTTTACGGCGGTTAAGGTTATTAAAAGCAATTAGCTATCAGCTAAGAGCCGGTAACGTGTCAATGTGAAGTCGAGCGAAGAGTCTTCTTCAATAGGGTAAATCTTGCTCATTCAAGAAGATTCTTCGCTCGACTTCACACCCGCAGGGCGTGACCATTCAAGACCAGACGAAGAATGACAATTCAGCACCGGGCGAGACACATCACGACCGGACGTGGGCGGGCAAGACCGGGTGTGACACGGGGCAAGACCAGCACCCATTTTGCATTCGCCCTGGCAAGGCCAGTACGAACAAGGTAAATACTGGCCTTCCCCTTCCAAAACACAGCGAACTTAAACGAGCTTAGAAAAAGTCGGGCATGTGGGAGGCGGCTTGATAGGCCGGGCTGAACAATCTCTGGGCGGTTTGAAGGTCAGCCTGATTGCGGACTTCCAGTAAACCAAGCTTTGCCAGGGCAACCGGGCTGAGATAACCGGCATAAAGCTGGGACAACTGGCGGATGTCGCAACTCAGGTTGGTCCGGTGGACGGGAATAGTCTGCACTTCGGCTTTACCGCCGCTTACCTCGATCTGTAAAGCCAGATTGTTCCATTCCAGGCGATCATCCTTCAACTCGATTGTAAAGCTGCCGCTTTCCTGGCTCGGCCAGGGCCGTTGGGTCAGGGCGCGGGGCGCGTCCAGGATACGGAGCATGTAGCCGGGCGTGGTTTTTTCTTCGGCCTCGCGTGGATTATCCAGCAGCGCGTAAACCTCCTCGTCCAACCCGGTGTACCAGCCCACTTTTTTGATTTGCGAGTCGTGGTTAGCCAGAAACGCCAGGATTTCGTGATAAGCCGCCGGACTGGTCCAGGCCCGGTTGCAGCGCAAAGTACGGTTGGCCTCGTCGCCTTCAACGCTATAAATCAGGAAAGCCTGGGCCTGACCCGCCGCGTCGTACCACAGGTAGTTGGTGAGTGGTTTAGGGTTGTACTTGCCTAGCCGCCGCATCTGCCAGAAATCCTGATCGCGGCTGAACGCGCCAAACTTACCCTGACAGAAAACTTCCCAGATCGAATTAAACTCAGCCCACTGCTCCGGGGTCGCTTTCTTCCACTGGCCGGGCGTTTTGGGCCGAAATTTCTGCAACTGCTCGACCGCGACGGTCACATTTTTGCTGGCACTGACTTGCTCGAAGCCATATTTCTTGTAAAAAGGGAAGAAAAAAGGATAAAGCGTCGCAATCCCGTAACCGCTTTCGCGTAATTCGTGCATCAGGCCGGTCAACAGACGGTTGAGGTAGCCCTGCCGTCGGTATTCCGGTGGAGTTGCCACCGAGAGAATCCCCGGCATTGGCACAGTGCCATTGCCCAGCCACAACCGGGCGATCAGCATAAACAGCACTGACTTGATCTCGTCATCTTCGACCAGGACGCGAGTATTATGCAGGTAGGGTTTGACCTCATTCGTAGCCCAGCGTTCGGTACTGGCCCGGTCTTGCTGAAAGGCTTCACTATCTATGACGATGAATTGTTCGAGTTCTTCGGGCTTTAGTGGGCGGATTTCCACGTTCTATCTCCTTTTATCAACTGATTGTTTAGCTGTTCATATTATAATCAAGAAAGTAGGCCTGTCAATTCGACTAAAGGCCAGTCTTAATTGCGCTTTAGGATTTGGTCGAGTAGAATCGGCAGGCTGTAAAAAGATTTTGCAGAGTGTATATAGATCAATTTTATATAATAATGGAGTATCAAAAGTGGATAATCAGCAGACGGTGAACCTCAAGTTTTATTTCGACCCGGTGTGTCCGTGGGCCTGGCGTACCTCACTCTGGATACGCGAGGTGCAAAAAGTCCGGCCTGTGCAGGTCGAGTGGGATTTCTTTAGCCTGAAAGTCGCAAATTCGGGTAAAGAGAGCCTCAAGGACAGCCATTTCATGAGCGAACCGGGCTTTCGGGTGATGGCCTTGATCCGGCGGCAATATGGAGCAGCCGAAGCCAACGCGCTGATCGACCGGCTTTACCTGGAACTGGGTCAGGCTCGCCACGACCGCCAGGAAGACATCGGTGAGTTGGTGGTTGTCGAGACGGCCCTCAAGAACGTTGGATTGGATACCGCTTTGCTGCATCAGGCGATGGCCGACGATTCGACGCTGGAGGATGTGCTGCGTTCGCACGAAGAAGCGACCGAGCGGGGTAGTTTCGGCGTTCCGGCCCTGCTCTTGCCTGGCGGCGACAAAACCACCTTCGGCCCGGTCATCTCGACCGTACCGAGCGGGGAAGAGGCGGGTCAGATGTGGGATCACGTTTCGTGGATGATGGCCCGGCCTGACTTTTACGAGCTAAAGCGGAGCCGGTAAGCTGAAAAGAGTTAGCGGGCGGCCCGCAACCCAAGTTCACCTGTTGTGAGCCAGAGCAGGTAGAAGAGGCTGGCGGCTTTGCGAGCCAGCACCCAGGCCGCTCGGCCTGACCTGGAACGAGCGCGGCAAGCGTTGGCCCGCGCCTGGATTTGCCCGGCGGAGAGGTAGCCCAGCACCCCGTTAAAAAGCCGCCAGACCGGACGGTTCAGGTTGCTCTGGCCGGCCAGGACGACCCGGCCCAGTAGATTGGCCGGGTGGTGCGGCACGTCCGGCCAGAGACAGTTGTCGCCTCTGGTTAGAAATGTTCCGTCCGGCAACCGTCCGACCAGGCGATGCACCACCAGGCGGCGGGTGCGCTTCCCGGCGGGATCGAGTTCGTCCGGCACCCGGCATAATACGACCTGACCGAGGGATAGCCTACGCTTAATCTCGGTCTTTAGCGGTTGCACTTCCAGGTGGGTCCCGTTGGGGATCAGGGGTTGCATACTGATACCTTTGGCTCCAAACAGGATGGACTGTCCGGCCTCAAGCATTTCTACTGCCAGGTTTTCCAGTTCCAGTAGTTCGGTCAATTTTGATTTACCGTCTTTCTATAAAAGCCACAAAGGGCTATCGTGCCTGAAGTACCGGGTACTTCAGGCACGATAGCCCTTTGCCGGTTTACTTCAGCTTCAAGGCCGGGTCGCCCAGGATTATAAAGCCGTAGTCTACGTCTTTCAGGCCCGGTTTAGCGGCCATCATTTCGGCTTTGGATTCTAACATGGCCTGACCCATACTCTTGCCCTGGCTCAGTACCTTCTGGTAAAGCCGCCCGGCCAGTTCGGATTGCTCCGAGGTGAGGCTTTCGGCAGTAGCACCCAGCACCAAAGCCGCTCCGGTATTACCGCTTAACCAGGTTTCCCCGATGCTGCGATAGTTTCCATCCGAGAAGTAGTTGCTATAGCAACCCCATTGCATCACTACTAGCGGGTTAGCCGAGTTTGCCAGCGTCTGTACGTTCGAGCGGTTCCACAGGCTTTCGTTACCCCAGCCCAGGTTGCCGCTATGCCCGACATAGTTGACCCAGGCACTGCCGGTATTGATCTCGTTGCTCAAGTCGTTCCGAAGCTGATTGACGTCCAGGCCATTCACGCCCAGATAATTCTTCTGCACGTTGTAGCCGGTGCTGGCTGCCGCCAGATCGTCACTCAATTTGCGGAACTCTGCCGAATCGTCGTCCGACACGAAGACGGCTCTCTTGGACAAAGTGTTAGTCTTGACCATGCCGGACAACTGGACTGTCTTGCTTACCATCGCATTTAGCTCGGCCTGGCTCTGGGCCGGGAACCGTCCGATGGAAAACTTGACCGTGCTGTTGGGTGTATCGCCCCGACTGTAGATTACATCGGTCGGCGAGCGCACTCCGTAGCTGTCCATAAAGTAGAGGCTAGGGACAAAGCTAGGCAAGCTGTTACCTTTACCCACCTGGCCCTTGTAGTTCATCGGGTCGTTGCTATCGCCACCCACCAGCAGCACGTATTTTAGCGGGCTGTACTTGCTCTGTTCGTCCAGGTAACTACGGATTGCCGTGGCCTCGGTGCGGCCCTGGCTGTAGTAGTCGTAGATGGCAAAGACATTGACGACCCGCACTTTGAAGCCTTCGGCCTGCCGCAAGCTGATCAGTTGCTGCAATGCGCTGCCGTCGGCGTTCATCAGGGCCGGATGGCCGATGATCAGGTAGTCCGACGGATTGCTGCGGTCGAGCGGGTTTTGCAACCGGGGCCGCACTCCACCCGGCAGAGTGGTCTTGACCGGGCTATCGCTCTGCTGATAATCTAGTTCGAGATAGTCAAACAGGGCCAGATAGTTGGTGCTGTTGACCTTTTCCAACTTCAGGTGCAACTTGTTGCCGATGGCCTGCACCGGCAAGGGGCCTGCCGCACTCAGCACCGCCGCCGCTTTGCCGTCGAAGTTGAGTTGGCCAAGAGCTACCCCGTTGAGGGTGGCAACTATTCGATGGTCAGGGTTGAGCTTCTGGTCGTCGTACATGCCGTGGACGTGTACCTTCAAACTGGTGGCCTGGCTACCGACAAGTTGAGGCAGGTCGAAGGTAAAATCCTTCTCGGTCAGGGTCGGGCTGGCGGTTGCCAGGAAATCCCAGAACCAGGGGTCTTCGCTCAGGTTGGCCCCGGCCCAGTAGAAGCCGTTCTGCTCGATCCGGTCGGTTTTGATCTGCCGATTGCCAGGGTTGGCCCTGCCGCGTTTGTCCGTAGTTGGCGGAGCCAGAGTCGGGGCCAGACTGCCCGCGCCGCCTAGCGATAGCACATAATTGTTGTAATCGCTGTAGACGCTGTGGAAAGCGGCGGCTTCAAACTCGATATAGTCGCCCGGAGCCAGGCTTTGCTGGTTAGCGACCGATATTTTGAGCGGCACGCCTCCGCGTGGCCCTCGCAAGCTCAGCTTGGCCGGAGCCACTCCGTTGAAGTTAACGCCCAAACTGGTCAGATACTCGTAGCTCAGGCGGTACGTTCCCGCTGCCCCGGTCTGGAGATTGACGGCCTGGGTGCTATCGCTCAGGTTGGCGACGGCTGGTTGCAGGCCGCTTTTAGCGGGTTGGCTGAGGTCAGGACGCGCCCCCACTTTGTCCGGCCCGGCCAGTTTAAGGCCGACCTCCTGACCCAGTTGGTAAGGGCCGTGCCGGACGGTCTGGCCGCTCACGCTCACGTCTTCCAGGATATAGCCGCCTGCGCCCCGGTTCGGTGTGCTAAACTGATAATCGAGCGGGCTGTGGCTGGTTACACCCTGCGAAGGGATCAAATCGCTGTTTAGTTTTAGCTCTTTGCCGCCGACAGGCTGGAAATAGAGGTTAAAGCCCAGGTTATCCACTTCGCTGCCGGTCGTCCAATCAATCGTGGTCTGGCTAGCTCCGGCCTGGGCCTGGAAGTGCGCCAGGCGCATTCGAGTTGGTTGGACATCATCGTAGCCGAAGTCAAAAGTGTGGTCGTTGACGCCTGCGGCACCGGTCGTGAGGCTAACCGTCGCAACGCTAGCGTTCAGCACTCCATCCGAGTCACTCATATCAGGGATTGAACCGGTTGGCCCGCCCACATTGGCCGCAGTTAGAAACAACCCGGCCAGGCTGGTCACGTTGGAATTAGCCCCGAAAGTATCGGTCGGGTCAATTCTAACTTCGTAAGCGGTGTTGGGTTTAACCCCGGTTGTGCCGCCGTTTGTCACGTTTGCGTCGTTAAACAGATAGCTACCGTTGGCATCCGTCACGGCGGTACCGACCGGCGTTAGGGTGCCGTTCTCGTAAAGCCGCACTATGACTCCGGCAATTCCGGCTTCGTTCGGGTCCTGGATACCGTTGGTATTGTCGTCACGCCAGACCCGGTTGCCTATTTCGATAGGAGCGGCATTGCAGATCGCCTCGATGTCGCCCAGGCCGTTGGCTTTCTCGAAGTTGAGGCGGTTGTTCCCGCTAGTGTCAATGTAAATCTGGTAAGTCCTGGCCCTGGCTCCCGTGTCGTTGCTGTACCAGCGTACTCCGCCCGAACGCGGGTTAGTGTTTAAGGGGTCAACTGAAGTGGCCGTCAGTTCGGTCGAACCGGGTATCTGAGCCACGCTACCCAGTGAGGTATCGTTGTGGATGGCCCGGTACTGATCCTGCCAGTAAAACTCGCCGCCCCCCGGTCCCTGGTTGTTCCCGGCCCCGGTGGTCGGGCCAAAGGCTCTGGCACCTGTGCCGTTCTGCGAATTATTCTCGATGATCCACTGGTTAGGTGTGCTGGTCGAAGGCGAAGAGCGCAGGTTTTCCCCGACCGAAATGCTTTCTAGCACGATGCTCAGATCGGTGGCGAAAGGCGGCGGAGTAAACGCGCCGGTCTGGTCGCCATTACGGTCGCGGATCGAGACCATCATATCGCCGTTGAAGAACGAAATATCGCTCAGGATGGGTTGCGGGTAGACGTAGGAGTCGCCCGTCTGGAAGTTACGAGTGCCGTTATTGGAAACGATAGTGTCAACCCAGGGCTTCCAAACACTGCCCGTGTCGGGGAACGAGTTTGCAGGTACGGTGTAGGTGAGACCTTTATTGTAAGTGAGCGGGAATTCCAGCACCGGAGCCGCGCCAAAAGTGTTGCTAGTCGGGTTAAAGGTGTAGACATAGCCGCGCACTTCGCTGGCATTCTGGCTGGTCTGGGCAGTACAAACCATGCCAACGTACAGGAGGCCGTCGTTAAAGCCCAGGCCAAAAGAGCGCACGTCGGCGGCAGCCCCGCAGACCTGGCTGGCTCCCTGAGCGTTACCCGTAACCGGGGCAGGAATGGCAATTTTTTTGATGTCGGTCGCGCCGGAACCAAGCGTAGTCGGGGCGACCGGGCTGGCCGGGTTCGAGCCAAGCGGAATAACCAGAACTTCCTGGGTGGCAAGGTTGACCGTGAAGAGGGTCTTCTCGTCGTCCGAAATTTCCAGGTCGCCCAGGCCAACTTTCGTAGCGGCTGCGAAAGAATTGCTATCGTAGGTGTAATCAGTGGTACCGCTAGGGTGTGGGTTGGTTCCGGTGTTGATGCCGGTGATCGTGTTTAAGTCCAGGAAGTTCGACACGACCGGGCTAAGCTCGTTGCTGCGATCAATGCGGTAAATGCCGCCCGTGCTGCCGGTTCCTTGCGGGCCGTAGCTCATGTGCCGTTTCTGGAAGGCCGAGGTAAAGACGCTTTTAGAATAACGCTGGTAGGCCACTCCATAAACTGCCCCAACATCTTTGAACTTTGCCAGGTAGAGGTTCTGGCTTACCGGGTCGCCGGTAGTGCTGGGAGCGTAGTTGATCTGGACGACCGCATCGCTATTGTAGTTAGGATTGGTGTTGTCCAGGGCATCGCCAAACAGATAGCAGGGCGTGACCAGTCTTGGATTGGTTGCGGCTCCCGCCGTAGTGACGGTCTGGCAATAATCGTTGGGCTTGTTGATGCCAACGTTTACGTTTGCGGCTCCTACATTGACGAACTGCACGGTCGTCCCGGAGTCAATTCCGGCAGGCCCCGGTTGATACCCGGCAGGTAAGCCGGTAAATTCAACCCGTACCTGCGTCTGGGCCGTCACCACGTTGAGGGTATAGAGGCCCGGTGTCGTCAGCGAAGTGCTGCTGGTAGTGCTACCGACGGCAGTATTGGTGCTATCGTAAGCCGTTACCGTGACGCCGCCGACCCCTATTTCCCGAAAGCTGGGGGTATCGCCGCCGGTTCCGGTATCGTCAAACCGCCCGTTAGCGTTGTAGTCGCGGAAGACCAGACCGGTAATAGAGCCGGAAGCTTTGGCCGGGAGCGCGTTAGAACAGACAAGCAAGGCTGTTACGAGCAGAGCGAGTGCGTAATAACCTGCGATCAAAATCAGGGGCTTTCGCCTGATTATTCTTCTCATTTTTTTGGTGTTGCTACTGGCAGACACAGCATTTTCTCCTTAATAAGTAATTTCGACGAAAGGAATGATGACGTTGCAGGAACGCTAAAAGAACTAGCTGTCCAGTTTCATTTTAAGATCTGGGCGATTGAAGCTGGCGGATCATTTGCTCCCCGATGCGGGAACCTAACTCGGCTCCGCGCCGATTATCTAAATCCCAATGGATACCACCCAGCAAGCGGGAGTAGGCCGCATCTTTGGCCTCTTGCTCGAACCGCGCCCGCTCCTGGGGCAAGTACAGGCTCAAAACCTGAGCCGCTGCCGCGCTGATGGTAGCGTGGCCGGAAGGATAGGACGGGAAGGGCGGCGTGAAAACTACCGGCTTCCAGGCCGGGTCTACCGTGTTCATCCAGGTAATAGGGCGTACTTCCATATATTCGTACTTGTTTTTCCAGACCACGCAAAGAGTGTTTTGCATGGTCACGCCCATAGCGGCGTAAACTTGCGCCCTGGCGGTCAGGGCGGGGTTGGCTTTGCCCAGCACTTCCTCGGCGATCTGGAACCACAGCCCGGCGGGAGTGACAGTACGTTCACCACCGGCCCACTTTTTAGCCAGGGCAATATCTGCCGGGGTTAGTTTCTGCTGAGTTTCGCGGAAAAGCTTGCGCTCTTGCTCGAATTCCGGCGAATTCCAGTCCGGTGGCGAGGGTAATTTCCAGGCCGGGTCGCTCTGGATACCCAGCAAAGCCAGCTTGCTCCACTCCGGGTCGAGTGAGAGACGGTAATAGGGGGCGGTAGATTCCCACTTGCCCGGTGCAACCGGCTCATCGCCCGCTTTTTCTCCCCAGCGCGGCAACTCATCGGCTCCGTCCTGATGGGCGTGATCCAGCATTTTCTGGGCAACCAGGCGGCCCAACCGCAGGCCCGCTTCTACCTCGGCACTTCCCTCGCGGCCTTGCCAGGCACCCACCCACACCGCGATAGCTTTGTGGTTGAGCATCGTTTCGCCAGTGGCATCGTGGGCGTAGGTGATCATGCTGGTGGCAATCTCGGCCAGCAGCGCATCCCGCGAGATTTTAAGGCCCTGGGCCTGGCCCTGGTCGGCCACCAGCAGGCCGTCGCTCATTCCAACCGAAAGCAGGGCCAGGAAGCGCGAGGCGCGGGTGGGAGCCGTGTTGGTAACTTTGATCGCGCCCATTTCCAGTTCCAGCCAGGCTTCGAGCGGCTTGTCCCACGCTTTTAGAGCGTCGGTGGCGGGCGGTGGCGGTACCGCTTTGAGTGGGTCGGCAGGGGTTTGCAGGAAAGCTTTCAAGACCGCTCCGCTATCCGTAACGATCCAGGCGCGGGCCGGAACTGCGTTTAACCCTACCCCGCCGGTCTGCCCCGTCCCGGTGGTCGGGCCGCTTGTCACCGTCCCGGCAGGGGCCGAGGTCGGAGTCGCGCCGGTAGCGGGAGCGGTGGTCGTGGCGGCGGAAGTATTAGCAGTGGCACTTGTGGCGGAAGCCGAAAGACTCGGCTCTGGCCTTGCCGGAGTCGAGATGGGAGGGGACGCGCTTTCGCTACAGGCACTCAGTAAGAGGCTGAGGGTGAGCAGTATGGCCGAGAGCAGGGTCAGACGGAAGGAGAAGGTGTTCTTGTCTATCATAATTAAGCTGCCTTTTTACAAAACCAACCACAGTAGCATCGGGTAGGAAACCCAGTTCAAAAGCTGGAATAGAGTCTGAAAGAGCAATTAGAGTTTCTAGTTCGCCGCCCAGCCCGTTACCATCCCAGAAAGAAAGCTGGCCCTGTTCGAGCAACCGGATCAAACTTTCCTGCCGGTCAAGCGGTCTGCTCTGGTTGGACGGTGCGTGTTCGAGGAAGTAAATCCGGTCGAGCGGCACTCCGGTTGGGCTGGCTACTTCGGCGGAACTATGCCAGGGTGTGCCGTAAACCATGAAATGACCGGCCTTGAGCGGCCAGAGCAGGCTGTATTCGTCGGTCAGGACTTCGCTATCGGGGCCGCCCCAGCGTTGCCACAGGCGGCTACTGGTGCTTTTGCCCCGGCCCGAATGACCCACCAGCAAAATCCCTCGCCCGGCCAGGGCGACCGAGGCTGAGTGAACGATGCACCCGCCCAACCGATTGAGCAGGCAGGTAAAGAAGAATTTGTCCAGCCGGGAGGGAAATAACCCTCCGTGCGTAAGCTTGACGGCCGCTCCTTCGGTCTCGACGATGGCCAGGCGGAGCCTGGCGCGGCCCTCGGTTGGCCCCAACTCCATCGTCAGGTGGTGCGTCCAGTCCCCGAATTGGTCTGGCTCTCGGTAGAAAAGCTCGACCTGCGAATGATCGGAATTGGCGTTGATCTGCCAGTGGGGTGCTATCGGCTGCTCCGGGCCAACCAGACTGCCCCGTAGCACCGGTTCGATTTCCAGCGACAGGCGGTAGGTCGGGGCCGGAAACAGGGCCGTGTCGCTGGCCGGTCTTAAAAAAGCTCCGACCGAGGCTTTATCGCTCAAGTCCAGGTAGACCTGGGCCTGATCCCACCTGAGCCATAGGCTGAGAGGACCTACCCTGTAATCGAGGTAAGCCGTCCGGCCCGAAGACGCAGAAGTTTCTGGTGTAGGGTTAACAAAACTAGCAAATTGTGACATGTGTATTAGCTTGGCGGTAAAGCTGACCGAGGGCCAGCTTTTATTTGGAGGGCCGTCGTTATTGCTGGCAACTACCGGCCCCTAGATTGCAGCCGCCCGCGAAGGAACTGCTGGTACTGGCTGTTTGACAGTTGCCCAGCACATCGTTTTTGCTGTTGATGACGATGGCCTGTACCCGTGGTTTACTGTAGGGTTTACGCGCAAGGTCTTGTAGCGGGTTAGCAGGAGATTCAGGCTGCGACATCGAGTGGGTGTGGTCTTTTTCGTTTGGCATAAGAGTAATCTCACTGGCTCCTTATCTATATAAGATGTAAAAGATGTAATGTAATTAGTGTTGAGAACGTTGACAATTTACAGGCGAGACTAATGGCAGCTACAACCTCCGGCTATCTCGGTGAGGGGGGTTTTAGAAACCAGGTTTATAATTTTACTGTCTTTGGGAGCGTAAGCCGCCGCTCTAGTTTCGGCAATCTGGCAAAAATAGTCCAGATGAAATTCGGGGTTGCCGCTTTCCAGGGTCGCTTTGGCCGGGCAAAGGGTACAGTATTGCTTGACCTGGCAGGTGTGGCATTTGCTAAAGACGTCGCTGCGCTTGCGTTCGCTCATCTCTTTGACCGGGCCGTGCCAGGCTTCGCCGAAACTACCTTTTTTCAAGTCGTAATCGAGCGGTTTAGAAATCGTGCAAAGCGCAATCTCGCCGTAGGCGTTGACGTGCCAGGTATTTTTACCGGCTCCGCAACGGTAAAGAGCGTCATCATCCATTCTGCCGCTCTCGCCGATCCGCTCGTAGTATTCGCCCATCTCGGTCGAGGTTTTAGGGTCGTACATCTCAAGTTCGGTCGCTTTTTCGGGCGAAACTCTGACCATACAGGGTTGCTGGCCGCCGTCCAAGCGGGCGAAGATGGTCGTATCGTAGCGGAAGTCGGCTCCTAGCCCTTCAGCCCATTCTTTCATCTGGCTAAATTCGTGCTGGTTGAGGGTCATAACGACCGTTTTCATCACCAGATTTAGCCCCCGCTCGACTACCAGCCCAACGCCCCGCCGGAATTTAGCAAAGCTACCTTTGATACCGGTTACTATTTCGTAAGTTTCTTCGGTGTGGCCGTAAATCGTAATTTCCATCGTGACTGGCGGGTATTCGGCCAGGAAATCGGCGATCCGAGGCGTGATCAAGGTAGCGTTGGTAAAAATAGTAACCAGCAGTCCTTGCTGGCGAGCATAGAGGTAAATTTCACGGAAATCAGGCCGCAAGAATACTTCACCGCCGGTCAGGGTCAGGTAAAGTGCGCCTTCTTCCACCACTTGATCAATAATAGCTTTGATCTGGTCGGTGGAAAGTTCGCGGCTGCGGATAGCGCGGTCGTGGGCGGGTTCGTTGACATAGCAATGCTGGCAGGTGAGGTTGCAACGCTGGGTCAGTTCGAGGCTGCCGGTAGCCGGGGCGCGGCCATCGGCCTGTTTGGAAGCCAGCAAGTTGACCAGACCCCCGGCATCTATTTCAATCGAATTGATCGAATTGAAAGAGGACGGGGCAGGGGTGGGAGAGCTGGAAATTAAATTCAGGACAGGCGAGGTTTCAACCGGGCGGGTTTTAAGAAGGTCTATAGTTCGAGACATAAATTATTGTACCATTTCGTAGTAGATGACGTATTTATGACTACAAGATTATTTTGGAAACGCTAGCTTAGCTTCTCGGCACGTCGAGGCAATGGCAGACTAAAAGTTTAATACACATTGATATAACATCTCAAGCTAAGTTTAGAGAGTTATTGTTACGACATTATGAAGCCGGGATTACAATAAAGTATATGATTTTTAATCTACCCTCGTCAACTACTGTTGCACCAGAACAATAACAGCTAGCTTTGCTAAATTGTTGATCAGTTCTTCGTAATCGGCCCCGGCTTCTTCGCCTGAAACTTCATATTCCTGGGTGAGGGTCTGGACGATTTCGGTTTTGTTGCGCTGGCCGTCCAGCAACTCCCAGATGCGCCCGGCAACTTCGCTCAAGAGATAAACTTCGTTCAGGTTGGCACTACCGGCTTTGATTGGCACGAGCAACATTTCCGGTTTGATGCGGCGAGAGACGACGGCGGTGTTCTTTTTGTAAATATTGTTGTTATCGGGCATCTGCGACTCTGTTTTAAACTCATGGAGGGACAAAAGCTTTAGACCCTCTCAGTGTAGCATTGTTTTCGGTCTGCGTCTAGCGGTTTATAGGTTGGTCTGGCAAATCCGTCTGACATTACTAAGTTATTCAAGGATTGCCTAAATAATTCACAAAGAGGCAGACCCTCTTTGCCCTCGCCCGGTTTAATCGGCTCAGGGCAGTTGCAAGGTCGAGGTGTTGCGCCCAGTCATTCTGAGCGTAGCGAAGAATCTTCTTGATTAGGCACAATTTTGCTCTTTCAAGAAGATTCTTCGCTCCGCTCAGAATGACACGGACAGGGCATGATATAGCTAAGGCCCGGACTTTGCCCTGGCCCGGTGTTTAATCGACTCTCTCACCTTGCGTATGCGTCATAGCAGTGCTAAGATGTGAAGGCCAGGTGAGGCCAGAATTTATCTTGGAGTGGGAACAAATGAACTCGACGAACGAAGCCGAAGAACCTTTTACCGAGCTTGACCCCGAAGACGCCGCGCCCATGATCGAAGACGGGCAGTTGCAGGTGATTGACGTGCGGCAGCCTTACGAGTACCAGGGCGGCCATATCGAAGGCGCAACCCTGGTGCCTATCGAAGGGTTGTACAGCTTTGCCCGTGCGCTGGCCGAGCAAGGTCTGGCTAAAGATAAGCCGGTACTGTTCGTCTGTGCGGTCGGGCAGCGTAGCGCAGCCGCCAGCGAAGTAGCCGCGATAGCAGGTTACACTAAAGTCTACAACCTGGCCGGGGGCATGGGTAGTTGGGCTTACGCCGGGCTACCGACTGTGCGCGAGAAGTAGGTTCGTGGGCCAGGCTACAGGTTGTTCTGGACTCGGAATTGCTATCTAGTAGGTGAGTTTAATCATCAATATCAGGAAAAACACCAGGAGATAACGAAGATGACTACACCGCAAGAACCGCAGGGTCAGGGCCAACGCGGGCCAGGGCCAGGGCCAGGGCCGCAACCGATGGGCCAGCCACCGCAAGGCCAGGGCCAACCGCCTCGACCGCAGCCGCAGGGCCAGGGCCAGCCGGGAATTTACCAGACACCGCCGCAATCTCAGACCGGGCCGATGCCGCAGGGCCAGGGGCAACCAGGCGTTTACCAGATGCCGCCGCAAGGCCAGGGCCAATCCGGGCCGATGCCACAACAGGGCCAGATGCCGATGCCGCAGGGAGGGCCGATGCCGCAGGGAGGCGGGACGGCAGTCGCGACCGCTCCTAAAGTTTCTCTTATGCAAGCTTTCGCCCCGGACCCGTCCAAAGCTCCTCCTCTGGAATGGATTGCTCTGGTGGTGGGTGTCGTGCTGGCGATCAGTGGGGTGTTGCCCTGGCTCACCGATAGTGCTAGTAAAAGCTATTTGGGCCTCGATTTCGACAACGTAGACGGCTTCGGCTTGATCGTGTTAGGGGCGGGCCTGTCTTCGATTGTAATGGGCTTTGTGGGCCTCAGCCGTGACTCGATTTCGCTGGCGGTAGGGCAAGCGGTGGTCGGTCTGCTGGCTTTGGTTTTTGCCGTTATCAAGCTGAGTGCGCCCGGCGATGGTTTTACGCCAGCCTGGGGTATTTACGTGGTGATCGTGGCTGCGGTCGCCCTGCTGATCCTGAGCCTCTACAACGCCTTCGACGCTCGACGCAAAGGGGCTACTTACTAAACAAAGAACGGGTGCGGGGCCAGGCCCGGCAAAGCCTAAGGGCAACATTTGCCCCATATTAAAACCGGGGGAGTGCCGGGAAGAGTACGCTCTTTCTGGCCTCTCCCTTTAATTCAAAGTCTCTCGCCAGGAGCGAACCTTGACCGAAACAATTGCCCATAATCACCCCCAATGGGAAGGGGAAAGCACTTTTGCCCACATCAAACTGACTTCCCTGGCGGCTTGCGCTGGCTGAGCGGCCAAGATGGGGCCGAAAGACCTGGAGCAGGTTCTGCTTCCGCTAAAAAAATACGATAATCCAAATGTACTGGTCGGCTTGAAGATCAGCGACGACGCGGCGGTTTACCGCCTCACGCCCGATCTGGCGGTTGTGCAAACAGTAGATTTTTTCCCGCCGGTGGTAGATGATCCCTATCTTTACGGTGCTATTGCGGCGGCTAATTCCATGAGCGACGTGTACGCGATGGGTGGCGAGGTCGTGATGGGCATCAACATCGTGGCTTTTCCAGCCGACCTGCCGCCCGCCCTCCTGAGCCTGATCTTGCAGGGCGGAGCCGATAAGATGGCCGAGGTGGGAGCAGTGGTGGCGGGTGGGCATACCGTAACCGACAAAGAGCCAAAGTACGGTATTTGTGTCACCGGGACGATCCACCCCGACCAGATTTTGACCAAAGGAGGGGTGCTACCCGGTGATAAGCTGTATCTCACCAAGCCGCTCGGCTGCGGCGTGATCACCACCGCCCACAAGCGTGACCTGGTAGACCAGGGCGACCTGGCCGTAGCTATCGCCAGCATGACCCGGCTCAACCGGGGGGCGGCCCTGATTTTGCGACGGTTCGGCAATGGCGTTATCCACGCCTGCACCGATATTACCGGCTTTGGCGTGCTGGGCCACGCTTCTGAGATGGCCGACCACAGCCAGGGAGTTGACCTCGTGCTGGAAAGCGAAGCTTTACCGCTGTTGCCGGGGGCGCGGCGTTACGCCCAGGAAGGTTGTTTGCCGGGTGGGGCCGGGCGGAACCGGGCTTTCCTGCAAGAAGAAAACGCCGAGAAAGTGCGCTTCCTGCGCCGGATTGCCGACGACCTGGAAGACCTGTTTTTCGACCCGGAAACCAGTGGCGGTCTTTTCTTTGCCGTCGCGCCGGAACGCGCCACCGAGTTAGAAGAAGCTTTTGCCGAAGCGGGCGAACCGCTCTGGCCAGTCGGCCTGGCTCAGGCTGGAAGCGGCCTGATTCTGGTGAACTGATTATACCTGGCTCGAAACACTCTAATAAAAGGAAACGCTAATCTCCTTTTATTAGAGTGTTGCTAAACCTCTTTTAACCCAATAATAACAACCATAAATAGAAAGTTTGTTGCGATGGCCCAACTTGGTGACGTACCTACGCCCGAAATTTTGATTGTCGGGGGCGGGGTGATCGGGTGCAGTATTGCGTACCACCTGACCCAGCGGGGTGTGCGCGATGTAGTGGTAGTGGAGCGGGCCACCCTGGGTAGCGGCTCGACCAGTCGGGCCGCCGGGGGAATCCGGCAGCAATTCTCGAACGAGGCTAACATTCGGATCGGCATGTACGGCGTGGATTTTTTCGCCCATTTCCGGGAACGGTTGGGCCTTGCCGAGGACGACAACACCGATATGGACTTTCGGCAGGTTGGCTATCTTTTCCTCCTGACCGACGAACGCGAATGGGCCGAGTTTCAGCAAAATGTGGTCTTGCAACGTTCGCTGGGCGTGCCGGTGGAGACGCTTACGCCTTCGCAGGCCGCCGACCTGGTGCCGGGCCTGAATACCGAAGGAATTTTGGGCGCGACTTACTGCCCGACGGACGGACACGGTAGCCAGCACGAGGTGACGCAGGGTTTTGCTAAAGGAGCGCGTCGAGGCGGGGCGCAGTTCTGGGAGAATTGCGCCGTCACGGGGTTGCAGCGCGAAGGGCGGCGGATTGTCGAGGTGCAAACCGAGCGTGGCCCGGTGCGGCCTGGTCTGGTAATTGGTTGTGCGGGAGCCTGGAGCGCACTCCTGGGCGAAATGGCCGGGGTTGAAATTCCAGTCCACCCGCTCCGGCGCACTCTCTTTTTTACCGAAGCTTTCGACGAATTGCCCGCGCATATCCCGATGACTATAGATATGGGGACGGGTTTTTACTTCCGGCGAGAAGGCCCCGGCTTTTTGATCGGTGAAACCGACGAAAGCCAACCGCCCGGCTTCGATACTACCACCGACTGGCGATGGCTGGAGACCGTGGTGGAACACGCGATCCACCGGGTGCCGCGCTTCGAGCGGTTGACCGTGCGAAGCGGTTGGTCTGGTCTTTACGATACTTCGCCCGACGACAACGCTATTATCGGGGCCGTGCCGGAATTAGATAATTTTTATGTCGCTACCGGCTACAGTGGTCACGGCATTATGCAAGCACCCGCGACCGGCCTTTTGATCAGCGAAATGATCCTGGATGGCCGCGCCCACAGCATTGATATTTCCGAGCTTGGCCTCGACCGCTTCCGTTCCGGCCAGCTTCACCGCGAGCGTAACATAATCTAGCGGTAGGCGGCTAGACAAATTCGACCAGCACCAGTTCGGGCCGGGCGTTGAAGCGAAGCTGAAAGCCGCTCATACCCAGGCCGCGCCCGACATAAAGGCGGTTGCCCCGGTGGGTGTAGAGACCTAGCGGGAAATCGCTATGATGGAGGGTACGTGCAAAGCGAATCCAGTTCAATTTGCGATGGAAAGGCGGCAGAGCCAGGTTGATCTGGCCGCCGTGCGTGTGGCCGCTCAGGGTCAGGTGGGCAAAGTGGGGCGGTAGTTTTTTGATATAATCCGGGTTATGGCAAAGTAGCACCAGGGGTCGCGTCTGGGGCGGCAACTGGGCCAGGATTGCCTGGATGTCCGGCTCACCCTTCATAGCGTCGTCTATCCCGGCAAGCCAGGCCCGCTCACCCTGGTGTTCGAGCGGGTAAACCCCATTGATCAATACTGTCACCCCTAAATCTTCCAGATGTCGCTGGATGCGGTCGGGGTCGCCGCGCCGCCCATAATAATCGTGGTTGCCCATTACGGCCACCATCGGCACTCCGGCTTCGATCAAAGGTTGCAACAGGTCGGCCATCGCCTGCGTCCACACTCCCTTGCTAAAATAGTCGCCTCCCAGCGTCACCAGGTCAGGCTGTTCATTCAGGATAGCTCGAATGGCTGTGTGCAGAACAGGGTGCGCCGGAGCGTGGCGTTCGATATGTAAATCACTTAGAAAAGCCAGTTTGAACCCTTTCCATCCCGGCTCAATCCCGGCCAGGCCCGCTACTTCCACCCGAACCCGGCTAGTTTCCAACCAATACGGCTCTTTGTGGTGGGCGTACCACCAGAGTGGCCCGGCCAGGCTTGCTCCGGCCAGGCCAAGTCCGGTTATCCGGCGTCGCCATTCTTTCTTCGGTTCCAATTTACTTTTCCGCCCTTCTTTATCTCAATCACATTCTTGATCACATTCTTGTTTTATCTGTCAGCCCAAGCTCATCACATTGCCTATTTTATCACGATAAGCCCCGGTGTTTTGTAAAGCTTTGGCAAAGAGGTGTAAAGGCGCAGTTTAGAAAAGGATTGGTAAAACAGCATAAATTTCTGTTAATGAATATGGGTAGATTCTATATTGTAATTCGGGATGTAATGTTGTAATATAACACTACAAGCTAGCTGTACAAATTGGGTTCGACCGTAGGTGCGAAAGAAGAGGGTTATGACTAATATAGCGTTGGTGCAGACATTACCCCAGGTGCGTCAGGCTCTTCTGGATGGCCGCAAAGATGCGGCCCGGTATGCTCTGACTCATCTTGTCCAGCAAAACCCAAACGACCCTGAAATCTGGGTCTACATGGCGGTAGTATTGCCGCGAGAGCAAGCTATCCGGGCTTTACGTCGCCTGCTGGTACTTGATCCTTACAGTGGCCCCGGTTTGCGTGGCCTGGAACTTTTGCGGCAAAACCGGGGCGTCGCCTACGAATTAGAACTGCGCGACCTGTGGCAAACGGAAGAACCGGCTCAGGAAGATGAGCTAGAAACGGCTGTCTTTGGACGGGAGATGGCTACGATGCAACTTAGCCTGGCAAAATTAGGCGAAGAAGCTCCTACTATGCCCGAAGCCTTTCGGGTTCTTTCTACTACGCAACCGGCCTGTCCGAATTCGGCAGCCAGTGGGCCGGATGAGGCTATTTCGCCGGTCAGTCTGGCCGATTTTGGTCTGCTCAAGCCGGTGGCTCAGGCCCAGGCCGCCGACATCAATAGCCTTAAAGTTCCGGTCAGTCCGGTTTCGGCTCCCGCTCCTTCACCCTTAGCGGCTTCTTTGCCTTTAGTGCCTTTAACGGAGGAAATGTCCGCGTCTCTGGCTCAGGTGGCCGGAGCCACGGCAGGCGAACCACCGCCCTCGCTGCCAGCCAGCCAACCTGAGCTGTTAGTAGCCTCAAAAGCGGCTCAGCCGCTTTCGCACCTTCCGGCAGCCCTGGTGCCTCCTTCGGAGGTCATTTCCTACCGCCAGGACAACCCCAAATCCACTACGCTGGCCCCGGTGGTAGTCAGTTTGTTATTCGCCTTGCTGCTGGTGATGCTAGTGGTTTATTTTGTTTTTTTTGGCCTGGCAAAATAAAAGCTTCGCCCTGTTCCGCCTTTAGCCCGGCTTGACTATCCATGCTGGCTGGTTCATAATACTCCTCGCTTGCTCAGATTATTTTAGCAAACCAGGAAGAACCAGCCAGCATGCCCCTTGAGAAAGAACCCGCGCCCTCCTCCAAAAAATTATTTATTGCGCCTTCTACCCTTGAAGTAGAACCGGCAGTCGAATTTCCCCCATCCGAATTGACCACCCTCGAAAGTGCCGCCGATGGTAGCGGCGCAGAGGGGCCGACTTCGGCTCGTTTTGGCGACGGGATCATTCGGGCCGCGCTGCTGATTTCGGTCGGCAACGTCCTGACCCGCATATTCGGGGTGGCGCGGGAGGTGGTGCTGGCAAGCCTGTTTGGAACTGCCGGAGTTGCCGCCGCTTTTGTGCTGGCCGATAACGTCCTGACGATCTTTTTCGACTTGCTGGTGAGCGGAGCGATCAGTTCGGCCCTGGTGCCGCTCTTGAGCCGTTATGCCGCCAATACTGTGGCCGAAAAAAGAGCCGAGTTCTGGCACATCGTTAACACCCTCCTGACGGTCGGTTTGCTATTCCTGGTCAGCATCGTAGCCCTGCTGCAACTTGTAACCGACCCCCTGATGGCTTTTATGGGCCAGGGTGAGAAGCCCGAAATCCGCCAACTGGCGGCGGGCCTGACCCGTGTAATGGTGCTGGGTATCGTCTTTCTGGGCGTCTCCTCGATTATGATGGCGACTTTACAGGCTCTCCAGCGGTTCGCGTGGTCGGCTCTGAGCCTGGCGATCCGCAACGCCAGTATCGTCCTAATTGCGCTGGTCTTTCGGGATTGGGGCATCTGGAGTATGGTCGTGGGCGTGGTGGTGGGAACTTTTATGCTGGTGGTACTCCAGGCTCCCGGTTTGCGCGATCTGCCCTTGCGCCCTTCTTTGGATTTGCAACACCCGATCTTCCGCGAGATTTTGCGGCTCTACCGCCCGATCTTCCTGGGTCTGTTAGTGACCAGTGGGGTACTGTTTATTGACCGGGCCATCGCCAGCACTACCGGGCGGGATACGCTGGCGGCCATGCGTTACGCCACCACCCTGCAACAGTTTACCCTGGGCCTGGTCGGGAGTGCGCTGGCGATTGCAATCCTGCCTTCGCTCTCGCGTCAGGCCGCCCAGACCGACCTGCGGGCCTACCGCCAGACCCTGACGAGCGGCTTACGACTGCTGCTGGTTTTGATCATCCCGGCCACGCTGGGCCTGCTGGCAATCGCCCTGCCCACGATCAGCCTGCTGTACGAACGCAACGAGTTTAAGGAAACCAGTCGCTGGATTACTTACGTAGCCTTGCTGGGCTATGTGCCGGGCATTCCGGCGGCAGCCCTGGATCAAATGCTTATTTTTGCTTTTTACGCTCGTAGCAACACCCTGACACCCGTGCTGGTCGGGGTTGTCTCGAACCTGGCTTATCTTCTGCTGGCTCTGCTGACCACCAGTTTGCTCGGCTGGGGTATGATCGGCCTGGTGCTGGCAAACTCGATGCAACAGGTCATTCATATGACCGTAATGTTTGTGTTGCTGCGGCGGGTGTTTGGCAACCTGGGCAACGATGGGCTGTGGAGTACGGCTTGGCGGGCGATGCTGGCTTCGGTACTGCTGGCCGGAGTAGCTTTCCTG
>JBBRBE010000098.1:0-22593 GCA_038206175.1 Chloroflexia bacterium
GCATCGGCCTGTAGAGGATAATCCGGGTTGCCGAAGAAATGCGTCCAGACGATCCCGCCGTGTTCGGTGGCCCAGTACGAGTTGATATACTGCGGCGTCATCAAAGCCATGCCGAACTGCTGCACCGACGGACTGCACGGCTCGGCGCAGAAAGTTGCTACTCGCAGGCTGCTCATATCGTAGTGGTTCACATCCTGCACATTTTGCGGGTCGCTCATGATTGCTTTGAGAAAAGTTACACCGGCCTTGAAAATGTTGACCCGGTAGCGTTCGATGATGGAAGAATACCGACCGGCACTCGGAAATACTGGCGACCCTTCGATGATTATCCCGGTCAGGCGAGCCGCCAGCGTCGCGCAGATCATGTAGGACTGGCCGGTAATCCAGCCCGGATCGGCCACCACAAAAATTACGTCACCCGGCAGGGCGTCGAAAGCCACTTTGACCGTGTGGGCCACACCCGCCACGTAGCCGCCGTGAGTATGCACGACCCCTTTAGGTTTCCCGGTCGAGCCACTGGTATAAATAAAGAAAAGCGGGTATTCGGCCTCCACCGGCACAGGTTTGGAGGTAGCCCACAGGGCCGCCACCAGTTCGCCGTCCGGCATCGCCAGCAGATCGGCCTCGCTCGATACCTGATGCCCGGCTTCTTGGGCCGCCGCGATGATTTGGGCGGTAGCGGTTTCGATCAGTTCGTGGCTCCACTGGTCGCGGCTACGCCAGTTGAGGTCGGGTTGGCGGGTGTGCCGCACCACCACTACGCCGTCCACCCGCTCCGGGGCTTCCACCAGACCAAGAGCGATAGCCGTGCGAATCTGGCTCTTATAAGCGGTATCTATCCCCCGAAATTCGTCCGAAGCGAGAGCCAGACCTACCGCCCGCATCACGTCGGCCCGCTCGACCGTAATCTCACTCTTGATCGCCTCGCGCACGGCCTCCTTGATGCGCTCGGCCAGGCTCGTTTCGACCCCTAGTTCGGTCAGCCGAGCCTCGACAATCGCCTGGGCGGTCTCAATCGGCACAAAATTATCCAGTGCCTTATCGGTATATATCTCTTTGTAGGCCACGATCTGGGCGTTGCGGTAGCCGCCATCCGAAGTGATCACGACCCGCGCTCCGGCGTTATGAATGCGGTCGGAGAGCGTCTTGTCCGAGAAGCCGCCGAAAACAGGCGTGTAAATCACGCCGAGACGCTTGGCCGCTTCGGTGTAGTAAATCTGCTCCATAATATTGGGCAGGTTGAGGGCGATCCGGTCGCCCTGCTTCAAACCGAGGTTTTGCAGCACCTTCGCGGCCTTGACCACTTCTAAAAGAAGCTTCTTGCGCGTGACCGGGTAGCTTACAATCGGGCCGCCGCGTCCGGCGTTTTTAGACTGATCCCAGCGGTCGCCCTCGAAGATGAAAGCCGTCTCCTCGCCTCCGCCCATCAACACATGCCGGTCAACCTCGTTAAAGCAAGCGTTGGTGAGGCCACCGGCGAACCAGCGATAAAAAGGAGCTTCGCTATCGTCGAAAGCCTTTTGCCAGGGTTCGTAGTCAGGGCCATAAGCCGGACTTGCGAGCTTTGCGCCGTCCTGATGGCTACGGGCCATCCACCGCTGCTCATCGTCGTTCCAGCGAATCCAGGCATCCAATTTAGGGTCGTACCAATGGATTTCGCGCCGGGCGATCCCGCCGTGGAACGCGCCAGGGTCGGCCTGAGCCTCGGCCCGCATGCGCTCCCAACTGGCCCGGTCACGTACCGGGTTAACCCGAATTTCCTGGGGCGGCGTCATTTTCTCAGGGGCTATGGTCATCTTCTCAATTCTCCTCGTCGAGTTATTTTGTCTTTAGAAACATTATCGGAGTCAAAGGTTCTTCCGAACAGGCTTGAATAATTTTAGCTTTGCACTAAGGGTTGCTGGCCTGTAAAGGCACAACCGTAATCAGTCCAGCGAAGCGGGCAAAATCCTTGACGTTGTGCGTCAGCAGGTGCGTGATGCTGTAAGCTTGTATCGTAGCAACAATATTTGCGTCGTAAATCTGCTTGCCGCCCATTGGAATTGTCTGCAATAGACTCGAAAGATTCATTACGACCCGTAAACTATCAAAAACTACCGTAAAATCGTTTTGAAAAGCGTTATAATTAAAAAGAATGTTTGACAAGGAAGGAACGCCAGTAATTAGATAGCTTTTGGTCGTAGTAGATAGGTATTCGCGCAAGATTTGTGAGCTGATAACCAATTCACTAGCTTGCTGCCGGGCTGCTAATAGGGCTTGTTTCGCTAACTGGTTGTATAACGAGGTGCCGTCAGCAGCGTAAATTATTATATTTGTATCAATGAATAAGCGGCTAACGCCCGTCATCGTCATAAATATCCTCACGACTAAACGTAAAATCAGGTGTATACGCAGGCATTTCTAAGGTTTTGAAAGTAAAAGGCTTGGCCTGTAATTTTTTCTCAGATTGAATATCCCGCCTAACTAACTCTAAGACCGACTCAGCAAGCAGAATGCGTTCTGTCTGCTCAAGTTTTTCTATTTCTCCTAAAATTTCCCATCGGGTCATAAGATTGCCTCTTTATTTAATGTTTATGATCTGGAAATATCCTCACGACTGTAAGTTACATTAGGGTCAGAGCCAACCCAGGCTGAGGAAATGATTGTTAGAGGCGGTAATGGTTTTGGAGAAACCAAAGCAGGTGACGCCTCCTCGATAACTAAAACAGCCCGGTATTTACCAGATGGAACGCTTGAAGTTCGAGAAACCTGTACTTCAATCTGTCCATCGTCACCAACTGTTACTTCTGCTTCAATCGTTTTCATCTTCTCATAGCCTTTAGCCTTTCAAAAGCGGGCGCAGGTCGTCTAGCCGGTCGTAAACGTGCCAGATATAGTTGCGCGTACCGTCTACCCGGTGCGGATGAAGATCAGCCAGGGCCGGATCGTCCAGGTAATTTTGGAGCGCGGCACGACTGGCCCACTCGACTAAAATCAGCACCGGGCGCGGCTCAATCTCGCCGGTCAATACTTCCCGAAACTGGCCCAGCGCAACCACCCGACCGTCATGCCGGGCTACTTCCTGAGCCGAACGCTTGGAATAAGCCAGGTACTCGGCCCGGTCGCTGATCTCGAACAAATTTAGAGCGTAAACCGGCCCCTGCTGGTGTTCTGCACTCATAGCGGTATTCCTCGGTAGCTTTCGTGGTCTTTCTTAGTGGCGAGAAATCTCTAAAGCTCTGCGGTATCCACCCGAAAGCTATAACCATGCCGCTCGAAACCAAGCGAGTCATAAAAGCGGTGGGCAGCTTCCCGTTTGAGGTTGCTTGAAAGAGCCAGCTTGTAGCACCCTGCTTCGTGGCAACGCTGGCGAGCAAAGTCCATCATCAACCGACCGACACCCTGCCCCTGAGTGGCCGGGTGGACAACCACATCCTCCACCACGCCCGACCGCGCCCCCATGTGGGCTAGATTATCCATAACTAAAAGGGCGAACGTCCCCACGGCTCGTTCGCCATCCAGGGCAATATAAAGCTTATAGTCGGGATAGCTTTTCAGGCGGGCAAAGATCGGCCTGGCTTGCTCTACCGAAAGAATAGGCCCACCCGCGTCTTCGATCTCGGCGTAGAGAGCCAGCACCTCAGCCAGGTCGTCTTCCGTAGCTTCACGAATGATAATAGCGGCCATCGCAGCGCGTCCTCCTTTCCCTTTTTGGTGAGCAAATTCTATTACACATTGCTTACCGGGGTAAAGCTCGAACGCTTTGTGCGCCTTAAACTGCCGAACCCTCTTCCCATACACCGATAGAGCGGAACTTCTGATAGCGTGTCGCCAGCATGCGTTCGATAGCAGTTTCGCGGTCGCCCTCGGCCAGGGCCGCTTCCAGTTCGGCCAGATGGCGACTGAAAGCCTCGCGAACAGCCTGGGCTGCCAGGGCCGGTTCGGTGTGCGCTCCGCCATCTGGCTCCGGCACTACTTCGTCAATGATGCCAAAGCCCAGAAGGTCTGGGGCCGTGATCTTCATGGTCGCCGCCGCCAGGGGTGCTTTAGCGGCATCCCGCCACAGAATCGAAGCCGACGCTTCGGGACTCGCCACAGAATAAATCGAGTTTTCCAACATCAGAAGTCGGTCAGCCACCCCGATTGCCAATGCACCGCCACTACCGCCTTCCCCGATCACTATCGAAATGATCGGCACGCGCAGTTGAGACATGACAAGCAGGTTTTCGGCAATTGCCTGCGCGACACTGCGTTCTTCACTTTGCAGGCCCGGATAAGCTCCCGGCGTATCAATAAAACAAAGTAATGGGAAGCCAAACTTTTCGGCCTGTTCCATCAGCCGCAAAGCTTTACGGTAGCCTTCTGGGGTAGGCATGCCGAAATTGCGGGCGATGTTTTCCTTCGTGTCGCTGCCTTTTTGTTGACCCAGCACGAACACGCTCCGGCCCTCGAACTCGGCCAGGCCGCCTACCAACGCCTGATCATCTCCATACCGCCGGTCGCCATGCATTTCGACAAAATCGGTGCAAAGCCGTTTGATATAGTCCAGCGTGTGCGGGCGTTGCGGGTGGCGAGCCAGTTGAACCCGCTTCCAGGTTTCGCTGGTTTCGTCGCTGGTAGCCGGGATAGTTTGAACTTCTAAAGGTAGCACCGTGACCGGTTCGATAGGCGGAGGCGTGAGGGCCGGGGCCGGTTTGCGCAAGGGGCGGCGGGCCTGAGACGGCAAAAGACTGCGGTTCCCCCTCATTTTAGCTGGCATAACGGGCCTCATTCGGAGCAGGTTTGCGTACCGGCAGGGTAAATACTACCGGCGCAGCCTTAACTTCGGCCCGACTGTACAGGCGGATCATACTGGAAAGAATCTGGCGCAGTTCTTTGCGTGGCACGACGCGATCTACCATCCCGTGTTCCAGCAAAAACTCGGCGGTCTGAAAATCGGCGGGTAATTTCTGGCGGGTAGTTTGCTCGATCACCCGTGGCCCGGCAAACCCGATCATCGCGCCCGGTTCGGCCAGGATCACATCGGCTACCATTGCATAGCTGGCCGTTACGCCGCCATAACAGGGGTCGGTCAGGAGCGAAAAGTGAGGCAGGCGGGCTTTGCCAAGCTGGGCCAGGGTCGCCGTCGTTTTCGCCATCTGCATCAGCCCAAAGATGCCCTCGTGCATCCTGGCCCCGCCACTGGCACTGACCGTCAAAAGGGGCATGCGTCGTTCGAGGCACAGATCAATCAGGCGCACCAGCTTTTCGCCAAAGACACTACCCATCGAAGCTCCCAAAAAGGCGAAATCAGCTACCGCCACCGCCAGAGGCTGCCCTTCGAGCGTACCATAGCCGGTTATAAGCGACTCGTTGATGCCGGATTTGCGGCGGGTGCTGGCGGCTTTTTGAGGGTAAACTTCACCCTCGCTGGCAAAACCAAGCGGATCGCCCGAACGCATATCGGCGTTGATTTCGACCCAACTTCCTTCGTCCAAAATACAGGCCAGTCGCTCGTTCCAACGCAACCGGGCGTGGTATTTACACTTCTGGCAGACTTTGGCGTTCTTCTCATATTCCTTAATATAAGTCAGTTCATGGCACTTTACGCATTTGTGCCACAGGTCGCCTACTTCGTCCTGCCCTGCCCGTTCGGGCATCGTAAGACTCTTAAGCGTTTTCTTCTGGAAGAAAGTGTGGTCTTTACCTTTTGTAGTCATACCGGCGTGCTTCATTGCTTCTCTTCTCCACTTTCCCTGATTAACTGAGTGCAATCGGTGCTACTTCCCGACCCGCTCCTGTTTCCCTCAAGCCTGTAAAAAGATCTTAAAAGTCTCCTGTTACATCTTTCACATAGTCTAGCTTAATTGAACCATAAAAAGCACTTTTTTCAAGAGAGTTTGGCGCGAATGCACTAGAGGCAATCGTGAGGGGTCGGTTTTAGCCGGTAAACGGTCAAGCTATTTGCAAAACCTTTGGTCTTTAGCTTTATCATCAATTTCATCAATGGATAAAATAAGGATAGAGACAAGCCCTGAAACCAAAGGCAGGGCTATTTCAGGATTACTGCCCGGTAATAACAGCTTTTGTGGCCGGTATGACAGGCCGCAACACGAGCCAGACGTACTTTGAGTAGCAGACTGTTTTCTTCGCAATTAACCCACAGCGACTCTAACAATAGAAAATCGCCACTCGTTTCGCCTTTAAGCCAGAGCTTCTGACGACTACGGCTCCAGAAATGTACTTTGCCGGTAGTCAACGTTAGTTCATAGGCTTCCCGGTTCATGAAAGCAATCAGCAGCACTTCGTTTGTATTAATTTCTTGAACTACCACAGGCAAAAGTCCGTCCAGGCCGAACTGCAATGCTAAATCTTCGACAGCCTGGCCCGCTTCCTGGGCCAGAATATTTAAATGGTTTTCGCTCATTTTTATCTCACTCGCCACTCTCTATTTAGCATAATTGAAAGCTTAAGGTTAAAAGTTTATAGGTGGAAACTGGTTAAGAGAAAGCTAAACTTAATTCAGAAGATTGCGCTTTTAGCTCAAACTCTATCTACACCTATTGTACCAGGAGTTTAACCTGTGGATTTAGATTGTAGGGATGATTTCAAGCTCCATTACTTTTGGGGCAGGACTATAGAAGGAGTTAAATAGCCCCAAAAAGGGGTAGAACTCTTTGGGCATTATGTTATAATAACACTACTCTGCCAGTGCAGATTTTTCGTCTTTATAATACATCATGTTATGTCGCACTTACGACCGGGAAGAACTAACATTATGCTACCCATAAAAGTCTTACTTGTTGAAGATAGCCCTACCCAGGCCGCCGTGAGCCGCCACGACCTGGAAGGTATCGGGCCGGAAGTTGAAGTTACAATTGTGGATACGGCAGCCCAGGCACTCCGTACCATTCAAACACGTGGGGCAAATCTCGATCTGATCGTCCTTGACCTGACCCTGCCGGACGGAAGCGGCCTGGACGTTTGCCGCCTGATCAAGACCAATGGTTCCACCCGTGGTATCCCGATAATCATTTTTAGTATGGAAGCTCTTTCGACCCACCGCCAGGAAGCTTACTCGGCAGGAGCCGACCACTACATCAGTAAGGGCAGCACCGGCGATGCTACCCTGCGCCTGGTGGCTTCGACTCTGTTGCGGAAAAAGCTGCGCAAGCTACCTCGCCTCGGCGAGAGCCTGGTTTCGTATGGCTACCTGACGATTCATCAGTTGCAGCAAGCCCTGGATGCCCAGGCCGCTTCAGGTCAAACCACCTTACTCGGCCAATGGCTCGTCCAGAAAGGCTTTATCACCCAGGCTCAACTTCAAGAAGTCCTCGAATTGCAGCACAGTGAAGGAGCCGCGATCAGAAAGTAAGTCGTTTAATTTACTGCTAGAGGAGCTAATCGGATAGTTGGTTAAAGCCATCATAGTCGCCTATGTGCAGGACCCGGCCCGCCGGGGTCGTTTGTGGCAGTACGCGCACGAAGCCGTTAGCGGCGGGACGCGCCTGATTTGTGCCGATAGCGGAGGCGGGACGGCTCTGAACTGGGGCCTCAAGCCGGATGTGGTAGTGGGCGACCTCGATAGCATCGCGTCGGCAGACCTGGCCCGCCTGAAAGAATTAGGCGTACCGGTACAAGCGGCCCAAAGTGAAAAAGACGAAACCGACCTCGAACTGGCTCTGTATACCGCTTTAGAAGCGGGAGCCACCGACCTGACAATCCTGGGCGGCCTGGGCGGGCGGCTTGACCACACACTAGGCAATCTTTACCTCCTGGCCGCGCCGCGCCTTATGGAGGCCGGGGTCAAAGTGCGACTGCTGGCCGAACGCGAAGAAGTTTTCCTGCTGCGAGGCGGCGAACGGCTGGAACTGGCCGGGCAGACAGGAGAACTCCTGAGCTTGCTCCCCCTCTCGGCCCAGGCGGTGGGCATCCGCACCGAAGGCTTATACTACCCTCTCCAGGCCGAAACGCTTTACCTGGGCCTCTCACGAGGCCTGAGCAATCTCTTTACTGCATCTTCTGCCCATATTTCCCTCGATCAAGGGTTGCTGCTGGTAATACACACTTTTGCGACCTGATAGACCTCAACTAATCAAATTTAGCAACCTTTAGCCTTTAGCCACCTTTCGATGTTTCTCCCCTCCTCTTGATCCTCTTGAATATAACCTTCAAGATTGTAAAACCGTCCCGTCTACCCAACGTGGCGAAGGCAGAAGCTTATCACGCCTGGCTGAAGGTCTCTTACGGTTGCATAAAGGCTCCTTTAGGTTTAACATGGGATATAAGATCACGGTAATTTATAGGAGATCGTAAATTTAGTTTGTCTAAAAGGGAGGGCAAAAAGTGAGCGAAACCAGTTCCAGGCTGGCCGGATTTGGCCCTTACAACAACCGGGAACGGATGGCTCCGGCCTTCAAGTTGTCTCAAGCGGGCGGTGGCGGTGGCCTGGTTGCCTCGTGGGATTTCAAGCAGCGTCAGCCACTCGTTTTGTATTTCTTACCCCAACCGTCGCCTTCCTATCTTGGTCAGTTGCAAGCCGAGTACCGGGCTTATCGAGATATTAACGCCGCGATGCTCGTAATCGTGCCGGAACAATTGGCGGCTCTGACCGTCCTGGCGGTAGAATTAAAGCTAAGTTACCCGCTTCTGGCCGACTCTGCCGGAACGACCTATCGCAACTACCTCCAGCTAATCGAGTACGACCTCACGACGAACGAGCGGCCCACCGCCCTTTTCGTAGCCGACCGCTTCGGGGCTATCAGCCGCTACGCCACCGCCACCCTACCGGAGGGCTTGCCGCCGCAATCGGAAGTGCTGAAAATGTTGGAGTTTCTAGGTACTATTTGCAATCCATAGGAGTAAAGCCATAACCAGTTACAGCATGCTGGTAATAATTGAGAAAGACGAAAATGGTTATTATGCTTACTGTCCATCCTTGCAAGGCTGTTATACTCAGGGTGATAATTACGAAGAAATCCTAAAGAATATTGAAGAAGCTTATTCGTATTCACATCGAAGCTAGAATAAACGATGCTGATCTAAAGGAGTAACCATTGGTTCCGGTAAAGTTAGTTTTGAAGAATTTTATGTGCTACAAGAATGCTATGCTCGACCTGGACGGAATACATCTGGTCTGTCTTTCTGGGGATAACGGCTCAGGCAAATCAGCTATCCTCGATGCGATCACCTGGACGCTCTGGGGTAAGGCGCGGGCCAGCGACGATGAGCTGATCGCCCAGGGCGAAATCGAAATGCAAACCGATATGGAGTTTAAGGTAAACGAAATCCTCTACCGCATCGTCCGCACGCGCACCCGCAAAGGAGCCGGACACACCGAGCTAAGTTTCCAGATACGAACGCCCGAAGGAGGTTGGCGCAATATCGGCGGCAACACCAAACGAGCCACTCAGGACGAAATCATCAAAGCTTTGCGGATGGAGTACGAAACTTTTATCAACAGTGCTTTCCTGCTGCAAGGCCGGGCCGACGAGTTTACCACCAAAACACCGGGCGAACGCAAGCGGGTGCTGGCCGAGATTCTGGGCCTGGGCTACTACGACGACCTGGAAACACGGGCTAAGGAAGAAGCGCGAGAAGCCGAGAGTCGCCGCAAACGCCTGGACGAGCGGCTACAAGAACTGGGGGCCGAGTTGGCCCGGCGTCCGGCATACGAAAGCCAGAAACGGCAGGGCGAAACCGAGCTTTTGGCTGGCCGCGAAATCCTGACTACGGCAGAAGGCGAACTGGTCGAATTGCAAAGCCGGGAGAGTGTTTTGCGCTTGAAAGAAAGCCAGCGACAGGATGCGCTCAAACGGCTGGAAACGGTGCGGAGCGACCTGGCCCGTACCGGTCAGGATTTAGCCCGTAACGAATTTCAAACTGAACAGTGCCGCGAGGTAATCGGGCGGAAAGCCGAAATCGAGGCGGGCTTTCGAGAGTGGCAACTGGTCGAACGAGAATACGAAACGATGACTCGCAAATTCGACCAATACCGCCAGTTGCTGACCCGGCGGCACGAACTGGAAGGCATCGTCAGTCGCGCCCAGGCTACCCTGGAAGCCGATCAGCGCAACGCCAGGGCCGGGCTAAAGGAAGCCGAGGAACAAAGCCGCAGCCTGCCCGGTCTGGAAAAAGATTTTGCCGCCTTGCAAACCGAGGTTGCCGAGGCCGCTAAACGAGCCGAAGAACTTGAAGGCAAGCGAACCGAACGGCAAGCCGTAACTACGCGCCACGAACTATTGAGCCTGGAAGCCCGCAAGTTAAGCCAGCAGCTAGAAGAAATCAAGGCGCGAGCCGGACAGGTTCCGGCGGCAGGCGAACGCTGCGACCGTTGCGGGACGCTGTTGGACGAAGCCGCCCGCGACCACACGCTTGAGGAACGCCGCCGGGAATACCGCGAGTGTCAGGCAACGGTCAAGGAGAACAAGATTAATCTGGAAGGATTGCGAGCCAGCCTGGAAGTCCTCGACCGGATTGTGCGCGACCTGGAAGGCCCGGCCCGCCGCCTGGCGACTTTGCAAAAGAATTTTGGGACACTGGAACAAAAGCTGGCCCAGGCCCGGCATGCCGACGAGAAAGCTAGCCTCCTGCGGCAGAAGTCAGCCGAGCTTGCGGCTCAACTCGAAGGTAAAACCTTTAGCCAGAAAGAGCGCGGACAACTGGCCGACCTCAACCAGCAAGCTCAAGAGTTGGCCTGGGACGACGAAACCTACCAACGCGTGAAAGGGCGGCTGAACATTCTTAAAAAGTTTGACCAGCAGATGGTTTCACTCGAACAAGCTCAACTTATGATTGTGGAACTGCACAAGCGGGCCACCGAACTGGAACAACGTCAGGCCGAACTCCGCCAGGAGGAAACCACCAGCCAGACTCAGGCGTTAAGCTTACAGGCCGAAGTTGCCGGGTTAAGCGAGGTCGTCCAGCGACGCGAGGCGGCTCAGGGGCGGCGGGCCGAAGCTGAAAGTAGCGTAAAACTTTTCCAGCGTCAGTTGTGGGAAGCCGAGAGCCAGCTAAAACGGCTGGACGAACTGGATGCGGAACGCAAACTTAAAAACGGGGCTTTTCAGGAAGCGGCCAACCAGAAAAGTGTTTTTGGGGAGTTGACCGAAGCTTTTGGCAAGAAAGGTTTACAGGCTCTGATCATTGATACGGTGCTACCCGAACTGGAAGAAGAAACGAATCGCTTGCTGGGCAATATGAGCGATGGCCGCATGACGGTACGCTTCGACACCCTGCGCGATAGCAAAAAAGGCGACGCTATCGAGACGCTCGACCTGAAAATCAGCGACGAGGCCGGAGTGCGCTCTTACGAATTGTTTAGCGGCGGAGAAGCTTTCCGGGTCAACTTCGCGGTGCGGGTCGCTCTCTCGAAGCTCTTGGCCCGGCGCAGTGGGGCCGCCCTGCAAACGCTGGTAATTGACGAGGGTTTTGGGTCGCAAGATGGCCCAGGCCGCGAACGATTGGTCGAGGCAATCCGTAGCATCGAGGACGATTTCAAGCGAGTGATAATAATTACGCATATCCAGGAACTTAAAGATGTCTTCCCGGTACGAATTGACATCACTAAAACTGCCACCGGCAGCACGATCAGCGTGAACTAGGGATAGTTTTTACTTTTAGGACTTTCGCTTACAGGTGTCATTCTGAGGCCGAAAGCCGTCAGGAACTTGAATAATTCCAATTTGAGGCCGAAGAATCTTCTCGACTGAGTAAAATTGAGGTAAATCAAGAAGATTCTTCGCTTCGCTCAGAATGACAATGACAGAACGTGATAGGCTGAACAGTTTCTTTTACTTTAGCTTACTTGAGGTAGGTGAGATATGGCGGTACTAAGGGCTTCGCTTCAAACGACCAGAACGAATGGCTGGATGTTGGGTCTTCAAACCGGCCCGGCCTTGATGATCTTGTATCTTGTTCTGGTGGTGGCTTCGGTGAGTTATACCTGGCAAACGCCACCCTTCGGCTCTTTTGGCATCATTATAGCCGGTTTCCTGGTTATGGGCGTTCCCGTTGCCATACTGGGCGCGTTGACCGGCTGGCTAATAGATTGCAGCCTATCTTTTGGCGGGACAAGAGTATCAAGTGCAATGGCAGTGAGTATCGGGCTGGGTGTCGCGGTCATGCCGATGCTAGTTGTGAACTCGCTGTTTCTTTCCGCTTTAAATCCTGGGGAAATGGCCCGGACTTACCTTAATGATGGCCTGGTGCGCCTGACTATAGGCTTTCCCTCGCTAATCTACCTGGCGGCAAGCGGCTGGATGGCCTGGCGACTTAACAATGCGGCGCGGCAAGCTCACCAGGCAGCCCAGGAACAATTTCTCAAGGCCGAACCGTCCATCCTGCGCTACATCCGTACCGGGCGCGAGACCGAGACGCGTTACGAAATTGACCTGCACCTACTGCGGGTGGGCTGGCAACCCGACCAGATCGAGCGCGGCTGGCAGCAACTTGAGGTTCAGTCCGCCCAGAGTCAGTCCCAATCGCCGCTTGAAATCCGGCTGGGCAATCGGACGTACAGGCTGGGCTTATGGAAAACCCTCCTGCCTCTGCTGGTCCTGACCGGGGTTTTACCCGGTGTGGGCTTCTGGGTGATCTGTACAGTTGGATTGGGTGGAGCGGTTTTCCTGTGGCGACGACGGCCCGCGCTGGCTCTGGCGTTACTGGCGGTTGTCCTGATGCTGATCTTGATGACCGTTTCCAACATTCAAGTTCGATCCCTTTTTTCCTGGGACAACTTCTAATGTTAAACGAACGTCAAACGCCGATTACCCGCCGCCGGGCCATGCTAGGGCTGGCTGGTCTGGCCGGGTTCGCCTGGGCCGGACTGGTCGGCCTGATTTTCCTGCTCAATACCGGGCAATATGATTTCTGGTTTCCCGGTCGGTTAGTGGCTTATGTGCTGCTGATCGTCGCGCCCGCCCTGACTTTCGTGCCGATAGGCCGGGCTTTAGAATTTCCCCTCTACGGCTATTGGGCCGTGGCAAGCTGGGCAATCTTCGGCTACGTGCTGGCCTTTGTACCGACCGAACCGGGGCGCGGGTGGAACGCTAATTCCGGGCCGCTGGGTTTGCTGCTGCTTTCGCTTTTCATGGTCACGGCTACAATCGGGCTGCCAGTTTTCTACCGGCTAGGCTTCCGGCTTTTCTCCCGCAAGGTCGAGCAGTACGACCTGAGCCGCGCCCGGCGCGAGGCAGTGCTGGCCGGAGCCTACGTCATGCTGTTAGCCTTCCTCCTCCTCGTCAGTGCGCTCAATCTCCTCAATGCCGTCTCGCTCCTACTGGCTTTCATCGTGCTGGAGCTTTTGATCCTGACCCGCAATATCGGGCGAGGGTAGAAAGAACAGGCGGGACGAGGCAAGAGCTTTTAGCCCTGACCCACAGTGACAAGGTTTGCAGGTGCTGCTTTTGCTCCAGCTTTGACCATACCATTCACAACGAGGTGATGAAACGGCCTGATAACGTTATAGTAAAGCGGCCCGGTCCATTTATGATAATAAACCAGTGTAACCACATAATACTGCTGTTTGTGGTCGGGGGTAACTTCTTTTACCACTAATAAAGCGGCTTTAAGATGGGTATCATCCGCTTCAGCCGACCAGTAGCGGTTTTCCTGAGCCTGAGTTATCTTGAAAAAGGAGAGGTTAGTACCTGAGGTCATTGGCACTTCTTCCGGGTTAACCTTTAGCGGGCGTGGAATACCAGCTTGCCGCATCCCCAGGAAGCGCACAAAAACTGCTCGAACCCGGTAAAGAAAAGTGATCCAGCCCGGTTGATAGCTGAACATTCCGGCTAGAAACTGGCGCAGAGGGACATCACTCCGGGCGGTTTTAATATCAACAACGTTAGCACCTTCAAATTGAGCGGCTATTTCCGGGGTCTGCTGGATACAAGCGGGAAGTTGCATGATTTTTCCTCCTGGTTCTTTAGGGTTTGGACTGGTTATAAAGTCGCGTTAGCTCAGTGTAAAGTCTATCTTTCGATAATTCCGGTACAATAAGGGTGCTTCCAACATAAAGCGTATAAAACATTTGGCCCATTAACTGCGCCTGTTCGAGTTGATAGCCTAGTTCGGTAAAAAGGTCCTGCAAATAATCCAGCCGTCGGCTGTCCATGCGGGCCTGAAATGCCCGCACTTCCTGGTCTTGCAAAGCCCAGGCTCTCAGAGCTACTTCAATCTGACTTGAACCGCTCCGGGTAATATTTAAAAGTCCCTCGATCTTGTCGGCTGGCTTTGCCATTGTTTCAAGCATTTCAATAGTGCGCGAAGTAGTTAACTCCTCGAAATAAGCCAGCAAACCGTTTTTGTAATCCTGGTAATTTTTGAAGTGGTGGTAAAAAGAACCTTTCGTGATCTTCAACCGGCGCGTCAAGGTATCCACCGTTAACCCTGTAGCACCAACTTCTACCAGCAAGTTAAAACCTTCGTTGTACCAGTTCATTTTAGAGAAAAACGTCACTTTGTAGCCTTTTATCCAGGTGAAACATACTCTATTGTATGTTTGTAGTTTTAGCATACCATACAGTATGGTATGCTGTCAATACTTGCTTGGAATGTAATGTTCTTATACACTTGAGCCAGGAGCATCATTCTTTATGATAGATTAGGAAGCAGAATGCAATGGCTTTTTGCGAAAGAATGGACAAACCGAAATTAAAAGAGTAGGCTAAAGAGATCAAATTAGTTAGCAAGATAGAAGGAACATGTAACTGTGAAGTTAATCCCGCTTGGAGGAGCCGAAGAAGTCGGTGCTACCTGTACTCTGCTTGAAATTGGCGGTCATAAAATCCTGGTGGACGCCGGGATTCGGCTCGGCCAACCGGACGCGCTGCCCGATCTGGGCCGCATCTCGGATTTTGGCGGTATCGAAGCAATTCTGGTTACACACGCCCATACCGATCATACGGGAGCCTTGCCGGTCGTTCACCGGGCCTTTCCCAACGTGCCAATTTACACCACACCAGGCACTCAGGCCATTGTGAACGTGCTTTTTAACGATGCCCTCAACATAATGAAAAATCGCTACGAGGTTGACCGCGAAATTCCGCTCTACACCCGCGAACTCGTAGACAGCCTGTTTACCCGCGTCCAGCCTGTACAGCTAGGCCAGACACTGACCCTGTTTGGCGGCGACCTGGCGGCGACCTTTTTTCCTGCCGGTCATATTCTGGGGGCCGCTTGCATCGGCTTGCAAGGAGCGAATGGTGAAAGTGCCTTTATCAGTGGCGACATCAGCGTGACTCCGCAGCTAACCGTGGGCGGGATGTTGCCGCCCGTCTCGATAGATCGGCGGTTCCGGCCCCAGGTTGTGATGGTAGAAAGCACCTACGGCAACCGCATGCACGCCAACCGTGCCACGGAAGAACGCCGCCTGGTCGAAACCGTAGCCGAAGTGATCGAGAGCGGCGGGCGAGTGCTGATCCCGGCTTTCGCCGTCGGTCGGGCGCAGGAAATCCTCTTGATCCTGGCAAGCGCGATGGCCCGCAAAGTCATTGCGCCTTTCCCGGTTTGGATTGATGGTATGGTGCGTTCGGTCTGCGGCGTTTACACTCAACATCCCTACGATCTGGCAACGGCTCTGCGAAAGCAAATTCTGCGGCACGGCAATCCATTCTGGGGCGACGAGATGGCGAGCGGCAAGGCTATCGAGTTTGTCCCGATCCAGACGCCCCAGGAGCGACAACGCCTGGCCGAAGACGCCCGGCCTGGTTGTATCGTCGCCTCCAGCGGAATGCTTTCGGGCGGGCCGAGTGCCTACTATGCCCGCTATATCGCCCGCGAGAGCAAAAGTGCTATTTTCATTACCGGCTACCAGGACGAAGAAAGCCCCGGTCGGGCTTTGCTGGCTCTGGCCGAGGCGACCGACCCTGCCGAGCGCGTCCTCAAGCTGGAAGGCGAAACCGTGGCCGTAGAATGTCAGGTCGGCAAATACAGCCTTTCGGCTCACGTAGACGCGGGCGAAGTGGCCGCTTTGATCGAAGGACTCGATCCGCAAGAAACCGTTCTGGTACACGGAGCAGGTGGGGCGCGGGAAGCTTTGAGCGACCTTCTGATACAATCGAAAGACCGGCGCGTCTATCTGCCACGGGCCGCCGACGAACTGACTTTTGCGCCCCGGCGCACTGCCGCCCGCAAACGCCAGTTAGTGGCCCCACCATCCCCCGCCGATAGCGAAGCTGAAAATCTTCCGGCCCGCCTACCCGCGACGGCTGCCGAACTCGGTGGGGTGCGTGAAACGCTGGTGGCCGAACTGGGCGAACGGCTGGCGACAGGCCGCAGCCTGACGGTGCAAGAAGTCGCACGCCTCTGGCTGGCCCAGACCGCCCAGAGCAACGCAAGCCTGGACGCTGAAGGTTACAGCCAGTTGCGCCTCCTGCTCCACGAAAAGGCCAGTGGCTTTGTGCCGGATAACCGCCGTCCCTTTCTTTATCGGCTGGCCCGTCATGCCGATGGCCTGGTGAAGAATCCGACCGCGACTGCGGTGCAAGAAGCTTTTCCGCTAGAGCAAAATCAAGCCCTGAAAATCGTTGACGAAATTTTCCCGCCCGCCGAAGTGATGCAGAGCGGGCTTTACAAACGCGGCGCGAACCTGGCCGAACGTAAACTGCTCCTGTCCTTTCATTTTCCAGACCCGGCCCGCCAACGCTACAGCGACCAACTGGAAGAACTGGCGACGCGCACTGGCTGGGCCATCGAACTCAACACCGAAGCGCATCAGGTAGCTCTGGCGAACACTTTTAGCCGCGCTCTGCCTCCTGGCTGGCTGGCCGTCAAGCCGCCCGCGATCTATCGTGAACTGGCCGAGGTCAGGGTGACGCTGGCCCGCGGGGGTGGGCCGGAAGTCGAAGCCGAAGCCGAATTAGAGCCGGATTGGGAAGCCTTGCGCCGCTCTTACCAGGAGCAGACCGGCTATCGGCTACTCCTGACCCTACCCGGCGCACCGTCTGCCCCGGCCCAACCGTCGCCACCGCTACCGCCAGGAGCCGAGGCCCGCCCGAAGATGGAAATCAACGCCGCCTTTGCCCTGCTTGATCGCCGTTTCGAGGAGGCGGGCGGGCGTCCTTTGCGCCGCAGCCTCAAAAACGGGCAGTTCATCGAGCTTTCCTTTGTCACGGCTCCGGCGGGTGAACACTACCGACCTCTGCTTGAAGCCCTGGCCTACGAAACTGGCTGGCCGATCAGGATCAACCCGGAGCCGCATCATCAGGCTCTGCAAAGCCTGACCGAAGGGCTGGTAGGAGAGTGGCCCGGCCTTATTATTCGCAAGTTCAGTATTCACCGCGACCGCAACGAAATCGGCCTCAAGCTGGGTGGCCTGGCCCTCGACGAAACCCAACGAGCGAAACTTGAACACGAGTTCCAGGCGCAAACGGGCTGGACGCTGCGTCTGAGCATCGAGAATAACTAAAAAGACGGCCCTGCCACGCTAAACAGGTGTGGCAGGGCCGTCTTTATTTCTCTCTTTTTCGCTATGGAGCTATTTTACTAAGAGCCTATCCAAAAAATCCATTGACGGAGCAATGTCCTACCCAAACCCAATTTTTGTAGGATATGGCTCTGTCCATTGACTGTTCCGCCCTACTATTACCTACTTTTCGGCCAGGTTTTAAGCCTGGGCCTCGGCAGGAGCGGGTTCGGGGTCGGGCTGCTCGGCCCGTTCCATTCGTTCCGGCGTACTCATGCCCATCAGGGTCAGGGCGCGGGCTAGCACAAATTTGGTGGCTTGCGTTAACTTGAGGCGAGCCTGGGTGCGCGGCATATTAGTCAGGTCTAGCACGTAGCAATCGCGGTAGAAAGCATTGAAAGCACGGGCCAGTTCGAGCGTGTAGTAAGGCAACCGTTGCACCTCGTGGATACAGGCCGCTTCCAGGACGATTTCAGGCAGCAGCAAAAGCTGGCGGATCAGGGCCAGTTCCGAAGGGTGGGCCAGCAACGACAGGTCGGCCTCTACTCCTTCGTACTCGATCCCGGCCTCCGCCGCTTTGCGGAAGATGCTGGCGGTACGAGCGTGCGAATACTGCACGTAAAAGACCGGGTTCTCGTCGTTCTGGGCTACCGCCAGGTCCAGATTAAAATCGAGGGTCGAAACTGGCGCACGGGCGATCATGTTAAAGCGGATCGGGTCGGGGCCGGTAATGTCCATAATCTCCCGAAGCGGAATAAAATTCTTGTTCCGCTTGCTCATCCGCAACCCGTTCACGCTGACAAGCTGAGTGGTCAGGATCGTCAGGTCGTCCGGGTTCAGGCCAATTGCGGCCATTGCTCCCTTCATGCGCGGAATGTGGCCCTGGTGGTCGGCTCCCCAGATGTCAATCACCTTGTCAAAACCCCGTTCGCGGAACTTGTTATCGTGATAGGCAATATCCGAGACAAAATAAGTCGGCAGACCGTTGGAACGGATCAGCACATTATCACGATCCTGGGCCAGATTGCTGGAAACAAACCAGACCGCCCCTTCGCGCTCGACTACCTGCCCGCTCTCGCGCACTTTCAGTAAGGCCCGCTCAATCGCTCCGCTATCGTACAAGCCTTGCTCGTGAAACCACACGTCGAACAGGATACCAAGCTGGGCCAGGTCTTCCTCGTTGTGTTCGAGAACGATTTTCACGCCTTCTTTTCCGACCAGTCGCCGGGCCTCGGCTTCCGGCAAGCTGAGGAAGCGGTCGCCTTCGTGGGCCACCAGTTCGCGGGCGTAGGACCGGGCGTTATAGCGAATCGGGGCATCAAATTCCTTCGGCTCGACAGGCTGACCGCTTTCCTTGTCAATACGCACTGGTAAAGGCTGGCCGTTCTCGTCCGTAACTGGTAGACCAAGCTCGTCCCGATAATAAGCCCACATAGAGTCGTTCCAGGCTAGAATCTGGTTGCCCGCATCGTTGACGTAGTATTCGCGCTCGACCGCATAACCCGCCGCCGCCATGATACTGGCAAGCGTATCGCCCAGGCATGCTCCACGTGCGCCGCCAATCGTGATCGGGCCGGTCGGGTTGGCACTGACAAATTCAACTTGCAACCGCAAGCCCTGGCCTAATTCGACGTTGCCGTATTTTTCGCCCTGCGCCACGATACCGCCGACCTGCGCTTTGAGCCATCCTTCGTTTAGCCGGAAATTGATAAAACCAGGCGGGGCGATCTCCACGCCAGAAACATATTCTACCGCGTCCAGGCGACTTTTGATGCGTTCGGCAATCTGGATCGGGGCCAACCGAGCCGCCCGCGCCATCTTCATCGCCACGCTGACCGCATAATCGCCGTGTTCTGGTTTGGCCGGGTGTTCGACTACTATTTCAGGGATTACCAGTTCGGGCAGTTCACCCGCCGCCATCGCCTTTTCTATAGCCTTCGTCACCAGCAGGTTAATATCATCCTTAATCATGTTATGCGTCTTTTCTAATACGTGTAAATAGCTGATTATAAAGAAACAAAGGGCATAAAGCCCTTGCCGTTAGAGCGGATTACTTCAAAACAACCCCTTCTTGTTCGACACCAGGGGCCGGGGAAAGAACCGAAGCCGAGGGCTGGATCAGTCCACCGCCCCGCCAGAAAAGCCGACGCATTCGGGAAAGGCCACGAATATCTTCCGCCGCCGTCTTGACGATCTTGACCCGCGAGTCAAGGTCTTCGATCCACTCTACCGGCACTTCGTAAATCCGCAGTCGGTTATGCTCCGCCAGCAGCAACATTTCCGTATCGAAAAACCATTCATTGTTCTCGATCAACGGTAATAGCTGGTGCAAAACATCGGTACGCACCGCCTTAAAACCGCACTGAGCATCGCTAAAAGCATTAAAAAAAGCCAGCTTGATCATCAAATTGTAGCAACGCGAGATGATCTCGCGCTTCCACTGCCGGGTAACGACCGCGCCTCGCGCCAGGCGGCTACCGATTGCCATTTCACTATGCCCCGTGATGATCGGAGCAACCAGGGGCAGGAAGCTTTTAAGGTTGGTGGACAAATCTACATCCATATAGGCCACCACATCCGCATCACTCTGGCTCCAGGCGTAACGCAAAGCTCTTCCTCGCCCTTTTTGTTCCAGGTGCAAGCCTTTCACATCCGGGTAAGTGGCCTGTAGCTTTTCGGCGATAGCCCAGGTGCCATCAATGCTAGCGTTATCGGCGATGGTGATGCGCCAGCGATAGGGGAAATAATCTTGCAGGTAACTACGAAGCGTCCCCACGCTCTTTTCCAGCACGGCCTCTTCGTTATAAACCGGGATTACTATCTCGACCAGCACATCTTTCCACGTCATAAAGTTTTCCGCTTCTCTGCTCAATTAATAAAATCTACTTTTTAAGTTTGCCTTTGCCACGCCGCAATAGTCGCCACGCGACCAGAGCAGTACCGGCACCCAGCACTGCCCCAAGACTGATGGTCGGCCCTGGCCGAGACTGTCCTCCCCCCGCCTGGGCCTTTTCCGACGAAGACGAGGACGAAGAATGACCGTTTCGAGCTACTCCTAGCTCAGCGGCGGGGGAATAATGGCGCATCCGCAGCCAGAGAGCGATAGTCTCGCGCATCGCCCGTAGGATCACCCGAATACTCGCCCCGGATTGATCTCCTACCAACCGGGCATAATGGTTGACCCCGACCTCGACAATACTGCGACCCTGGCGTTGGGCTTTGGCGTGAATTTCGGTGTTGATCAAGGCTCCCGGCGAAGTCAATTCCATATTCCTGAGTACATCGGCCTTGAAAATCTTAAAACCACAATCAATATCCCGTAAATGAATACCAAACAGGATTGTCACAACCGTGTTGAAGGTATAGCCGATCAGGAAGCGGTAGAACGGGTCGTTGCGCTTCTTACGATAACCGGCCACAATATCGGCCCGATGCACATACGGCGCAAGAATAGCGATGTCTTCGGGCTTAAACTGGCGGTCACTATCCATAAACATGAGGTAATCGCCCTGCGCGGCCCGAAACCCGGTGGTGAGGGCCGCCCCGTAGCCCCGGTTAGGCCGGTGATGGATCACTCGCACGAGGTCGGGGTGTTGTTGAGCCAGGCGGTCGGTAATTTCGGGGGTCTTATCTTTGCTGCCGTCATCCACCACGATCAATTCAAAACGCTGGAAAGATTTAGGTATTTCCTGCAATGCTTCGTTGACCACGATTTCGATATTGGCTTCTTCGTTGTAGGCGGGCAGGATCAACGATAGCATACTATCGATCATTAGTAATCGGCTCCTCTATCGGATTTGGCTTCCGTCGTAATTGTGGTTCAGGTGTCAGCCTGGACTGTCAGGTGAGAATAGACCAGGCCAGACTACCCACCGCAGCATAAACCGTTTCCGTCCGCCCGAAAGAGGCCAACAATACACCAGCCAAGCAATTCAGGCACCGTATTTTAACTCAAATCATGGGCAGGCGCAACCGAAAGGTTAGCCATCGTAACGAGCTTTGCACCGAGAACCTTGTCATTTGGGCCATTCCTTGTTAAGATGCCCTGGCAATATTTTCCAGGCGCGACAATTTAGTAACAGCCGTAAAAACTAGCAATCAGGTCACTTTTAGCTGGCAAACAGCTTTCGGAGCCTGGCTGCTAACTAGGAAGGAAATTTTAGGCCATGATTGACGTAAAAAGTCAGATTTCCGGCACGGTGTGGCAGGTGCTGGTCGAGGTGGGCCAGGATGTAAGCGAGGAAGAAGATTTAATCATCCTTGAGTCTATGAAGATGGAAATCCCGGTGATGGCTCCCCAGGATGGCAAAGTCGTTGAAATTCTGGTAGCCCCCAATCAGCCGGTGCAAGAAGGGGCGGTTTTATTGCGACTGGAATAGGCCGAAGGGAGCCGAATTTTGTTCAAGCGAATTTTAATTGCTAACCGGGGCGAAATCGCCCGGCGGATCATCCGCACTTGCCGCCGCATGGGGATCGAAACGGTGGCAGTCCATAGCGATGCCGATATGAACGCGGCTTTTGTGTGCGAGGCAGACCAGGCGATCCTGATCGGTCTGGCGCAACCTCACGCCTCATACCTCAATATGGACGCGGTTTTAGGCGCGGCTCAGCAGACCGAGGCCGAAGCTATTCATCCGGGCTACGGCTTTCTGAGTGAAAATACGGCTTTTGCCAGCCGCACCGCCGAGATGGGCCTTGTTTTTATCGGCCCACCCACCGGGGCTATCGAGGCGATGGGCGAGAAAGTACCGGCCCGCAACCTGATGATCGCCGCCGGTGTGCCGGTCGCGCCGGGTACTGCTGAGGCGGTCGAAGACCTCGACCTGGCCCTGACCGAAGCCGCCCGGATCGGCTACCCGGTGCTGGTCAAGCCCAGCGCAGGCGGCGGCGGCATTGGCATGAGTGTGGTAGAGAACCCGGACAAGCTCAAAGCCGCCCTCAAGACAGCCCCGGGCCGGGCGCAACGAGCTTTCGGTAGCGGAGCCGTCTTTTTAGAAAAATACGTCCCGAACTCGCGGCACATCGAATGTCAGGTTTTGTTCGACAACTACGGCCTGGGGGTGCATCTCTACGAGCGCGAGTGCAGCGTGCAACGCCGCTACCAGAAGGTGCTCGAAGAAACCCCCTCGCCCGGTCTGGGCCGCGACAATGCTCTGCGCGACCGAATGGCCGGGGCGGCCCTGGCCGCCGCCGCCGCCGTCGGCTATCGCAATGCCGGGACGGTCGAATTT